>JALOOG010000186.1 GCA_025454525.1 Anaerolineae bacterium | reverse complement strand
GGTGACGGGTGGTGATCAGCAGCGTACAATTGAGCAGAAACGGGGTGAGATGCTCCGGCCGCCACAGGTCATCGATCACCAACAAGACCGGACGATCTTCTAACGCTTGATTCAACGCCGCCTTAATCGCGTTGATCTCGGTGAGGTTGAGTTCGCTTTTGGTCAACAATCGGTACAGATCCAAGAGTTGCGCCCGCGCATCCGGCGGCGACTCGCCTAATGTCACCCACAAGATCCCGCCGCTGAATTTACCCCAGATGCGCGGATCATAGCACACCGCTTGTGCGATCGTGGTCTTGCCATAGCCGCCCGCGCCTTGTAACGCGGAGGTGATCGCGGCGCGATCATCACGGGTCAAGAAGTGTCCGATGATGCCCTGTAATTCCTCCCGTGGCACATAATCGGGCTTCAGTTTATTCGCCATAAACGGGATCGGGTAGGTGGGTTGGGGTGGAGTCATATCAGCATCATCCGGTCAATCAGCGCGAGTCATCGTTAATAGTATAACGCATCCGTGTGATTTTGGGATTTTCCGATCCTCTGCAAAAAGCACCCCCCAACGCTTCTACGTCATCTCAGAAAAGCACCCACCCATGGAGAGACACCACCCCATCTCATTCCGGCCGATTCCCTTCCTCATGGTTGGCTACGCATTATGGACAAATGGGTTGAGGGTGTAGACGGGATTGGAAAGGGCGGGAGGCAAAGATGACCTCAGTATTTGGAGATCAGCTGCTGGACAAACGGTTAATGCGGCTTGTGCAAGACTTGAGTGCCAAACTGCATTGTTTGTTGCTACAAACGTTGAACGAATGGTCACAGCGAAAGGGGGATATTGCTTCTTGAATAACGAGGAGGTAACACACACGCGAATTGATGCAACAGCGCATTGCACAACTGGAAGAACCGCTAATCTTAGCGGTGCAGGACACCACTAAGTTCAATTTTGCCAACCGTGCGGCATTGGTGGATTTGGGGGTGCTAAGCGATCATCAAACGCTAGGCTTCTTGGCTCATACGACGTTGGCTGTTATGTGCCGTTAGGGGTGCTATAGCAGCAGGTTTGGTCACGGCCGGTCCGTTCAAAAGTCGGCAAGCAAGACTCCCAAAGTCTGCCGGTAACGGAAAAAGAGTGTTTCAAATGGATACAAGGGTTGAATGAATCCTTGTCGCGACCTCTTAGTGGATGTCATTTTGAAGACCGTTAACTGTGCAAAGTGATCGCTCTCGACCGACTCCTTGGGATCGGTTCGCAAGTGGTTTGGCGCTTGCTGTGGTTGACTCATCAGGCACGACAAACACCGGATGAAGCTTGTACCACAGCGCTTACAACGGTTGAATGGCAAGCGTTGATGGCCTTCACCACCCAGCCGGCTCGTCTGCCTGAAGCACCGCCAACCCTTCGCGAGGCGGTGCGGACGATTGCCAAACTCGGCGGGTTTATCGGGCGCAAGTCCGACGGGGAACCGGAAGTCAAAGTCCTATGGCGTGGGTGGTTGCGCTTACAAGACATCGTGCAAACTTGGAAACTCGCCCATCCCCACAACTTGTCCGTAAGCGTAGCCTTTTAGGGCAGGTGATGAAACCGTTTTTTTAACGTAGCGCTAGACACAGAATGTTATCGAGAAGCATGTGTTCAAAATGGTACTTTATGGCAAGTTATCCATGAGAAGGTATCCTTACTGCAATTTTGTACCCGTCTAAAGATGAGCAGTTTATCAAACAAAAATTTGGAAGTTGGTATACTAAGCTTAAACCGAATCGCATTTTGAATTTGTGCCATAGTCACATCCACAGGAAAATTTTTTTAACCGAGTCATCGTAGCAAAAGTGCTAAACAAGCATTTAGGTCAAAAAAGGGATGAATCGTGTCTTGGTATATCCACCAGACATCATCAAAATCCTTTAAGATCTTTCTGATCGTAAGGACTAAAACACAATTTTAAGGAGAGAACTGATGTTTATCGCTTGGATTGATCCGATGTTTTATCTGAATATTCGTCCCACTTTAGCGACGGTCTTAGATGCCGTGGTCGCGGTGTTTCAAGTGGATGCGGCACGGGTGTCGATGCACCAAGATAACATTGACTGGACAAAAATCGACAAATCCACCGAGATCATCTGTGAGGTGATCGCGCTACCTGGAGGTGAGTTTCCGACCGCGCTCAATTTTGTGATCCTAGAGGATACGCTCATCCCAACTGAAACCTTAGCCGTGATCGGGCGATTCTGTGAACAATTGCAATGTGAGGCCGTGATCGATCACGACTGGGGCGCAGGAGAAGAACCGAATCGTTTTATCTTGGTTCGCGGACTCCGGCAGTATCAACAGGTAATCGTAGAACTGGATGATCATGATGCGATCAAGGTGATCGAATATCTATAACAGCACCGCCGCAAATTCACTATATAACACACATACGGATGACTCTGGCGTTAACAAGATCGGCGATTGAGTCAGAAACAGGCCTTTGGTCTCTTGGTTGCGCCGATTTTTGAAAGTAAAGTGGATCATGGTTTGATCATTCAGTTGTGGGACGACTTGGGTCACTTGTCCGATGGTCAAACGTCCACGCGCTAACAAGCGTTCATACACTTGGGTTTTGATCCCGCGAAACGGAAATAAGGTTACTAAACGCATCGCGGCACGCACAAAATCTACCCCTAAATACAACAGCACAAACGCTAAGATCACCAATAACAATTGACCGATCGCCCATCCTGTGGGGATCGGGTTTCCCCATAGTTGGGTGATCTCACTCCAAGTGATGAGTAAGCGCCGCAGTCCAAATGCGATTAACCCACTCCCTAACAACGTACAGGCGATCAAGGTCAGCACCAAGGCGCGCTCCGACGGCACACGCAGAGCGACATTCTGCCGGATTTCGTCCTCATGAATGACACGGCGTTGATCGATAAACGTCACATTTTGCGGGTATAACCACCGGGTTTCAGTTAGGTCTAAAGACATGCGGCGCTACTTTCCTGAGGTTAACGGGGGATCTGGGTGATGATCCGGGTGAGTTGTTCAAGATGATCCGCGTCATGATGACCGACTTGGATCATACTATCCATTAGCGTAATCGGGCCCACTTCGGGATGAATGCCCACACGCTCCCATTGTTCGGGAGTCAGCGCCTCGAAAAAGCGGATCGCCTCCTCACGTTTGGCGCGCAAATCCGCATAGACCGCACGAAAATCTTGCGACTTATAATCGCGTTCCACAACCAATGCTTCATGATCGTAAGCTTGCAACGCGGGCTGATCGTGAGCAGCCATCAGTTGCGCTCGCTGTAAGAAGATCTCGTTAAAATCGCGCACATGGCACAACACTTCAACCACAGACCAACCTTCCGGGCCATCGGTATAAGCAACCGCTTGTTCCGGGGTAAGATCTTTGAGGACGTGTCCGTAAGTATCGATCGTCTTTTGCATCAATTTGAGATGACGATTGCGCGTGCGAGTCAAAAATTCAACATTCATGAGTGCAGACCTTTCTTAGCGTAAGCAGCGATACCAATACGGATAAAACACACGAAAACCAAGTTTGCTATAGAGCCGTTGGGCAGGGGCATTATCCGCAGCGACCTGTAGAAAAGCTGTTTTTACCCCTTGTGCGCGGGCCTCGGATAAGAGTGCGCTCACCAAGTTGCGACCGAGGCCATGACCGCGCTTGTCCTCACGAGTCACGATGTCGAAGAGTCCGATGATCTCATTAATCACCACCCCTAAACCGACCGAGGCGGTTTCGCCCTCATGCTGAACCGTGGCGAAGTAGGTTTTCCCCTCAATGCGTTCAAACAAGGCGCGCATCGTCTGGAGATGTGGCGCATGGGTGGGATTCAGCGTCGTGAAGTCCTGTAACCATGTCTCGGTGGCATGGGTGTTCAGGTTAGCGCTGGGATCAAGCGAAAGGTTGGCCGCTCCCAAGTCCGCAATCATCACCCGCGATTCGACTTCGCGCTGATAACCGCGCTCTGTTAACATCTGATCAAGTCCGGTCGGTTGGGCGATCGGTGTGAGTTTAAAACAGGGCGTGAGTTGTTGCTGGCGATAGCGCTGTTCACAGTGGGCGATTTTTTCACCTAAGTCTAGTGTAGAACCATAGATCGGATTGATCGAATTGGCGCGACGGGTGTAACCGTGGGTGAAACGTAATAACCATCCGTCGTACTGTTCCGAGTCAAGGGCGGGCCAAGCACGAAACGAAAATTCTTCAAATTGTTGGATCGATAGGGTCATCAGTTGCTCTCTTTAGGGTTCGATCAACTCAAGCGAAATGATCTGTTTACGCGGGGTGACATAATATAACGCATAGATCGCCCCGTCTTGTAGCACGGCTAATTCCGATTTAGGCACGTACATCTCAAACTCCCCGATGTTTAATTTGCCAAAGGTGCGCCGCTTGGGATCGATCGTCAGGCTGACTTGGCCGCGGGCGCGTTGTACCACCCCCCGCCGCCATACGTTCACGGTGACAAATAGCTCAACGCCAGTGAAGCCAGTCAAGGCCAAAGCCAACAAAAATCCAAAGACCACGATCGGCGAAGGTTCAGGATCAAGGCGACTTTCTGGTAATTGGCTAAAGGTGAGCGTCATCACGATCAAACCTGCGATCATCATACCGCCGAAAAGCTGGGCGCGGCGTTTAAATTGCGCGATCTGATGGTCGCTAAAACCGCCGTCACGATTCGCTGCCAGATCAGCAGGGGTAAACTTAAACACACGCATCAAGGTGTCTTGGGAAGTCATCAACATCACATCCATCTCGGTTCAACCTAAGTCGCTCAATCATAACGTTTTATCTTGAAGATGAAAACACCTAGAGTGCTAGAGGGAGGGCGATCGAATCGGTTTGAAACTCGCCGATTGGCAGCGGCGGCTAAGCGAAAAAATAAATTCGGCGACAGCGGCAACGTGGTTAGGGGGATCGTAAGATTGTATCCAGAGGCCAAAAAGCCAACGTGAAAAGACCCAATCAGCTGAAACCGCATGTTCATCCGAGCCTCCTTAGGGTGCATCCTGAGTCGATGATAGCACAGATGAGCGGAAAAGTCGTAACATTTGTCTGTATTTTTCGATTTTTTATGAATTGTAGAAGTAGGTAGAGGAAAAGCTTTGAACCACAGAAGTAATCTCAGAAAAGTTTCTTGCGTCCAACCCTAGCCCTTTCCATACAAGGGGAGGGGAACAGACCTACGTAAGATGGACTGATCCGTCTCCATGGGTGTGGAAATCAATGCGTCCAGATCGGTGAGATCCGGTGTCTGGGAGTCGCGATGTTGCCGCTAATCGATCCCTGTTACGCACGGTAGCAGCAAATTCATTAAACGCGGCCGCTGCGATATAAGCGCTGTTTAAAGCATAGTGAGTCGGTGCGGAGTTGCCCACATTGCGATCTTGATCCGGTAAAGGTGTTGGGTTGGTCATTTGATCCTCCTTAAATTATAATTCCATCCACTGAAACCATCTCTTTGTATTTCTCGGTGCGGAAATAAGGCTTGGGTTCGACAAGTTCCCATCCACTCTTCATCTCAAGCGCTTTTTCGCGCACATTTAGGAGAAAGCGATTGAGGCGGGGCGTGTTACAATCGGCAAGCTCACCATTGTCCATCCAGCTATATTCTTTAACCAACTTTTCATTCAATTTGTCTAGCACTTTGGGAAACCAAATGCTTGAAGTGAGTTCGATACCTATACGAATGGGTTCTTTTTCTATACTACTTAAACCCACAAGGGGCCGCGGCTGGTCGATACGTAACCCGATGATACAAGGCATGAAATCTAGTTTAGTGTCCTTAGATTGAATATCTGGACGTAAGCTTTCCAGTAAGCCGCCTAGATTTCGGGTGGTAAACCGCTCCACTTCACCGTCTAAATTGTAACAACAGACCTCTTGTTGGAAAGGAAATTCATGAGTTGATCTTAATACGATAGAAAACAGGTTAAGTTTATTTTCCGTGTGATATTTCATTTTGCAATACGATAGGTAATCTAATGGCTGATGATCGGCATCGTAAAAATCGGCGACGATCCCGAATATTCGTTCGGTTTTTGCCTGTAACAAAAGGTATTCCCAAAACGCCCAATAACTGTTGACAGTGGTCTCAAGATCCTCCATTGGGTTTAGAGTCACTTGCCATTCAGCTAAAGTACGTCTCCCGTTGACAATCCACTCATTTTTTTTCATGATGCTACTCTTTCTGTTCCAATATGAACATACCGATTACCACTTCTACCAATGAGTCGGTGCGGGGTTGCCCGTATTGTGATCTTGATCCGTTAGAGGTGCTGGTCGGGTCATTATTTTTTCTCTTTCTTTGGACTAAGCAAAGAGGGGTGAAAATATGATAGGGTTCACCATTGGGCATGATAGTGTCTTCACCCCACTGTACCCAATCGTTTTTAACCCCGTCTAGATTCGCCCCTAGAAAGGTTGAATTATTAAGCCGAACCTCATGCAACCATGTGTTACGCATATTGGCATTTTTAAATGAACCATAACGCCAACCTCCGACCAGAATCGTTTCTTCCAAATCCGCTCCGTTTGCGGAGATGTAAGAAGCGTTGGGAGTCGTGTTCCAGTTGACCATGAACATCCCTTGAACCATATTGGCGTGATCGAAATTCGCCATGTATAGATCCGCCTTCAAAAAACATGCGTGCTTTAAGTTGGCGTGTTTGAACGCTGCCCCCACCAAAGCCCCCCCTTCAATATAAAGTCCTTTAAGGTTGGAATAGCTCCAATCCGTATCCCAAAGATCCGGTTGCTCAAGTAAGATATCGGTCAGTTGGATGTTTTGAAATGTCTGCCCTGCGTAAGTCCCATCCTGTAACCACCCTTGCGCTTCTGCGATGTAAAACAATTTCCGGTTGTCGT
>JALOOG010000185.1 GCA_025454525.1 Anaerolineae bacterium | reverse complement strand
ACCCCAATACACAGGAGACTGGTATATCATTGAGTGCTAATAGTAAGGTTTTGGTATTGTATCATCAAATTTTTAATGAGTTTGATTGGGCGCGTATTGCGTATTTAAACATCGACAATGAAATCAGCGAGGGTTGGATTCCTATGGAGTGGTTACGGTCTTGCACTACGACGATTCTCAACCCATGAATATCTAAATTTCTATCAACAAATCACTAAAACCCGCCTTTATCCTCACCACTTTTGAAGGCCAATCCCCATTCTAATCAGGTAAATTGTGTTGCTTGGAGTTCCGATGGAAAGACACTGGTCGCCGCTTGCTATTGTAAAGTCCTAAAAGTGTTTAGAAAACGATAGATGCAAATCAGAGTCGAAAGCGTTGTGGGAAGCGATAAAATCGTACACATAGATATTACAAAAACTACTTGCCCTCCGCGATCTTACTTTAGAGGCCGGGGTCTCAGTAAGTGATTGTGACAAGATGCACAAATTATGGGTCATAAAAATAGGACAAAAGTACCAATCAACCATTTCTTTACATTACGCTAACCTCGTGTTAACTTTTGACCCATCAACGCTTGATGTAACGCTTCGCCCATTGTCGTTACAAGCAAGGGTCATCGTGGAGGAAACGGATGACACGGGTTGAAAATGCGCCTCCACATTTTTTAAACACAAGTTAACTTTAGGAGTGTACTTGCAATGTCTCGTTTTCTTAAATTCGCCATTCCGGTTTTCGCCTTGCTCGCGCTGTTGGCAGTTGGCTTCGCCCCCGCGTCCGAAATTGACGCGCAAGCCCGCCGTGCGCCCGGCTACATTGTCGTCCTAAGAGATCAAGCGTTCCGTTCGGGACAAATGAACTTCGGACAAACCGTTCGTGGTATGGCCACCTCGTATGGCCTGACGGTTCACGAACAATATAGCCATGCGTTGTTCGGTTTTGCCGCCGACATCCCCTCGGCCCGCTTGGCCCAAGTACGGAATGATCCCCGCGTTGCCTTTGTTGAAGCCAATCAAATTTGGTCGATCGCCCAACAATCGCTGCCCACTGGTATTCCGCGCATTTTTGCCAACGGTAACACCAATCTTGATATTGACGGCGTGGAAGACCTCCGCGTTGACGTAGACATCGCGATCATCGACAGCGGGATCGCCTCGCACTCCGATTTACGGATCGCGGGTCATGTGAACTGTGTTGCCAGCAGCCCCACCACCAAACGCTGCTCTACCAGCAGCCCGATCGACGGCAATGGTCACGGAACGCATGTGGCGGGTACGGCCGGCGCTCGTGATAATGGTTTCGGTGTGGTCGGCGTGGCCCCCGGTGCGCGCCTTTGGGGTGTCCGTGTGTTAAACAACCAAGGCAGCGGTTACACCAACTGGATCATCGCGGGCATTGACTGGGTTGCCGCAAACTCTGCCACGATCGAAGTTGCCAACATGAGCTTAGGCTGCAATAACTGCCAAAGCGCCGCGCAAGATCAAGCGATCTCCAATGCAATCGCTCGCGGTGTGGTATTTGTGGTAGCGGCGGGCAATAGCGACATTAACGCTTCAACTTTTAGCCCGGCGAATCATCCTGATGTGATCACCGTTTCAGCGTTAGCCGACTTCAATGGCTTAGCGGGTGGTGGTGCAGCCTCTACTTGCCGTTCGGATATCGATGATACCTTAGCCAATTTCAGCAACTTCGGTTCAGTGGTCGAGATCACCGCCCCTGGTGTCTGCATCCGCTCTACTTGGCCCGGCGGTGGTTACAACACCATCAGCGGAACCAGCATGGCCTCTCCGCATGTGGCCGGCGCAGCCGCGTTATTGGCGAGCCGTAACAATCCCAGCACCCGCACTGACGTATTGAACATTTCCGCAACATTGCGTAACGCGGGTAACTTCAACTGGACGGATGACTCGGGTGACGGCATCAAAGAACCGCTGTTGGATGTGAGCAATCGCACCACCTTCAACCCGGTGATGATCCCCTAAAACTTAAATGAGTCACACGAAAGGGCGGTGAAATCAATCACCGCCCTTTTTTGATCTTCTATTGATTTGCGTATTTCCTGTGTTTTTTGCGCGTTGTGTCAAATATGCGTGTGAATGGTTCTTTTACCTAATTTAGTCGATACTTTTCGGATTGAGCGCGTGCGCGTTCTTTGGCACGCTTTGCGAATCGCTCAGCTTCATCCAATGTGCCACCGCGTTGATCATTACCGGGATCTTCCGGCACATCTGGCAACGAATCCAGCCATAACCAGATTAAAATCCCCCCGATCACAAGGATCGATCCGATTAAGATCACTTGTGCGATCCGATCTACCGGATCTTGCCAACCTTCTACCCGAAAATACGAAACGACTCCGCCCCCTGTGGATTCGGTTAACTCCACAAACACCGGATCGACCACCGTATCGACTCGTACATAAATCCAAAAACTGCGACCGGTTTGCATGGCCACTTCAGCAAAGGCCGTCAATTGATCATAGTCGCTGTTGAGTTCTTTTCGGTTTTTGGCATCTATGATCCAACGTTCATTGATAAAATCTGGTCGATACCCCTGTGAACTATGGGTACAAGGCAATAGGTGAGCCTGATAGACACACATCCGCCCGCTACCGATGTCATTTCGAGGTAAACCTAAATCTTCGGACAAAATCCGCTCACCAGAAACACCAATAGCGCTAGGCCCTCCCGTGGTCAACACAATTTCACTGGAATAACGGCGGCCGGTCGGATTAGGTGCAGTGATATTGAGCAGTAACAGACCCGCGATCAACATCCCGATCAATGGGGGAAGGAATAAGCCGTACTTCCACTTCATATAGCCCTCAAGACTGGTTACTTTCCACTGATTATAACCGAGAAATCCGCTCAAATAACAAAAGACACACGCATTGACTAAAACACAAACGTTTGTCACGGCTTTTCAAACCATGATCAATGTTTTTTTGAATGTTGACGACGGATAAGATCTTAGATTACCCCGCCTCTATCATCATCCAGACCCCACATTTAAGATCTCATGTTTGACGAATTGCCCTAAAACCCCGATCATGCGGTAAAATAACCACAGCATCACACCCAAACTTATAACTTTTTAAAGCCCATAAATAACCGACTGATGACAGGGGCATGAAACCCAAATTTACGCTTATAGGACTTGGTTAAAATGGGAGATGGGGCATGAAACGGATCGCCGTGATGACCAGTGGGGGCGACGCGCCCGGCATGAACGCCGCTATTCGCGCCGTGGTACGAACCGCGCTGGAATACAATATTGAGGTGTATGGGATTCGCCAAGCTTATCAAGGGTTGCTTAGCAGTGACATTAGTTTACTGACCAGTCGCGATGTGAGTGGCATCTTGCAACGCGGCGGCACGATCTTACAGACTGCCCGCAACGAAGAATTTAAAACCCCACTGGGACAAAAGAAAGCGCTCCGTAGCCTTAACGAAAAAGGCATTGAAGGTGTGATCGTGATCGGAGGCGACGGCAGCTTGCGTGGGGCAATCGCCCTCTCTAGGTTGGGGGTACCTGTGGTGGGCGTGCCGGCCAGCATCGATAACGACATCTGGGGCACCAATATGAGTATCGGGGTCGATACTTCGCTCAATGTGATCTTAGATGCGTTAGATCGCTTGCGTGATACCGCTACCTCGCACAATCGCGGCTTCATCATTGAGGTGATGGGGCGCAATTGCGGCTATCTCGCTTTAATGGGCGCGATCTTGGGCGGGGCCGAAGTGGTGATCACCCCAGATCAATGCCCTTCTATGGAAGACGTGGCCCAACAATTGAGCGATGCCTATACCCGTGGCAAAACCCACGCGATCGCGGTGATCGCCGAAGGCGCACCGTATCGCACGACCGAGTTGATGAGTTATTTGAACCAACATCAAGTCGGTTTTGAGATGCGCTTAACGATTTTGGGGCATATTCAGCGCGGTGGCGTGCCGACCGCATTCGATCGCTTGTTAGCAACACGCCTAGGTATGAACGCCGTTGAACGCATGTTAAACAACGAAACCGGGATCATGGTCGGGTTAGATGGGCGCGATATTGTGCCTGTACCGCTAGAAGACGTGACTTCTCGGATGCGTGAGATCGGCCAAGACTACTATCGTATGGCGCACATGCTTTCGCGATAACCGGGATAGGCTGGGGCGGGGTATCCGCCCCTACGATCCACCCAACAGCGCGGCGATCTGATCCAATAAGGCTGGCACTTCTAGGCCACGTCGCAAAAACCCATCCGCTCCGGCCGCCTTAGCGGCCTGCTGTTCGGATTCACCATCCAATGCCGAGATCATCGCAACCCTGATCGATGCTGTGGTATCGGTGCTTTTGAGTTCTCGACACAGATCTAAGCCTTCCGTTTCATAGCGCAAACGCACATCTAAGATCACCAGATCCGGCCGAGTATCTCGCAAGATCGATCGGGCTTGATCGCTTGAGGCGGCCATCACCACCCGATAATCCATCAAGTGCAAGATGGCTTCTAACAATTCGCGGTTGGTGGGATCATCATCCACGACCAAAATCGTCTGAGACACCGGTTTTTGTCTTTCTTTAAAAGCACCATTATGCGTGCTTATTCTACTCATGCTTACGCCTGTTAACAGATCTAATCTGATCCTCGCATTTTGATCGCTGATCTTGAGATTCGATGCAGAGTAATCGCCTCAAAACGCATCCGCAGAAAGTCGTAACATTTGTTACGACTTTTTCGCTCACTTGTGCTATAGTTGATCGAACATGACCGATCTCATACCAAAGGCGTATCTGATGGGTGATTTTTGGCTTTTGGTTTTTGCGTGCGCTCACACTTTCAATCTTACCGTCTATCTGACTACCCTGCCGCTGTCGCCGAAAAAATTTTTTGCCTTAGTCGCTGCCGTCACCGCCACCTGAGTAAACCCGGGTTGAATCGATTGCCCTTTGATTCTATCGATGCTCTCTAGACACATTTACCCGATCTAGAGTAAGCTTAAAAAAATGATCACCGCGGAAAAGGATTGTGATGACCGCTATCGATTCGCTAAATACCCGATGGATTCTAATCGCCTTAGCGATCGGCTTGATTGTGGGTTATTTGCTTGCACCCCGTCAAGTGGTTGCAGGGAATTTGTTGATTAATCAGAGTAAGTTGGAGCTGTGATGCAAGAGACTTTAACTGCTGCCCCTTCGCTGACTCCCCGTGAACAACGCCTTGAGCGGGCCGGATCACGCCTACAAGCGATCGCGATCCTCAATGCGATTTTTGCGGTCGGTCTCATGGTGATCGGGATGATCGTGGCGCTAATGGCCATGCCACAAACCTTTAGCCTCCTCAAAAGTGGCTTGTTATTTCGCTATCCCAACGCCGATGATACCGCGCTCTTGGTGACGATTCTGCTCCTATTGATCAATACCAGTGTCTTATTGGTGACCATGGTCGGGGTATTGGCGCAAGAATTTTGGGCGTTTCTCACCGCGTTGATCGCGTTCATCGGCAATTTAGCGCTTTTGATCCTGTTCGGATTCACCCCCGCCATTCTTACCCTGATCGCGCTTCTGTGGAGTTTGATCGTGTTGATCCCCGATCTACAAGCTTTCCGAGTCAATCCGGTGATGCTTAAAGAACTTCGGGAGCGGATGCGCGGCGCACGCGCTTTCGCGGTGATCACCGTCTACTTAGGCTTGATGAGCGCTTTTACGATCTTACTGTATATCGCCTATTCTCCTATAAATCGGGGGTTTGTCGCTTCAGTCACCGGGGAATTAGGGCGAGTCTTATTCGCGGCCGTGGTGGGAATCGAGATGATCTTGATCATCTTTATCGCGCCGGCCTTCACCGCAGGTGCAGTCACCGGTGAACGTGAACGCAAAACCTATGATCTACTGCAAATCACCTTGTTACCGCGTCCGTCGTTTATCATCGGAAAACTGGAGTCGGCGCTAGGATACATCTTCTTGCTGTTATTGGCGGCGATTCCGTTGCAAAGTATCGCCTTCTTATTCGGCGGGGTGAGCGAAACCGAACTCTTGATCTCATTTGTGATCTTGGTGGTCACGGCGATCACACTCGGCACGGTGGGTTTATTCTTTTCCACGCTTACTGAACGCACTTTAACCGCCAGTGTGCGCTCTTATACCTTTGCTTTCGCCTTCATCTTTGGACTCCCGATCGCCTTAAGCATTTTACTAGGGATCGCGCAAGGAATCGCTTATGATGCTGGTGGTACTTTTCGTGGATCGCCCGGTGCCGAAGCCTTATTGATCTATTTACAACAATTGGTGATCTCACTCAACCCGATCACCGCCGGACTCGGCACACAAACGCTCTTGATCAACGGACAAACGCTTGGCTTTTGGTCACAAACCTTAAGCAGTAACGGTGGATCGATCCCGATCGCATCCCCATGGATCAGCTTTACGATCCTCTATTTGGTGATCTCAGCGGTGTTGATCACCCTATCCATTCGTCAAATTCGCCGCACGGAGCTATAACCCATGGCCACACAAACTTATGATTTTCAAGCGGTCGTACAACGTTGGGATCGGCGTTATCGTTTTCAACAGATCGTCAAATGGCTTCCCCGTGTGATCGCGCCTTTTCTGCTTTTAGGATTGGGATTAGCGCTTTATTCGCGATTTCAATTAGGTGTCTCCGATCAACTGGTATTGATCCTGACGGGAGTCGGCATCTTAGCAGGCATCACCCTGTTGAGCGCGATCCTGCTGTTATGGAGACGCACGATGATCTACAACGCCCAACGTTTTGATCGCGATTTTGGCTTACAAGAGCGCGTTTCTACCGCGATCGAACTCCTAGAAGGGCGCATCCGCTCCACTGATGATTTGATCGAACATCAGCTTGAAGATGCTTATCAACATGCCAATTCGATCGTATTGAGTGAGCGGTTGCCTTTGCGATCGGATCG
>JALOOG010000059.1 GCA_025454525.1 Anaerolineae bacterium | reverse complement strand
GCACGTTCATCCAAACCTCCTTAGGGTGAATCCTGAGTTGATGATAGCACAGATGAGCGGAAAAGTCGTAACATTTGTCTGTATTTTTCAATTTTTTATAAACTGTAGAATTAGATATCGGAAAAGCTTTGAACCACAGAGGACATAGAGGAAGAACCTAGAGAAAAAGCTGTTGTGAGCTGGTAAAGATCATTTTGAGTCTTTGTGAGATTAAATTATGACCCCATTCCGTACATAGGAAAGGGAATTGGCCCGCGTGGGGTGGGTCTCCATTGATAAGATACTTTTCTGAGATTACTGCTCATGTTTTCCAATTTGTTGACTCATAACTTTTGAAACTCCTACATGAAAGCGCCATAGAAACTTAGCATGGTTTCGATAAAATGGCCGTTTGAAGTGTGAAGGGTGGAGTGATGCGATGCGTGTATGGTTTAGTCAACTTGATGACCGGGCGAAAATTGGTTACATCTTGGCGATATTAGGGATCGGTTTCTTGGTGTTACAAGGGTTAGGTGCAAATGTCGTGGGCGGGATGTGGACATTTTTGATCATCGCGCCGGGAATATGGTTGATCTCCCAAGCGCATCAAGGTGATCCGAGTCAGATCGGACGCATCACCCCCGGTCTACTCGTATTAGGGACGGGAGTCATTTTGTTCTATCAGAGCCTAACCGGACATTGGTTATCTTGGGCTTATATGTGGATCTTGTATACGGTCTTACTCGGTATGGGATTACGTTTTCAGGGCGAAAAGCGCGGTCATCAGATCGAAGTCAACGCGGGCGATGATCTCATCTGGTGGGGCATGATCGTATTCATCGGATTCGGACTGTTTTTCGAGATCTTGATCTTCGGAAATTCGGCCGCACGGCTAATCTTTGCATTGATCGGCCTCATCATGTTCCGGTTATGGCCATACAGACAGCGACGAAAGGCAAAACACGATTCGCCCGATCATCAAAACCTGTAAAAATTTGGAACTTTTCGTTCACTGGAGCGTAAATAAGAGTAGAGTTGCCCGATAAATAGGAAATTTGGAGACACCCATGAACACTTGGTTACAAAACACAGATAATCGCACCAAGGCCGGTTACGCGCTTGTGGCGTTAGGAGTCGGATTCCTGTTGATGCAATGGCTTAACGTGGATCTATGGGGTGGGATGTGGCCGCTGTTGGTGGCTGCCCCCGGCGCATTGTTTGTCTATCTAGCGAATCGCGGTGGACTCAATAACGTCGGTATGATCTTCCCCGGCGTGATCTTGTTAGGGACAGGGGCGATCTTGTTCTATCAAAACTTGACCGGACATTGGGCCTCATGGGCGTATGCGTGGTCATTATATCCGGCGTTGATCGGCTTTGGGTTACAATTCCAAGGCACGCACCGCGACAATGACTCCGAAGTCCGCACCGGCCGCGAGATGATCAAGTGGGGTGTGATCGCATTTGTCGGGTTATGGCTATTCTTTGAGTTGATGATCTTCGGCAACTTGGGCAATTTCGCGTGGTTATTGTTGATCATCGGCGGGTTTATCCTGTTACAACAACGGCATTCTTCGGAAAAATCTAAAAACGATCTCTAAGCGCCCTAGTGATCCCCTGTTTGACCACAGGGGATCACTTTAACGTTTAGTCTACCGTGATCGGGAAGTCGGCTTTTTTCCACGCATCGATCCCGCCGTCAAGGTTAAACACCTGTTTGAGTCCGTGTTTTTGTAACCATGAGGCCACAATTTGCGACCGTACCCCGCTCCCACACTGGACGATCACCTCTTTTTGCGCGGGGATCTCGCGAAAGCGTGTGGGAATTTCGCCCATTGGGATATATAGCGACTCCGGAATATACCCTTCCTCGCGTTCAGATTGTGAGCGCACATCCACAATCGTCGCCCCCGCAGATTGTTTCGCCCGCGCCACTTCGATCCCGATCTGGGGTGTGCTGTAATGGTAGCGCATCGCCGTCTCTGGTCGCACATAACCGCCGATCTGATCGATTCCGATCACCCGTAAGCGCATCACCACCTCCGCCAATTCGGTCTCATCCACCACCAAGTAGATCGGCTCCTCATAGTTGACAAACCAACCGACCCAAGTGCTGAATTTAGCGTGACTGGAGACGATATTGACCGATCCCGGGAGATGGGCCAAAGCGAACACCTCACGCGGACGGGTATCGATCAATAACTTTTGAGCGGCGATCTTGATCTCGGAGTCGTAGATCACCGGACGCGGAAAGGTCAAGCTTGACAACAACACCGCCCCCACCTGATTCACCTTTTTCATCTGGGCGAAATACGACGGGACTTCCGGTTGATCTTGGAGCAGCCAAGCGCTGAACAAGGCTTCATCAGTGAATTGAAAGGCCGGATTAAAGCGCTTTTCGTAACCGATCGTTGAAGTCGGTAAGTTGCCTAACGCCTTGCCACACGCACTGCCCGCGCCATGCCCCGGCAAGATCTGAAGGTATTCCGGTAAGGCCTGAAAGCGTTGCACGGTCTGATATTGTGCGCGGGCGCTGTCCTCTTTCGACACGCTTAGCCCCGCCACTTCCATGAGATCCGGCCGTCCAACATCGCCCACAAACAGCGCATCCCCGGTGAATATCGCAAAGGGTTGATCGGTGCCTTCCGCAGTCACGATCAAACTGATGTGTTCGGGGGTGTGGCCGGGGGTATAGAGGATCGTCAAGCTCATGCCACCGACGGCGATCACATCCCCTTCTCGCACATAACGCACATCCAGTGGATCGTGTTGAAACCGATACCCGTGTTGATCCCCATGACCGCTTAGGTATAAGATCGCGCCTAAAGCGGCCGCGATCTCATGGCCACCGCTGACAAAATCTGCGTGAATGTGGGTTTCAACGGCAGCGACGATCTGAAGGCCTTGTTCTGTGGCGTAATCCAAATACGGCGTGAGATCGCGCAAGGGATCGATCACGATCGCCTCTTTGCTTTGATCCGAGGCGATCAGATAGGCGTTTTGGGCTAACGCGGGGTCAAAAAAAGTTTTCAGTAACATCCGGCATTGTCCCTTTCACTCAGCGCCAGAGTCATAGGGCCAACCTTTGTTAACCCATGCTTTTGTGCCGCCTTCCAAGTTGTAGATCATGACGGTCTGAAGTCCGCCAGCACGTAACACTTGTGCGCCCATGATGCTTCGCACCCCACTACGACACACCACCACAATCGCATGATCGGTCGGCACTTCGATCAAACGATCCGGCAATTCATCTAACGGGATGTTGATCGCCCCCGGAATCCGGGCTTCGACAAATTCTTCAACGGTTCGCACATCTAACAGGAAGTGAGGTGCGTTTTCTTGCGTGAATTGTTGATGATAATCGTCTACCTCTAACGGGATATATTGGCTCATCTGCTCTTATGCCCTCTCTACTCACTGCGATTGATTGCTGACATTGTAAGCGATTTTTAGCGTCCTGACCGCCACCAGATTCCCGTGCATTCGGGGATCGTACTCCACCCCTCACGACGCACTTGATCGGCAAACGCATCTCCAAAAAAGAAGCGTGTCCCTTGAACAGCCGCGTCTATCGACTCAAATTTGAGATCGGTTCGCACCCAAGTCCGTTGAAAACCGCGTTCGGTCTCTAACCAGTGATAATAGGCCGCAAGCGTCTCATTTGGCGCGATCGGTGTTTGATTCCCTGTGCCAAGCGTCTCTAAGATCACTCTTGTGCCGTCGGGACGCATGATCCGCGCCATTTCATCTAACGCTAGGCCGATCTCATCCGCCCAGCGATCTTGATACCAGCCGGTCGCATGGCCAAAACTCCACCCCGCGATCACCAGATCGGCACATTCTGATCGTACTGGCATTTGACGATTATCCCCTACGATCAACGATACCGCTTCCGGCAAGCGATCACGCGCCGTGATCAGCATGTGCCGAGAGAGATCACAGGCCCAAATGTGACGGACATGCGGCACGAGTAGGCGGGTCACGCGGCCTGTACCTGCACCAAACTCGATCACTTCAAGATCCTTTAATGGACGGATCGCCTGTAATGCGGGTAAGATATTGCCTTGATAATCTTCATGCGACACCATGCGATCGTATTGATCAGCCTGTTGAGCGTAAATCTGTTGAAAATGATCGGTCATCGTGGTCTCATCTGATAGAAAGTGAATTACTGAATGGCGAAAATTGTATTTATGGGAACGCCGGAATTTGCTCTCCCCACGTTACAAACCCTGTTGAACTATCATACCGTGACCGCCGTTGTCACACAACCGGATCGTCCCGCCGGACGTGGCAGCGAGATCCGCGCTTCTCCGATCAAACAACTGGCCCAACAGCATCAAATTCCGGTGTTTCAACCGGAAAAGATCCGCAAAGCAGAGGCGATCGAACAACTCCGAACTTGGGAGGCTGATGTATTTGTGGTGGCGGCGTTTGGGCAGATTTTACCCGAAGCGGTGTTAAATTTGCCGCCCCATGGATCGATCAATGTCCATGCGTCCTTACTTCCCCGTTGGCGTGGCGCGGCCCCGATCCAAGCGGCGCTCCGCAATGGCGATCAAGAAACGGGCATTACGATCATGAAAATGGATGCGGGACTCGATACCGGGCCGATCCTCACGCAAGGCATTATGCCGATTATGCCGGATGATACAGGCGAAAAACTGCATGATAAACTCGCGCATTTGGGGGCGGTGTTGTTATTAAACACCTTGCCCGGTTATTTGAGTGGGATCATCCAACCGCGTCCACAAGATCAGCAATTTGTCACCCATGCGCCGCGCATCGAAAAAGACGACGGTCGGATCGATTGGAATCTACCGGCCGTGGTCATCGATCGCACCGTGCGCGCTTTTACCCCATGGCCGGGGACGTTTACCACTTGGAACGGTCAAACCCTGAAAATTTTAAGTGGTGATGCAGCGGGCGGGGTGGCCCAACCGGGAGAGGTGATCCATGTGCGCGGTTACACCGCGATCGGCACGGGGCGCGGGTTATATTTGCCGGAAATGGTGCAGTTATCCGGCAAAAAACCGACGCGGATCGATGACTTTTTACGCGGGCATCCCGATCTGGTCGGGGCGCGTCTGGGCCATTAGAAGCGCAACTTCAAGCGCTCTTTAGAGGCACTTACTTCTGATTCTGATTCGGTTTCTACAGCGGTAATTTCTGATTCAAAGTCAGATACGCCGAATTGCCGCTGTATGGCCATCAAGATCCACTCATCTTTACGATTGGCCCACCGCGCCCATAACAGATGCGCCATTAAAAACAGCGCTAATACCCCGGAGATCACGGCGCGATCCGCGAAAAAATTCCCCTCAAACCCGCGCCCATGTTGGGCATAAGAGGCAAACCAATTGACCCACACCGCCAATTGAAACGCGGTCGAGATCACCGCATGGACTAAAAACACCGTTCGCCGTTGATGAAAACGCTCAATATGTTGTAATGTGGTCAACAGATCCGGATTTTTCGACTTTTCATCTTCTACGTTCATCTCGAATCCTTCGGTTAAAACAGCGATAATTGTTGTGGGCGATCCTCTGGGACTTGGGTACGGAGTTCTTCAATTAAGGCCGCGATCTGATCCTCATCGAGTCGTTGTCCGTCGTGATCATGCGGGATGCGATTGATCTGAATGCAGGACGGACATTGGCACTCTAACGGGTGCGCGCCTACGGGATCGTGCGTTTCGGTGATCGTGGTGGGTATTTCGGGAGCGGCTAAGAGGACTTCTGGCACATAATCATCCGGCATTTGATCGGCGCGCAAGGTGACACGCAAATGGAGATCCGCCAATTCGCTTTCGGTGAAGATCGGTGGGCGTTCACCGTTGGGTTGTAACAGCGCTTTTTTTAGCGAGAGCAGGTTATTGGGGTTAGGATCGTGTTGTACGACGTGTTTGTAGTGTTCCTCTAAACAGATCCGCCATTCATCGGCAAAAATGTTCTCTTGTGACATTTGCAACTTCCTTTCCTTCTCTTAACTTCGGATCGCTACGCCGATCGAAATGGGTTCAGGACTTGCATCAATTCTTCGCCATAGGTTTTTAAGCGCCAAGGGCCGATCCCGTGAATTTGTGCCATTTCTTCCACCGTAGCCGGTAATTTTTCCGCCAATTCCCACAAGGCTTGTTTCGAGATGATCACATCAGACTCAACTCCCCGTTGGACAGCGCGTTCTTTGCGCCAGGCGTGTAATGCGACATATCGATCGTTAATCAAGGGGGGCGGGGGTTGAAATTGAGGCGGGGGGGGGAGTTGTACGCCGCGTGCGCGTTGCACGGCGGCCAAGATCTGTTTGCCATACCGTCGAATTTGCGCCGGACTCATGCCTGTGAGTTTGGTGAGATCCCCTAGACTGGTCGGTTTATCGCGGGCAAATTCGATCAAGGTTTGGGTGGAAAAGATCTTAAACGGTGGCATGTTAAATTGTTTCGCGGCTTCTTCCCGTATCAGATAAACCTCTCGCAACACTGCCATTTCGGACGGCGTGAGGTTATTCGGTATCCCGATTTTCCAGAAGCCGTCTGGGTCAAATGTCCTACCGTCATGCGGCGGGATCGTGACCAATTCTTGGAACACCTCTAACGCTTCTTCCAAGTAGCCGCCACTTTGCAATTCCATGTGGAGCATATCTCGCAATTGCGGCAGGTAATGCACATCTGCTTGGGCATAATGCAAGCTGGCAAAATGTAACGGACGCTCCCCCCAATTATCGCGTTGATGACTTTTATCTAACCTGACCCCAAGATATTGATGTAACAGATTGCTGAGGCCAATTTGTTTAATTCCACAAATGCGCGCCGCGATCATGGTATCAAAGAGGTTGGTGATCTCGTAGGCAAAGTCCCGTTTTAGACACATGATGTCATATTCGGCCGCATGAAACACCTTTTCGATCTTGGGATCAGCAAAGACATGATGAAGCGCGCTCATCTGTTGAATCTTCAACGGATCGATCAAAAAATCTTCATGACGAGTCGAAATCTGAATCAGGCAAACTTGTTCTTTATAAGCGTGTAAACTGTTGGATTCGGTATCGATCCCGATCAATTTTTCATGTGAAAGTCGTTCGACAAGCTGATCCAACTGATCGGGGGTATCAATGTAACGTGCTGGTGAAAACTGAAGATCAAACATTGTTTTGTCATTTTCGATAGACGGAAATGCTCCGTCACTGCCCTGAGTTGATTATAATCGAAAATATGATCCGGTGGTGAGTATGAATATCGTAAAAAATGATAAAAATTTGATGTGAGCCTAAACACAAAAACAGGGACATAAAGCCCGTCCCTGCCACATGGGGAAAACCATGAATTCGGAGTTGGCCGGATCTAGCGCGCGCTAGATCGAGGCGTTAATACTCAATGTAGCGTTTCCACGCATCCGGCCCGCTACCCACCGCGATCACCAGATAACTGGTGCGTGGGGTTTTTGGCTCCCACCGGAGTTTCATCCCCGCTTCGTTGGGTAAACGATTGCCTTTGCGATGATTACACTGATAGCACGCGCACGCGGTATTCGTCCATTGATCCTTGCCACCGCGCGATCTTGGTACGATATGATCGACCGTAAAATCGCTTTTGGCTAAGATCTTGTCTTTGAGCAGAGATCCGGGCATGACTCCACAGTAGATGCACACATAATTATCGCGCATCAACACGCCTTTCCGACTCCAATGGGCTTGGCGGCGCGGCACGTTGATATACGTCCGCAACGCGATCACCGACGGAACCGGAAAGACACTTTTCACCGTCCGTAAAAATTCTCCGGTCTGCTCCACTACAACCGCTTTGCCGGCCATTAACAGGTTAATAGCACGCGCTACCGTGATGACCGCCAGTGGTTCCCAAGTGCTTCCATTGAGCAGTAGCACACGGCCTTGAACATATGCGTCAGACACCGTTGTTAAACCTCGCAACACTCACTTTTTAACGTACTTTTAGCTCGGTTCGCACTCAACCCTATCAATTATAACGCAATTTGGTTAACGTTGCTTTAACTTTTCGGTTAGATCTCGGTTTGAAAGCACCGGGACGGTGTTGTGCCAACACCCATTTGATGACCGTGATCACCGCCCCGTTACTTCGTAAAGTGTTCAGTGTGCAACCTCCACCCTTTGCAGATAATTTTTACTCAATAAATGGGGGCGATCTGCACCGCGCCCCCTAGTGCATGGTTATTGCACCGTCAGCGCTTCCGTCCATACCGGATTAGCTCCTTCATAATAAATGCGTCTGTTTGTGTCCCGTGTCCCGTTAATCTCATGGCGTGATCCCCAAAATTGACCTTCTGAATTTTCTGGCAAGTTCTGTTAGTAAAGTAGGTGTTGGTTTTATCCACACCTCTTGGCACGTTATTGCGCTTGGGAGGTGCGGTTGGTCTCGTTAATCAGCTGTAAGATCATCGCGCCTTTTTTCCGTTGTGTGCGGCGCGGCTGGTTGGCTTGGATCTCCTCGATCGTCTCTTGTGCCGTGTAGATCAGCTCTTGTAATAAACCCAGTAAATCGCCTTCGCTGATCGTGGTATAGGTTTGCAATTGGTTCTCGCTTGCCGCCGTGTGTAAGCTATCTAACACGTCTAGCAAATCGTTCAGCTTATCCCCGTAGTAATGTAATTCGTTTTGCGTCATCATCAGGTTAGTCACCTTTATATGCTTGGGTAAATAAAAAGACGTGAGATGCTCTAGGTCAATCTCACGTCCTTTTGGGATGCTTTGAACTTGGGTGCTTGGGCGCACTCCGCTATGACGCGCAGTGCCTCCTTTTGCGAGATCGACCTTTGCAATTGTTAATGTACGTTTTGTAGCTACTCCGACTCCCATTGCCGCCATTCCATGCGCTGCCATATTGATTAAGCAGGGTGTGTCCGTCCCCTAAGGTGATCGGGTTGTCTGCATGGCGCGCCGAACCGAATGCGTTAAACGCATCAGCATCCCCAGCGAACAGGCGGATTCCGCCTATGGGTAGGCTATTCGGTTGTGGCAACTGTAGTCTTAATAGCGTTAACATTGCTATGCACCTTTTTCGACTGCGGTATCGGTCAACATTTCGAGAATACTTTCCCCAGTGATGAATACCCGACGCATTCCGCTCGGTTTACTGACTTTAAGATGACCTTTGGTGATCAAGCGTTTGAGTGTGCTAAGGCTAATCCCTAATGCCTCGGCAGCCTCTTGTCTGGAATAGACGGCCCCGGGTTCAATGCGTGATTTATTCGTATTCTCCGCCATTAAACCTATCCTTTCTACACTGCATAAAGGTTCGCACAAAATCACAACGTTGTCAAGCGGTTCGTACCCTTCTTTAAAATTTCTTAACGGTTCACAATGGACGCATCCTACACAATAGCCAAAATTCGCCGTATACTATGGGAAAATATAGAGGAAACTGATCCAATGCTACGCTTGTTACTGCTAATCGTTTTTGGGGTGGTGTTATCTGGTTGTTTTGTCCCTTCCGAGACAAGCGTTACACTTGTTCCCACCAACTCAATCAATCGCACCTTTACCGCGCAAGAGATCAATGATCAAATCAGCGCGATCATCGCCGCGCAACCAATCCCATTTGCCCAAAATATCACCGTGAACTTACAACCCGGTGAGGTGATCATCTCAGGGGAACGCGAAGGTTTACGTGGATCGATCACCGTGATCTTGTTTGCTGGCAGCGGACAATTACAGGTGATGCCAACCGCAATTGACTTCGCCGGACTCACCTTGCAAGACGCAGCGATCACCGAGTTAAGCGAGGCGCTTCAAACCGGATTAAATGACAGCTCTGGGCTTGAGGGGGACGGGTTGCAAATACAATCGATCTTGGTCTTAGTCGATCGGGTTGAGATTCGGTTCGCGCCTTAAGGCTTTACCGACAATTTACACCGACTTTGAGGAAAATTTACAACTTGCGCGCATAATGGGGATCAATCGCATCCGTTGCAAGGAGTTTTCCTCATGAGTCGTGAGCTGATCTTGTTCGCATTGTTGGCATTTTTGACCTTATCCGGTTGTGTGCGTGGTGAAGATGCCAGCATCCAATTTTCGCCTGAAGGTGGAGTCGATGTCACCATCACCTTATCCGAAAGCGAGGTGAACGCCATGATCAGCGAGGCGCTCAACGCGCAAGCCAACCCGTTGCTCCGTAATCCCAGTGTGGATCTGCAATCCGGTCAAATGGTGATCGCCGGTGAACATGATCTCCGTAATGGGAGTGGCCGCGTGAACGGTACGATCACCGCCACGATCGCTGCGTTGAATGACGATCTGGTGATCACGATCACCGATGTGCAGATCGAAGGCATTACGTTGGATGACGGCCGTGTCACCGCGCTAAATCAGACGTTGCAAGAGCGTTTTTTGGCACGTTTAAACCGCGATAATAGTGGCGTGCGGGTGAAGTCGCTGACTTTGAGCGAGGATCAATTAACGTTTCAGGTCAATTTACAGCGTCGCAATCCTTAGCATCCGATCCCTTTTTGCGGTAGGATCATGTCCTAAGTCATCCACTTGATTTAGGACATAACTTCATGACCACATCCCCCAAAGTACGGATCTTCGGTTGCCCGATGGACTTGGGCCAACGTCGGCGTGGTGTCGATATGGGGCCTAGCGCGGTACGCTACGCCGGCCTCCAAGACCGCCTTAAACAATTAGGCTATCAGACCGCCGATCATGGCAATATCATCGTGCCGCAAGCTGAAGAAACCCCCACCTCTTTTCAGAACGATCCCGATTTTGGACGCGCTTATTTTTTACCTGAAGTGGCGCATGTCTGTGAATTGATCTTCAATGAAATCGACTCACATCTGCACTCGGATGAGTTGGGGATCTTCTTAGGCGGTGATCACACCATTAGCATCGGCACGGTGTCCGCAGTGGCCAAGCATGAACGGGTGGGCGTATTATGGATTGACGCACACGCCGATATGAACACACCGCGCACCTCACCTTCTGGTAACATCCATGGGATGAGCGTGGCCGCCTTGTTAGGCGATTGCCCACCGATCTTAAGTGATGTTGGCTTTCCGGGGCCGAAGTTACAACCCGATCAGATCGCGATGATCGGCGTGCGTAACTTGGATCATGAGGAGCGTATTCGTGTTGCCAAAAGTGGCATGAGCGTGTTTACCATGCGTGAGGTAGACGAATTAGGGATGAGCGACGTTGCCGCACGCGTGTTGGACTTTTTTGATCGTTTTGATCATCTGCATATCAGCCTAGACCTTGATTCGTGCGATCCCAGCATCGCGCCCGGAGTTGGGACTCCGGTTTTGGGTGGATTAAGCTACCGGGAAGCGCATCTGCTCATGGAGATCCTCGCGGATAGCCAAAAAGTGCGTACTTTGGATGTGGTCGAGATCAACCCGATCCTAGACAACAAAAACGCCACCGCAGAGATCGCTGTGGACTTGATCGCGAGTCTCTTTGGTCAGCGCATCATCGATAAGCGCGCTTGATCATCCGCCGCGAATCCAATAACTGATCGCGAGGGTGACACCCCAAGCGACATAACCGGCCGCGATCGCCGGAATCAGCGTCCAACCCAGACGGAATGCGATGTACACGATGATCAGAAAAAATAGCGTGGGGATGATGTTGATCACCAAACTTTGGCTAAAAGCGACCAGATCAACGTTTTCGTCCCCCGTGCCAACGATCCACAGACCCAACGGGATGTTGATCGGCATGGTGGCCGCGATCGCCGCGAACGTTTTGGAATAATTGCGAAGGATCGCGATCGCGATGATGATCCCGATCGAAACCAAGACGGGTAATACCCGTTGCCAATCCACTTGAAACGACATACACGCTCCGAACACCACAGAAAGGGCGCGTCAAGTGTGGCGCGCCCTCCGCAAAAGCTAATCGACTTGTACCTTGACTTTGGTTTTTCCAGTGGTGGAGGTATCATCGTCATCGCTGTTCACCTTGACGTTGACCTCTACCCGTTCGCTGGCCTTTTTGATCTCATCCACAGCGGCATCGATCAAGACCCGAAAGCCTTTGCTAAATTCTTTAGTGGCTTCGGCGCTGTGAACCCGAAACCCTTCCGGCAATAGCGCTTCTAACGCTTTTCCGGTTTCCTCTAAAGCGCGGCGTTGATGATACAGAAATTCCTCAAACGGGGTACGGGGCGCTTCTTCATTAAGCGGTTGATTCGGTTGATCGGTCATACAGTGACATCCCTTATAAACTCATGCTGACTCATACTGTAATTACGTTCGGTTTCGCTGTAAAGTTGCAATTTTACCCGCCGATCACATTCAGTCCCGCCCGTTGGATCAAGTCTTTGGCGAGATCCGGAGTCATGTCGGTTTCATGTAGGATGCTATAGGGTAATTGATGCTCTTTGACGTAACGCGGCAAGTTTAACAAGGTCTCGTAGATATGATTCGGACTCAATTCTCCAAGCCGAATCCCGGCCGAAACGAGGGTTTGACGCATGGCGGTGATGTCTTGGCCATGCAACGCCGCGGAGAGTAAGATCCCCGGCCCGACCAGATCGGCATAAGGCAGGCCGCGTCCAGTGGCGATGCGCGGTTCGATCGCATAAGCGAAATATTGTTCGCTGCCTTCTTGGGGGCGGTTATGGCCGAGTTGATTGGTGAGCTGCACCTCAATGCACATCAGATCCAAGAGTTCTTCTAGGGCCTCGATCCGCCCCGCGCCGACATTAGCGGCGATCTTAAAGGCTTGTTGTGCGATTCCGGCCGCCAATTGTGCGGCCCAAGGTTGAAAGCGTTCTTCGGGGGTATTGCGATTACGCTCCGCCGCATAACGCCAATCTAAAATGCCGGTGACGATACTCAAGATCTCCACAATGCCCGTACCGCGTAAGCTGGCCGGAGCGCGGCTGATCACCTCAAAATCGATCACCACCTGATCAGCGGGGCCAGTTTCCTCATAATGCACGCTCCCGTTTTCCCGCACGGCCACATGGGCCGTAAAAAAGCCGTCCACACTTAAGACGGTCGGCACAAGGATCACTGGAAGATTGCGCCGCCGTCCGATAAACTTTGCGACATCACAGGTCAACCCACCGCCCACTCCGTAGACCACTTCAACTTGTGGGGGCAAACCTTCCGCCAACGATTCCAGAAATGCACGTTCTACGGTATGCGGTTCAGCCTGCACCACCAACGGCAATTGAATCCCCGCGCCTACTTCTTCCCAAGCGCGTCGGCCGGTTAAAAGCGCGGACGGGCGATCTTCCTGAATCGTGTTAACAGCGCGTGTTTCTAGGCGCGGTAAATTCCATATCGTCGGCATAACTGACCTTTCTCTGTTCATGGGATTTGATCTGCTTACAACTATAACAAATTTTCGGGCAAAACCGACTTTTGCTTGATCAAATCCCCTTCAGCACGGGATAACAGTTCGGTGAGAGCGCGCTTGATCCCCATCAGAAATTTGACGAAATACAAGCGGACTATGGTAAACTTAGGATCAAAGCTCATGTAAGTCATTTGTGGTTTTATAGTTATCATGCGTATGATCCTCATCATGGCGGTTTTTATCCTACTCATCAGCGCGTGCCAGCCAGCCGTCGCGCCACTGACACCTACCGTTGATCAGGGCTTCAACACACCTCCTATCCAAAGCACCGATGAAACGATCACTTTTGAAAATAATGGGATCACGCTCACGGTGAAACGCCCAGACAATTGGGAATATTTTTCGACGGAATACGGTATCGTGATCGGCGAACAATTCGGATCGGTGGCCACCGAAGGCCAATTACAAGGGCTGATGACCTATGTCTTTACCACCCCGCTTGAAGACTATACAGCGGATGTGATCGCGGGCAGCAGAGGGAATCGGGCCAAGTTGATCCTTGATCAGATCACCGCTGATCCGGTTTACACCGCTAATATTGCCGTGAGTGACACGATCCCGTTTAACTGGGATGGTTATGATGCCTCATACTACCTCTTGAGTGGAGACGACGGTAACGCGACGATCGTGATCGGCGTGGTGATCCCAGAAGTCAATAGCCTACTCTCCACCAGTATCAGCGCACCGTATGAGCAACGCGATCGGATTCGCCCCTCGTTAGGGGTGTTATTAGAGGGACTCGCGATCAATAACGTCCGCTTAAGCGATATGATCCTTGATCAGATCGCCGATCCCTTAGTGTTTCCGGTGTTCAACTCACCGCAGGGCCGCTAAGATCTGACGGGCGCGTGCGTCCCAAGTGTATTCCGACATCACCCGCTCATACGCCTGTTGTGCTAAGCGCTCTCGTAAAGCGGGATCATCGATCAAGCGCTTGATTGCATCCGCTAATGCCTTTGCATCTGACGGTGGGACGAGTAAAGCATGAGTCTGATCGGTGATCACCTCGGCCCATGCGGGTAAGTCCGATGCGATCAACGCCCGTCCTGATGCCATATATTCAAAGAGCTTGATCGGAGAGGTGTAATAGGCGAATTGCTCTGTCCAAGGGTGCGGCATCACGCACAGGTCAAACGCACTCAATAATAAGGGGACGCGCTCCGGCAAAACTTGCCCACTGTATAAAAAATGAGTCGCGGGTAAACCACGATCGATCCATTGTGCGCGATATTGTTCTGCGATCTCCGCCGGCCCACCGACTAAGCCTAAGGCCACAGACCCGATCGGCAATTGCGCGATCGCATCGATCAAGGTGTCGATTCCTTTGTCCATGCCTAATGTTTTGAAGCGTCCGACGTAACCGACAATCGATCGATCCAAGGGCCATCCGACGGCTTGACGCGCTGCCGTCTGGGTTGGCACACCGTCAAAACGCGCCCGCCGAATCCCGTCATGGGCGACGATGATCCGTGCTGGATCGGGTTGATCGGCTTGTCGCTGTGCTAGGCCTTCTGCCAAGGGAGTGGTGATCGCCACGGCCAAGCGCGATCGGCGTAATACCCAACGTTGCATCCTTGCGCCGAGTCCCGGGCGACTCAAACGGTGCGCCTCGTATACCAAGCGATCGCGCGCTTTAAACCACCCTAAGAGCGCTAAAATCGCTCCGTCACGACTGTAGTACACATCGGCACGGGTGAACAGTGTGGCGATCACCACGATCAATGCAAATGAAGCGAATTGTAAGCGAAATAAGCCTTGACCCAACGGCGAGTCGGCGCGCTTGGCCAAAAAGGTGAGATCCAAGCAGGGCAAACGACGAATCCGAAAATTCGGTTTTACGCCGTAATGCGCCCATACATCAGTTGAGGTGCGCTCATCGGGTGGGACATAACGCCGCGCGCACCATAACACCACTTCTACGCCTTGATCCGCGAAGGCCTCGCAATTTTGCATGATCTGGAGACCATGCGCCATCGGAGTCGGGAGGCGTGCATTAGACAGATAGAGCAGACGCATCTGAAGCTGGTAATTTAATCACCGAGTCGCCGATCCGGATCGTGCCGTTTTGGATCACACGGGCATTCACACCGCGTAAACGCTTGGCGCGGCCTTCTGGTGTGGAGATGAATTGCAGCGCATCCACCCCAAAACGTTCGCTAAACTTTTTACAGCCGGTGTGCGGTTTTGCGGTGATCATCAGTATCGCCTCACCAATTTGGATCAACGTTCCGGCGGGTAAATGGGTCTCGCTTAGGTCAAAATCGACAAACAATTGATCGCCAGCCAAGGCCCACCGTTCGCGATCCCCGCTAAGCAATTGGATCACACGGCTATTCATCAGGGTGATCTGTTGATCGGGATTAGCGCTGCCGTCGGGGGTATGACGACTCCCACGCACGCGCCAATTATCGCCGATCAGGCCGTCGTGTAAGTCTAATTGCGCCTGATTCAAACAATGACGTTCGGTCAGCTGCGGGCGGGCCACGATCAACTCTAAGCGACCTTGATCGTAGGGAGATGGATCAAATTGCGCCCATTGTGCGGTCAATTGGTCTAAGGTCAACATCAGGTCAAGGACTCCTTTTTGAGTGCGATTAAACTTTTGGCTTGGGCCAAGGCTTCTTCCATAGTAGCGTAAAATTCAATCGATTGTCCACTGAACTTCGAGATCATGCCGCCCAATAGTTCAGAGATCCGCGGCGCATTTACACATAGCGTCCCTAAACAATTGGGCAGAATGGCTCGGCCTAATCCACGCACATCAAACGGCATCTTTTTAAGGTATTTTCCCTCAAGGATCACGACATGAAACGGGGCTTGATCTTCGTTTAACAGACGACGCAACGCTTCCGCCGACTCATAGACTTCATCTAAGATGACGGTATCAATATAAGTTCCTAAGTAGATTAAAGGTTCGAGACGCTCTACCGTGATTGGCATAGGATTTGATCTCTTACATTAACGACTGTTAAGAGTATAACACACAACTTCGGCCAAAATGAAGCTTTAAAGATAAATATTTAAGCGTTCAGGCCAAGATCTTTAGCATGATTATATTTGAAAGCAAAATGGCGACAAGTGCGGCGGTAAAAAGGAAAAAAATTATTTCAGGGGCGGCATGTTAAGCTTGAAGGGAGGTCACTGTAGCATTCTTCCAGACTCATCGAGGTTTTTTTGTTGTCCATTGCACACTCTTTTTCCCCGTTATCCTCCTTTCTCACTAGGCACATAAAGGAATTTGTGTTACAATTTCTTGACAGTCTTACGGGGGTGAACTAGTTTCGACGTTAGAGGCTGGGTAAGCGTTGCAAGTCGTGGAGCATGGCCACGTTAAAACAGGCAGCACTTTAAGTGCCAACAATAACAACACTGCTTACGCCTACGCTGCTTAAGTGAGACGTAAGTAGCTGGTCCTGCTGTGACCAGCCGTTCCCCCTGATTGTCGCTGTCCGGTCAGACTTGGGGAATGTCATATTCAGACCTGCGTGCAATTCCACATACGCCGATACCGTGGAACTAAGTGATCATCGGCTGATCGTGAGTATACCGGGTCACCTAGGGTTCCTCACGGTGAGAGTCAATAGGCGACTAAACTTGTAGAAGCGTTTGCTCGAATTTAATGGACGCGGGGGGCAGACCTCGCCACCTCCAATTGCTATCCATGGTAAAAACAAGGGATCAAACATCCCTTGTTTTTATTTACAAACCTTGTAATCGCTCCAAGTGTTCCACCAAATAAGTTTTAAAGCGGATTGGGCGTAGATCTAACTCGTTTACCTGATGCAAGGGGTGGACATACAAGGGATGCACGAGATCATCGTAGGGTTCGATCAAGCGACAAACATAATACCATTGTCGCAAAAACAACTCCTCGGTGAGCGCGTGTTCCAATGAAAAAGCCTGTTCGATCACTTGGATGCGCCACTGATACTGCTCAAACAGCATTTGTGTGAGCGCAACTTCCATTGAATGTGTGTTGATCGACTCCAAAGCGATCGCTGTCCAATACTGTTGTTGTGTTTGTAAAACCAACTGATTCGCTGAATTTAATAAAATGACACATAACCGCCGTTGGATTTGCATATTATGAAACCTTAGACCTAAAAACAATACGCTACGGTTAGCTTAATCCCAAAACTTGATTTTTTGAATGAAGGTTATTGGTAAATTTCTGGTGGCAGTTTAGATTTTCATACCTTGATAATATCGGAGTTATGTTAGACTCGACCCGTGCGGCACTATTTGAATAGTCCTATCTGCAAGCTTCCCGCACCCCCCGCGCACGTAGCAAATTGCAATTATCCCCTAAAAACGGCATAATAGACTCCATTCAACAGCGCAACATAACAAGGGAGTCAACAATCCAATGAGCGATCAAGTAGAAGTGGTGCGTTTTTTATCGAAAGTCCCGCTGTTCAGTGGTTTAGCCGAAAATCAACTCCGCAAATTGGCCAAAAGCTTGCGCGAACGCGATTATCAGGCGAATGAAGTGATCCTTGAACAAGGCAAGTTAGGGGTAGGGTTATTTGTGATCCTTTCCGGCGAGGTAAAAGTGGTACGGGAACAGGTTGATGGTGATGTGTTTGAGTTAGATCATCTGCGCGTGACCGATTTTTTTGGGGAGCTTTCTTTATTAGATGATGCGCCACGCTCCGCCTCGGTGATCGCGATCACGGAGTGTAAGTGTTTGGCCTTGGCAAAGTTAGACTTTTTAGATGAATTGCAAAAAGATGCAGATATGGCGATCGCGATGTTAAAAACGTTGGCAGCGCGGCATCGGCGCTTGGTATCTAACCTTTAGTGCTGATAAGTTACCCTTATTGGAACAATCACCAAAAGGTGTTATACTCTGATGATCGCCGATTTTTACAGGAGTTGCGCCCATGTCGGATCTGATCCTCTATCGTCCAAATCCCGTTGACCAGCCCAATCAAACCCGTTTTGATGGCTTTGCCGCCTCTGCCGATCAAATCGCCGCAGAACAGGTATTTCGGGATTATCGATCGCGCCGATCGGTGAATACCTTGCGCGCCCAAGATGCCGATCTCAATTTGTTCGCTCAATTTCTTTCTCATGCGACTCCTGTCACCAATGAAGAGTTGAGCCAACGGCCGGAAGCGTGGCGCGGGGTGACATGGGGGATCGTGGAAGCGTTTGTGAAAGGCTTGATCCACGAAAATTACGCAGTTGCCTCGGTGAATCGTGCGCTCTCTAGCGTGAAAAAATATTGCGCTTTGGCCTTTAAGGCCGGCGCAATCCAAGCTGAAGAATACGCGCTGATCAAAACCGTGGCCGGATATAGCATCAAAGAAGGTAAAGAACTCGACAAAAAACGTCAAACCAACGGAGTTCCCACCCGTCGGCAACGTCCTGGGGCCAAAAAAGCCCAACATACCCGCATCAGCGAAAGCGATGCGATCCGTTTGATGAAAGATCATCCGGATACCCCACAAGGGCGACGGGATCGCGTGTTGATGTGTTTGTTGATCGAATTAGGCTTACGTTGTGGTGAAGTGGCCCGCATTCGTTCCGAAGATGTGGATCTCTCTAACGAAACGATCAGCTTTTATCGCCCCAAAGTGGACAAAACCCAAACGCATTTTATCCCGAATCTGTTATTCGAGGCCTTAAAACATTATCAAGTCGATATGTTGCCGACGGGTAAGTTGTTGCGAGCCAGCAAACGCGGCTTTAAACGCAAATTGGAAAGTGGCGAGACTCACGAAACACTTCCCCAACTCACCCATGAAGGCATGACCGAACGCGGGATCAACAAGCGTGTCTATGAATTAGGCCGTGCGATCGGGATCGTTAAACTTTCTCCACATGACTTGCGCCATTTTTGGGCCACGGATGCCGCCCGCGCCGGCACCGATCCATTTGCCTTGCAAGAGGCCGGCGGTTGGAATAGCCTCGCGATGCCGCGGCGTTATGTGGACGCTGCCAAGATCGCCAATGAAGGCCTCAAACGAGGACGGCGTTAACTCTGGATAAAAAAACCCCTTCTTATTTGAGAAGGGGTTTTTGATGGTTGTTTAGAACCCAGATGGATCGGTAGTCGGAGTTGCACCGCCAATTGGGGCCGGCGTGATGATCGTAAAGCCGGGCGTGCTTTCGATCGGAAGCGGTACTTGCGTGGCAATGTCAGTCGGAACAACGATCGGAGTCGGCGTGATTGTCGGAGTCGGGGTCGGAGTCGGGAGCGGATTATTCACCCTGACCGTGATCTCACGATAGATAAAACCGCCTTCAATGGAGAACACCGCTAAACGCAAGCGATAATCGCCATTCGGGACGGTGCGTGTATCCCATTGCGTCAAAACTCCGTCGGGGATCGGCTGTTGTTGTGGGTTAAAGTTGCCGATGATCGTGAAGCTATCCGTGTTGACCGGAGCATATTCCACCTGATAGCGTGCAAAATTGGCTGGGGCGGTCACTTGCCCGCGGATCTCAATTGGGCCGATCACCTCTTGACCGTTGGCCGGTGAGGTCAAGTTCACCACAGGTAATTGGGTGTTGGCATCGCACGCGCCAGGCGGCAATCCACGCAGATCGGCGGGCAACCCTAACCGTTGGGCGGTGGCGCGGCCATCGGTGCGTAACCAGTTGATCGCATCCGGATCGCTGATGTTGACAAAGGTCAAATTCTGTACATCCCCCGGATTGAGGTTACAAAATTCGTTGGCGATCAACCCGGCCCAAGTGTTCACCGGAACAGTGACCAAGAGGCCTTGTTCAGGTGGAGGTGGGCGACGATTTTGATCAAAGCGTTCAGAGCGAATCGCGGTACTACAGATCGTGCCTTGCGCCGCTTGTACACCCGTGTCTGGGCAGATCGGCACGGTCACCACGTTACCGGGGTTCTCAAACGGCTGATTTGAGTTGGGCGTGGTGCGGATCACCTCGGTCATGATGCGATTCCACAAGGGCGCGGCCACACTCAGACCGGTTTGATCTAATACCGCTGTATCATCTGGACGGCCCATCCATACCCCCACGGTAAAAGTATTGATAAAGCCGATCGTCCAAAAGTCTGTGCCTTGTCGAGTCGTCCCTGCCACGGCTGCGACGTAATCTTCAATCGGCGGCGTGCCTAAGGTCAGCGGATTCGCTTCGGGATACACGCCACTGGCGACGCGGGCGGCATTGCTGCTTAAGACCGTTTGCATCAGATATGCGACTTGCGGTGAGATCACCCGTTCGGGATTGGTATCGGGGCGCAAGGCCGCCAACACATCCGGCAACGGCACATCGTTACCTTGGGCATCTTGGACGCGCTCAATCACATGCAGCGGGGTAAATGCGCCTTCGTTGGCTAAAGTGTTATAGGCTTCCATCATGTCATATAAGCGTACCGGGACGTTGCCTTCAGCGAGGCTCAAATCCAACGGACGATCCGCCGGATATTGCATCCCCATCGCGGTAGACAACTGCACAAAGTTGTCTACGCCGACAAAATTCAACGTTTTGGTGGCCGAAATGTTGTAATTGCCTTGTGCCGCGACTCGTAGCGAGACGGGGCCAAAGATCGCATTGGTCAAATTGACCGGCGTGAAGCCGTTGATATTGGAGCGCACATCCCACAAGATCGACGCGGGGGTGAGATATTCCCCTTGATCCGTGCGACTCCCATTGCCGTTCCGATCCACCCCATACAGCGCAGTAGTATAGATCAACGGTTGAATGGAGGTGCCAGCTTGTTGGAAAATGCGGGCGTAATCGTTTTGGCCTTCGTTGGCGGTGTCATTAAAATCCGGACTGCCTAAGTAAGCGCGTACTGCACCATTGGTCGCATCGCTCACGATCACCGCTCCCGTAGACACACCGCTTTCACGCACTTGGCGCAACCGTTGGGCCATTTGCGCCTGTACAAATTCTTGTAACTCTGGTGCTAAGGTGGTGGTCACGGTGTAACCCGCGCTATAAAGATCTGCCACACCGAACGCGGTCTCCAATTGAGCGCGTACCAATTGCGTAAAATGTGGATACTCTGCATCACTATCACGCGGCTCATAATCCGCAGTTTCGATCAACGCCAGATCTAAGGTAGTTTGTGGATCGTTGATGTCCGCTTCAGTGATACAGAAGCGTTCGGGAGTTTCAGTACCCTCGTTGCGCCGCAAGTTCAAACACCCGACTTCGGCCATCCGATTTAATACCACGCGCGTTTGATCAAAGGTCGCTTGACGTGAGGTGATCGGGTTATACGTAGCCGGATCGGAGAGGATCGCCGCTAAAAAGGCCGCTTGCGCGAGGTTCAAATTAGCCGCGCTGACATTGGCACCAAAATTGCTCTGATCAGCAAAGTAGAAGCGCGAAGCGGCCTCTGCTCCAAATACCCCGTTTCCAAACGAGGACTCGTTGAGATATAACCTTAAGATGAAGCTTCGGCTATGTGCGCGCGTCAATTCCCCCGCTACCAGACCTGTTAACACCGGATCGGTGTCCCCACCAAGGATAAAACCTTGTGCGATCTGTTGGGTGATCGTTAAGTTGGCTTGTGAAAATGTCTCATCTCGGCCAGCATTGCCGAGTAACACTGCGCCGATGTCCCACCCTGCATCTTCGTAAAATGTTGGGTTTTCCATCGAGATGATCGCATGGAGCAGCGCGGGTGACATTTGTGTTAACTCTACCACGCGGCGATCTTGGCCTTCGGCCGCGGATAAGACCGCTAACGGCTCACCCCGAAAATCTAACAAGGTGACCGATTGAAATTCCGGTTCATAGTTGGCTAACGCTTCGATCTGGGCTTTATACGGTTCAACCTGTTGATTGTAGTTGAGCAGAGCAATCACCACCCACCCCGCCAACAACACAAACACCAAAACCACCACCACCACCACGCCCGTAATCAGACGGCGCACTGTCCGACCGCGTTCTGCCTCGATCGCTTCTTCTACACTGGGTGGGGTGTCATCATCAAAATCATCATCTAAAGACGGGGGTTCGGCAGCGCTAAACGGTGCTTCGACAGACCCGTAATTGACCGGAGTCGCGGCCATGGTTTGCTGTGAATAGGCGGGCCCCGCTACCGTTGGTTGACTTGCCATGTTGTAATTGACCGCGGTCGCTTCACTGCCCACTGGACGCACTTGATCCAGATACGCCGCACCGACCACTGTGCGATCTTGATCCACCACCGGCACGCCAGCGCGTGGCAAGGGCATCACCGAGTCATCTAAGTTAATCCCACCCGTAGGCACGGTCTGATTTTGCGATTCTTCTAGGTAATTGAGACTACCGAAGCCCGTCCCACCTAAAGTCGCTTGTGGGGATTGGGGTGCGGGGACGGCTTGTAAGGCGGGTGGGACAGCTAATGTCCATTCGCCATTTTCATATTTATACCAGTTATCGGTTTCCGCGCCCATCATCCACCAAATTTGATCATCGTCAAGGATCATCAAACTGCGGAGTTGTTCCTCAAAGGTCGCTTGATCAAGCGCACCTGTTTGTAAGGAACGCCGTAGGGAGCGGACTTCATCTTCAGTTTCGCGATAACGGCGGGCCAATTCTTCTAGGCGTGGATCAACCGCCGACACATTGACCGTAGGGGTACCCGCTATGGGCGGACTTGCACCTTCAAGACTGGCTAACGCTTGTCGGGCATACGCCCCGGGATCGGCGCTAGGGTTGCTTGGTGCGCCATAAGTTGGCACTGGATCGGCGGTGGGGCCGCCGCTGTCTAATTGTTGCAAGGCCCGACGCGCATATTCCCCCGGATCGGCGGCCCCAGACGGCATTAAAGCGCGTTCAGCAGGGGATAGCTTAGCGGTGTTAGACGGGTTGGCGGTCTCTTGCCCCGTACCAACCACCGGAACGATCGGCGTAATCGGTGCAGCTGAGGCTCCTGGGGTGACATCCGCCCCCGGTTCACGATCTACCAGATCGGCTAAGGCCATCAACTCACTCATGCTGAACGTGTCGAAATCATCATCCGTGTCCACTTTGTCCAACATCAGAAGCATGTCTTCCGGTGAGGCCGGCGCGGAGGGGGTCGGAGTGGGTTTCGGTTTCGGCTCATTACTCCCGGTCGCTAAGGCCAACAACTGATCTTCCGGCGAAAGGGGTGCAGGCGTGGGAGTCGATGATGCGGCCGGGGTCGGTTCAGGAGTCTGTGCGACGGCCAGATCAAATAGTTGATCCTCTGGTGCTGGGATCTTCAAGGTGTCTTGGGGTGTAAACGGCGTGTCTTGCGGTTTAGGCAGATGCCAATTGCCCGTGGACACGGGTTCTTGATCAAGGTCTTCTGGCAGCGCTGGCACTTGCCAACCGGCGGTTTCTCCCTTTTCCGGTGCGCGCCACATCCCCGGCGTTTGCGGGGTTTTCCATCCGCCAGAGGGTTGGGACTCCGCATTATTCTCATCAGATTGACGCGGTGGACGATCAGACATAGGAATTTTTCCCGAAAGTCAATAGACAAAACAATATCTATTGTACATGCGGATTGTGGTAACGCAAAATCAATCAGGGTAATCAGTAGGACAAGCGTATCAAA
>JALOOG010000184.1 GCA_025454525.1 Anaerolineae bacterium | reverse complement strand
AAGGAATTTATTGGACAACTCGAGACCCGCCACCAGAAAGGACTTTTACTTCCTGAGTGGCTCCGTTATCCCATGATACCTTTTTGGTTGGGGGAATTTATACAGAATATCCGTGAAGACCCGATGCTTCAGCCTCATCAATGGTTGCTTAAATTGTGGATTAGCCAGGGCTTCTTAACAACGCCAGATCCTGAATGGGCGTTAGAGTTGCGAGATAAATTTGAAGCGGGAATTGCCCATCAATTTATCTTACATTTCAACGTGACCGATTATGTTTTTGATATGCGCTATGGGTTTGAACATCGGCTACCATCCTATCTTGTCGCTCGCTACCCGCAAGAAGATGGGCGTGATGTCCTCTTTTACAATCGCTCACAAGGCGTTACGCCTGCCGCAGACAGACAAGCGGATTCATTATCGCGTGAAGAAAATTCGCGCTGGCAAAATTTCTTGAGCGATGTTTCAAGGTGGGGCTTACGGGCTAATGATTTACGGGTATTGATGAACCCAGCAGAAGCCCTTTATGCCTTAGAACAATCTTTGTATGAGTCCGGCAACACATGCGATCCGAACAGTGTCGTCATCTTTGAATTTGCTGAAAAAGTTGCCCCCGCCGGAGGTATTGAGTTTCATGGGGGCAATGCTGATTTACTCATCCAAATTGAGACGTTACAACGATGGGCATTAGATGAACGCATCCGCTTAAAAGGGCATCTCATCTTATTATTGGCGCGCAATATTGCTGAGGTATCGGATAATTTACGTGAGGCAAACGGGGGTACAGAAGCGATTGAAGTGCCGATGCCTGATGATAGCGCTCGCTTGAAATACATCAGTTATCTCTTTTATCACTATTTGCGTTCAGCACATCCACTAGGGGCGCGTGAAATTTGCTTTGACGCAAAAGATTTTTCAATAGATCCAAAAAGCGTTATTTCACCCATTGAACAGCAGTTAAGAGCGCTTGCGAATCTTACCGCCGGACTCACGCGTGTTGCCATTCAGGATATTGTATTGCGGGCGTTTCAAGCTGGTACGCCTATTACTGCAAAACTTGTCCAAGAACGCAAAGAGAGTACGATTCGCAGTGAGACCCGCAATTTGCTAGAGGTTTTGAAACCTAGCCGCAGTATGGATGCTGTTGGTGGACTGGAGAAGATAAAAGCATTCTTACGGACAGAAGTCCTCCAATCGCTCAAGAGTCGAAACCCTAATACACCTGCTGGCATTCTGTTTTTGGGTCCCCCCGGTACAGGTAAGACATTGGTTGCTGAAGGGCTGGCTTACGAAAGTGGCGTTAACTTTGTCAAATTGGGTAACTTCCGTGACCAGTTTGTGGGGCAGTCCGAACGTAATTTAAGCCGCGCATTGAACATTATTCGCGCCATGACACCCGTTATTGTATTCATTGATGAACTTGATCAAAGCGAAGGACGACGTAGTGAAGGCAATCTTGATAGCGGTGTCAGTAGCCGTGTCTTTGCGAAACTGTTAGAAGTGATGAGTGATGAATCGCTACGGGGAAAAGTGGTATGGATTGCCGCCAGCAATCGCCCTGACTTAATCGATGATGCAATGCGTCGTCCCGGACGTTTTGACGATAAAATTCCGTTTCTCGTGCCTACTGAGGAAGAAAGGGCGAGTATCTTTGCCGCAATTTTGCGCCATAAGGGTAAACTCAGCGATGAAGATATCAACACACTTGCACTCGATATGCTTGCCAGAGAGAGCAACGGCTTTACAGGCGCTGAAATCGAGGTCATTGTAAGCCGCGCCCTACGGAAAGCCAGCATTGATAATGTGGTGTTGCAAACCCAGCATCTCAAAGAAGCTGTGAAGGGATTCATTAAGAGTGTGAATAGCGAAAAATACCGTTTGATGACGCTCTTAGCACTTGCCGAAGTCAACAACATCGCCCTCATCCCAGACCCACGCGAACACCCACAATTGGAAATGGATTGGATATCCGTAGACGGCACTCATGTCCGAATTAATCAAGCGACTGTCCAGCAAGAGATAAAACGCTTGAAAAACGCTATCCTGTAATGGTGATAGTAGATTCATCAAGAAAGAGGGTAAGCAAGGGATTCATGAAAAATATACGTAACATCAATGTCGCGCATTTTGTGGAACGCACCTACAGCGAAGGACCCGGATGGCGTGCAGCTTTATGGGTTCAAGGATGTTCTATTAATTGTCCGGGTTGTATCAACCAAGATTTCATCCCGTTTATCAATCGCGAATGGGTTACAGTCGAGGCGCTTGCAAAGCGTGTGACGCAACAAAAAGACATTGAAGGACTGACCTTGTTAGGTGGAGAACCTTTCGCACAAGCTGCGGCACTCGCAGAATTAGCCGCACATGTTCAAGAAGCCGGCTTGTCCGTCATGACATTCTCAGGGTATACCTATGAGCAATTGACAAACTCAGCAAATCCGTCATGGCATAAACTGTTAGCACATACCGATTTACTTGCCGCGGGACCCTTCATCCAAGAACAATATACCACCCAAAAACCTTGGGTAGGGTCGGATAATCAGACCCTTCATTACTTAACGCCGCGTTATCGGCATCTTGAGACCGCACATCCACGCCTCAATGAAACGAATGGGGTTGAGTTACGTTTTACAGCAGATGGCACAATTTGGCTTAACGGTTTTGCTTACACAGGGCTAAGTGAACATCTCATTCAAGCAATGCGAGAAAATGGGTTTCATCTAGGCGATGGAAAGGCATAAAACATGGATTAAAAAAATATAATTATTTTTAATAAAATATCATGAAGGATCTCAACAGACTTAAATCTGTAAAGGTGAAAATTGTTCTCAATTGACCTATGAGCGCCCCTTAGCACTCAAAGGCAAGCGCTTTGACCTCCCTCCGACGATTGAGTCTGCCATTGCTACTGCCACCGATCTTTGGAAACAACACCGCCGTCTGTTCCGATAGCGGTGTCTATTTTAGTTATTTATCGGATGAATCATGGAGTAGACCTCACCCTTTTGCTTTTCACATACATGATGGGGAGTCGGATAGTTTCCCTTAGGGTAATACCACTTACAATGCGTGCGTCATAGTAGGGAAAGCTCTCTTGATTGTCTTGTCAGGAATAATCCCGATGACCGACCCAAAACCCTTTGAAATTGGCTTGTATTCGTTTGCTGAACTCACACCCGATCCCAAAACCGGACACAAATTGACCCCCGCGCAACGCACGCGCAACCTGTTAGAGGAGATCGAACTCGCCGATCAGGTAGGGTTAGATGTATATGGCTTAGGGGAACATCATCGTGAGGAATATGTCTCCTCCGCGCCAGAGGTGATCCTTGCGGCCGCGGCGACTCGCACCACCCAGATCCGCTTAAGCAGCGCGGTCACGGTGTTAAGCTCTGATGATCCAGTACGGGTCTTTCAACGTTTTGCGAGTCTTGATCTGGTATCGAATGGGCGGGCCGAGATCATTGCCGGACGCGGCTCATTTATCGAGTCGTTTCCGCTGTTCGGTTATGATCTTAACGATTATGATGACCTGTTCAGCGAAAAATTGGAATTGTTGTTGCAATTGCGCCAAGCTGAAACGATCGTGTGGCAAGGCACGCATCGCCCGTCCATTGATGGACGCGGGGTTTATCCCCGTCCGCTCCAAAACCTGCTTCCGGTGTGGATCGGAGTCGGTGGTACCCCCGAATCAGTGCTACGGGCGGCCCGTTTAGGCTTGCCAATGGCATTAGCGATCATCGGTGGGATGCCAGAACGATTCGCGCCATTGGTGCAATTATATCGACAAGCAGCGGCCGAATATGGACATGACGCGGCCACTTTACCGGTGAGCATCAATTCACATGGTTTTATCGCGGACGATCGGCAAACGGCCATTGATGACTCTTATCCGACCGTCGCCCAAGTGATGAACAAACTAGGGCGTGAACGCGGTTGGCCACCGATGCGACCCGAACAATATGAAGCTTCGGCTCAATTGCGCGGCGCGAACTTTGTTGGCAGCCCTGATGAGATCATCGAGAAAATCTTATTTCAACATCAGATCTTTGGGCATCAGCGCTTCTTGTTACAATTGAGTGTCGGATCGCTGCCTCATGCCAAGGTGTTACGGGCGATCGAATTGTTAGGAACGAAGATCGCGCCGATCGTTCGGGCAGAGATCGCCCGGCGTGTTCCCGTGCGCTAAACGGTGGGATCGCGTCATGCAAACCTTGACGCTTACGCTACACTAAAAACATCAATGAGCGCGAAAGGATCGTTATGATAAGACGACTCTGGGTCTTAGGATGTTTGGTAGGCTTCTGTTTGCTTCCGGTGCAGGCCGATGCCTGTGTATCGTTCGGCGTGATCTTACCAGAAGGCACCTTGTTCAGCACACAAGCTCGACAATGGCGGCAAGGCGTGGAGGTGATGATCACCACCCTTAACGCTCATGGCAGTTGTCTTGATCCGGTGTATTTATCGGCATCGGATCGGGCTGAAACTTTGGCCGCCTTAACAGAGATCAACCTCCCGTTGATCATCGGGAGCGGTGCGCCGGCCGTGCAGGAAACATTGTTAGAAGCGTCATCTGAAGGCGCGTTTGTGCTATGGGAAGTCACCGAACCTCTTGATCAAGCACATCTTTGGGCGTTTTCACCGCGGCCTTCTAGCGCACAATTAGGGGCCGCGGCCGCCGCTTATATCTTAGCGGAAATGCCAGATCCGCGAGTGGCCTTGGTCTATGAAGAACGCGCTGAACCAATCGCGGAAGGGTTGCGCGAAGCGATCACCCCGGTGATTGATCGAAGCTATCGCACGCAAAACGCTGGTATTCCGCGAATCGGGGCGCAAGTGCGCGATCAAGATTTAAATGTGCTGATCTTGGCCGCGTTACGCCATGATGCGCGGGCGATGTGGTCACAGATGCGCCAAGCGGACGCAAACGTGGATCTGTGGATCGAGATCGGCGGCGAGGACATCAATCAGAGTCGCTGTATTTCTGGTGGGATCATCCGTGCAGAGGCGATCGGGCCGATCAATACTGATTATCGCGATAAGATCGAACTATACACACCTTATTTAGAGGTCTACGAGTCATTTTATCAGGAAACGCCGACTTTAGAGGCAGATCTGGCCGCGTCGGGTGTGTATATTTTGGCAACCGCCGTGTTACCGCTGATCGAAGGGGCATATACCCCAGAGAGTGTGCGGGCCGCCATTCAAAGTGCTTCCTTCAGCGCCCCGATCGGGTTGATGGGAGAGGGATTCCAGTTAGACGGCGCGCATAACAGCGCAGCGAGTGTGATCATCCAACAGTATCAAGCTGATGGATTATGTACACTTGCCCCAGCCCATGTAGCAACTTGCCAAGCCCCAAGAGAGCGTTTTCGCACTTGGCGCGAACATGCCCGTGCCTGTGATTAACCTAAGCGATTGATAAAGTTATTTAGGGAGTGCAGTTTATGGTATCGTTGTACTGATTGTTCCGCGATCCTTTTGCGCTCCCGAATAAACTGGCCGATCTTAGACTCTGCATAGTGGTGCGTTTGTAGGATCGCCATGCTTTCCTCTAAAAGCGTCATGGCTTTTTGGGATAATTCAAGCTGCAATTGGTGATTCAAGATGATCTGCTCTAATTGTGGCATCGTCCATGAAGCGAGTTGATCGATCGGGATCTGTGCGATTTGTGCGGCCTGAACGATCGGCACGGTATAACGCCCCCGCTGAAAATCGACCTCCCAATCAACCGCATCATCTAACAAAAGATCGACAAACACCAGACGATCATAGACCGCTTGGATCGGTTCGATCAAGTCAGGGCGGCCGCTCAATTCACCACTGGCATGAATGCCCATTCGATAATAGGCGGCTTTGCCATGCGCGATCGTCTGCATCACGGCCAACGTATAAGGCTCACGATGTTGATCCACGCAATAATTCTCATGCGCGAGGGTGTTCCAGTAGAGCTGATGTGCATGATGATAGGCATCCCAAAAAGTGGATGAGAATGGCAAAAGGTGACGATATAACTCAAAGGCTTGTTGACGAATCTGATTGATCACCAGCGGAATCACTTGGAGATCGGGCAGTTCTTGATCCAACTGATGATCCGTGACGATCAGATCGATGATCGTGAGTAGCCATGCCTTACCCAGTTCGACCAGTTGAGCGTGTTCCATGACAAAAATATCATCCAACACCAACGGGACATAGATATGATAGAACTGATAAGAGAGGTCATGCAGGGTTTTGATCTGGCCTTTTTCCGGGGCATGATGCAAAAAACCATGATCGATCACGATGTCCCGCATAGAAGGGTGGAGTTGATCGCGAAACAGACCAAAGTAAAATGTATCTAATTCATCAAAAGCAATCATCTTTTATATCCTGTAAGCGTGATGATCAATATTCGGAGATCTGGTATCGATTGCTGACCTAAAGCGTAACATGGGTTTGTGGATCTAAGCATCACCAAAGCGGTTTTCCAAAAAAAGTGACCAGGGTTTCATTTGGGAAAAAATCGCAAAGACACGCGGTGGCCATGAGGCCACCACCATGAGTCACTTTAATTCATCCAATCTTCTTGATGATAACGTTTGATCAAGTTGAACACCAAACGGAAATAACGGATCACCTCATCAATTTCATCGGAGTCCAATCCCGCTTCAACCAACAACGGTAACGGCTGTATGATCAGTTTGATCGCAAATTCAGGATCATGTAGCAATTGACGTACCATTGACATCAACACGTCTTTTTCTTTAAAGCTTAACGACGGCGTGTGCTGTTGTTCGATCAATTCATTGGCGGAGATCTCGTCTTTCGGCGGCGTAGGCTCTTGCAAAAAATGAGGCGGTCTCTGGTTACAACGATCGTTGATCCAGCGGAAGTAATGCACAATCTGGCTGATCTGTTGACGATTTAACGCATAACTTTCAAAGATCGGAACAGGCCGTGCATGAAAACAGAAGTCATCGCCATGCGTTCGTCGTCTGTTAACGTTGGCAATACATCAGACATGATCATTTCTCCTTAATTGATAGATGGCTATACAAATTATGTGCTTCAAAAATCGAATACGGATTTGCCTAAAAACTGATCGCAGAGCTTGAGTTGAATAACCCACCTGCGTAAAGATTAAATGTTTCCACTATGACTTAAGGTAGGTGGTACATCCATAGGCATTATTTTTCCTTAGTTGATAGGTTAAAAAAAGCTCCTATCCGTAAAGTGTATCCAATAATGCTTACAGCTAAAATTGCTTAATTTAACCTTAACAATTGATTGTTTTAGAAAGATTGCGATGATGTGCTTTAAGGCTCAATAAGTTCAAACAAAAGCGTTTTATTCACAAAATTCAGCCTTTCCGTGAAAATGCGTGTCTATTCGGGCCGCGTAACCATACGATATAATGCCGTCAAGAGGACATGATGAGGTAGCCTGTGAAATGAAACGACTATTGTTACCTATACTAATCGCGATCGCGCTCTCTACGCTGTTACAGGCGCAATCGGCTACGGGCGTGTTTGCAGAAGCGATCGGTACGGCTAATCTTCGGGCCGGCATCGGCACAGAACAAGAGATTATCGGTGAGATCCAAGCGGGTACACGGTATCCGGTGATCGGACGGAGTGAGTTTTTTCCGTGGTTGCTATTGGGTGATCCAACCACCCTACAACCGTTGGGCTGGGTATTCCAAGATCTGGTGACGGTATCTGGTGGCGATCTACGCCTTGTGCCGTTTTCGACTTTGGTGGTCGGCGCAATCCCAACCATGACCGCCACGCCACCGATTACCAATACCCCGCCACCGGGAGTCACGTTTACGCCCGCTCCGACGCTTACGCCGTCACCCACCTTTGCGGTGTACGGGATCGCGGGGGCCGAAATCAATATCCGTTATGGCCCGGGCGCAGATTATCCACGAGTGGGAGTCGGGCGTGCAGGGGATCGCTTTGAGATCGTCGGTTATCACACCCAATTTCGATGGGTACAAGTGCGTTATGCCGCGTCTCCCGGTGGAGTCGCATGGATCTCGCAAGATGTGTTACAGATCGAAGGTGATTTATTGACCACCAACGCGATTTCACAGACCAATTTTAACAATTTGCCCACGTTAACCCCGACTTCAGCGGTTTTACAACAAAGCAATGTGCAACGCACCGCGACTCCCGTGCCAGTCAGCCCCGAATTTGAGGCCTTAGGCCAGCAATTGACCGCCGTCTTGATCGAAAATGGTTTTGACCCCATCACCAGTCGTTTTGGTGCGTTTTATGTGCGCGATCTACGCACCGGGCAAGAACTCATTTACGGAAATAATGTCGCTTTTAGTGGGACAAGCGTCAATAAGATCCCGATCTTGATCGAATTGTTTGGGGCATTAAACACCGAACCAGACGAATTTTTGGCTACCAACATCGCCAACACCATGATCTGTAGCGATAACACTGCGACCAATCGCCTGATTGAGGTGATCGGTGGTGGCGATCTTTACGCGGGGGCAGAGCGAGTCACCGGGTTGATGCGAACGCTTGGCTTACAAAATAGCTTCTTGACCGCCCCATATGAAATCCCCGGTGCGACTCCGATCCCGCCCACACGACCGATCCAATACCCAGTCACCACCGTCGATCAACAACGCGCCCAACCTAACGTCACCAATCAGATCACCGTGGATGACCTAGGCTATTTGCTATCGGATGTCTATGCCTGTGCATTTGAGGAGAGCGGCCCGCTGTTAGCCAGTTTCCCAGAAGGCACGTTTACGCCACAAGAATGTCGGCGGGCCTTGCATGTGATGGCCAATAACAACGTAGACGGCATGATGAAAGCAGGGGTGCCGGAGGGAGTCGTCGTGGCGCATAAACATGGGTGGGTCTCTGAAACACACACCAACGCGGGCATCTTTTTTACCCCAGGCGGTGATTATGTGATCGTGATGGCCTTGCGGCAAGAAGAATGGCTTGCCTATGATGAGTCGCTGCCGGTATTTGCAGAAGTCGGGCGCTTGGTCTACAACTTCTATAATCCAGATGCGCCTCAACCCGAGATTCGCGAAGGCTTTATCCCTGATGCCGTTAGCTGTAACTTTGCCAGTTCGCCGTTAGTGGCCGATCTTGCGTCACCGGGCTATGGGGCGGTGCGACCTGAAAACACTTGGGATATAATCGATATTCTGAGTGTGCCACGTCAATAATCACAAGGAAATGAGCGCCAGATGGAAAATCGTCCAGTGTGTGTCATCATCGGCATGGGATCACAGTTGAGCTTGGCGGTTGCGCGACGATTCGCGCAAGAAGGGTTTAACCTCGCGCTGCTGGCCCGGAGCGCAGACAAATTGTTTAACTACGCCAATCTGATTCCAGGCGCAAAAGTGGCCGGTTTTCCAGCCGATATTGCGGATCTGGATGATTATCAAGATGCGCTCCAACAAATTCAACGGCGCATGGGTGATCCGCAAGTGCTGATCTATAACGCCGCGTCGATCCGTCAAGGTGTCCCGACGAATCTTGATATGGGAGAACTACTCAACGATTTTAAGGTCAACATCGGTGGGGCGATCTTGGCTGCACAACAATTTAGCCCCGCCATGCGTCGCAAACATCGCGGCACGATCCTATTTACGGGAGGTGGACTCGCTTTGAATCCGACTCCGTTGTATTCCTCACTAGCGATCGGAAAAGCGGGCATTCGCAATCTGGCCTATTCGTTAGGCGCGGAACTAGAAAGCGATGGGATTCATGTGGCAACGATCACGATTCAGGGTTTGATCCGTGAAGGCACCCCCTTTGACCCTGCTAAGATCGCCGAAGTCTATTGGCATCTGCATACCCAAAACCCGAAAGAAGTGTGGGATCGCGAAATTGTGTACGATGCAAATTATCGTTTAGGTTAGCGAAAAAGTCAGCAGTGGGCAATCATGACCGATTGCCCACTTTTTATTTATTCAAATGCCGTCATCAGGTGTTCGCGTTTTGGAAAGGCCGGTAAGGCCCCGTAACGGGTGGTGGTCAAGGCCGCGCTCTCACTGGCAAATTGACCGATCGCCTCCCATGACATGCCTTCCGCAATGCCAACCGCGCAAGCCGCCGCAAACGCATCCCCCGCTCCCGTGGTGTCTAATCGATTGACGGGGATCTCTGGCAACCAGATCTCACCTTGATCGGTGAGTAGTAAATTACCGCTATCGATCACCTGCACGATCACGGCCGCGGGACCCGTTTCACGTAAACGATGGGCCGCGGCCCGAGCCGAGTCGCGATCGGTGACGGGGATTCCGGTCAATTGACGGGCCTCATCCGCGTTGGGCTTGATCAAGCCGACGATCTGCATCAATTCGTCCGGGATCGGTTGTACAGGCGCGGGATCAAGGATGATAAATGCGCCGTTGCGACGGGCAATTTCAGCGGCCTTAAAGCCCGCTAAAACCGAAATGCCTAATTGCAACAATAACACTTTAGCCGATCCCAGCACCAAGGCCTCGCTTACGTCTTCCACCGTCAAGGCGGCGTTGGCCCCTTTAAGGATCGTCGTCTGCTTTTCGCCATTGTGATTAAAATGTGACATCACGACTCCAGTGGGCGCATCTTCGATCTGATAAACGTACTTGAGATCGACTCCTTCAATTTCAAGGCGATGAAGGATCGCATCCCCGCGTTTATCTTGCCCAACGCACCCAATCAGCGCGACGCGCGCCCCTAAGCGTGCCGCCGCAACCGCCTGATTAACCCCCTTACCGCCGGAGTCGGTTAAAAACAGATCGGCATAATGTTCTTCATTCGCCTTGGGCAAGGCCTCACCCCACATCATGTAATCGGTGTGCGCGCTACCCAATACCACAACATCCCAAGTGGCCATGGTGTTGCCCTTCCTGTCTTTAAAGATTCGATCCCTCTAGTTTAACAAACCTAATGAGGGTTGGCGATAAACAGCGCGTGAATCAAGTCATAGATCGGATGAGGGTGAAGGGTGATCTAATCGCAATTATTAAGAAAACGTAGGAGAAGTGATCACCTCTCCTACGTTGTTCAGCATTAGGGCATCAGGAGCGGTGCAGCGGGGGATTGAGTCAAGCTGATGTCGTCAAAATAGGCGCGGCCGGTGGAATTGCGACTCCAGAACAACACACGGATCTGTACCACGTCCGAAC
>JALOOG010000058.1 GCA_025454525.1 Anaerolineae bacterium | reverse complement strand
TAATGTCGGGCAGATCAACGAAAACGACAACAATAAAAACCGCGTTTATCAGGTGATTGACGGACGCATCCGCGATACCTATGTCAAAGACTCGCAAGCGACCAATAAAAATGCTTTGTATGATGCTTACGTCCGGTTTTTCCGATGGGCCAGCGACCGCTTACAGGGACGCGATGGGATCGTGTGTTATGTTACGAATAATGGGTTTGTCGATAGCGTGGCCTTTGATGGATTCCGTAAACACTTGTTGCAAGATTTTACGCAAGTGTATCAATTGGATCTCACTGGCAATGCCCGTACCAGTGGTGAACGTCGACGCAAAGAGGGCGGCAACGTCTTTAAAGATCGCATTCGTGTGGGAGTCGGAATCACCCTCGCGATTCGGTCATCGGCTCATAGTCAACGGCGCTGTTTTTACAACGGCTCATAGTCAACGGCGCTGTTTTTACAACCGTGTGCCGGATTATTGGAAAGCCGAACAGAAGTTAGACTATCTCAAAGCGCGGGATGATGCAGAAGGACGATTGAACGCGCTGCGGTGGTCACTGATTACCCCGAATCCTAAACATACGTGGTTAATTGGTCAAAGCCTAAACGAATTTGAAAACTTGATCGGATTAGGTTCAAAAGAGACAAAATCTTCAAAATCACAGAATGTTGAGACGATCTTTAAACTGTATTCTGGAGGTATAAAGACCAATCGTGACCCCGTTGTCTACGATTTTGATCCTGAGCCGCTACTAGAACGTGTGGAAAAAATGGTAGACGATTATAACGGTGAAGTGGATCGCTATAAACGTATGGAAAAACCTGATGATATTGATAACTTTGTCCGATACCATTTACTTAAATGGGATAGTACATTAAAAAGACACCTACGCTATACCCATTACGCGAAATTTAATGCTTCATGGGTTCGCACCTCACTGTATCGCCCTTTTACCAAGCGAAAACTTTATTTTGATCCGTTGTTGATCAACAGTGTTCATTTACAAACACGAATTTTCACTCATGTTACCAGCGAGCAGGAAAACCGTGTGATTTGTTTAACTGCATTAGGTTCTGAAAAACCCTTCATGGCGTTAATCACAAATCATCTAAGCGACTTACATCTGGTAGGCGCTGGGTCTAGCTCACAATGTTTTCCGTTCTATACCTATGATGAGGACGGTTCAAACCGCCGCGAAAACATCACCGATTGGGCGCTTAAACAATTCCAAACGCAATACCACGACTCGACGATCAGCAAATGGGACATTTTCTATTACGTCTATGGTGTCTTGCATCACCCCGCCTATCGCGAAAAATATGCCGATAACCTCAAACGCGATCTACCCCGCGTCCCGTACCTAGCCGATTTTCGATCGGTGAGCGCGATCGGGTCACAATTGGCACAACTGCATCTGGATTACGAGTCGATCGCACCCTATCCACTTGAATACGTGTGGAAACCCGATCGTCCGGTGTCCTATCGTGTGGAAAAACTCCGTTTGAGCAAGGATCGCGATGCGATCACGGTGAACGATAGTTTGACGCTTAAAGGCATTCCGGCCGCGGCCTTTGACTATCGCTTAGGCAATCGATCTGCGTTGGAATGGATCATCGATCAATACCAAGTGAAAAAAGACGTACAGAGCGGGATCGTAAGCGATCCGAATCAATATAGCGATAATCCACAATACATCGTGAAGTTGATCGGCCGTGTCACCCAAGTGAGCCTAGAGACCATGCGCTTGATCGCCCAGCTACCCGAATTGTAACACCCCCGTTGGACCAATCCCGCCCCATGCATGGGTGGGGGTTGGATGCAAGAAACTTTCCTGAGATTATATATAACCTTGTTTGGACGCAAAAATGCGCTACCCAAAAGCAGCAGTACCCTCAACGCTGTTCAAGATAAGAAAAGGTGTAGGGCCGTTTTTCACCCTACAACCCCCTCTCACTAAGCCCCTAGCGCGTTTGCAGGATCAACTCCGCCGCCTTTTCACCGATCATGATCGTGGGGGCGTTGGTATTACCGCCGGGGATCGTCGGCATAATCGACGCATCCGCAATCCGCAAGTTTTCAAGCGTATGCACTTGCAAGCGCTCATTCACCACACCCATTTCATCGTGTCCCATTTTGCAGGTTCCCACCGGATGATAGATCGTCTCGATCTGCCATTTCATGTACTCGCGGATCTGATCATCAGATTGTACCTCCCACCCCGGTAGCAATTCCGCCCCGCGATATGGGTCAAAAGGCGCAGAATAGACCAATTCACGCACCCGTTTAAACGCCGCAACCAATAACTCTAGGTCACTGGGATCGCTAAAATATTGCGGATCGATCAACGGAGTGACCAACGGATTAGCGGATTGCAAGCGGATCGTGCCGCGACTCTTGGGGCGTGCAACCGTGATCCCCAAAGCGAAACCATGCCCATCTACGCGGGTAAAGCCATGATTCACAAAGAAGCCCGGTAGGAAGTGAACTTGAATATCCGGTGCGGGTGAACTGGAGTCCACGGTGAAATATGCGCCCACCTCAGCGCCATTGGTCTGTAACATGCCCGTACTGGTCAACAGATAGCGGATCACCTGATGCGGTTTCATCGCGTTGGAGAGCGATACCGGTTGGGTGCTGTAATTGCTTAGCCCAGTGACCAAGTGATCTTGCAGATTCGCACCCACACCGGGCAGATCGCTGATCACCTTGATCTCCTGCTCACGCAAATGATCAGCGGGGCCGATCCCCGATAACATCAACAACTGTGGGGTATTGACTGCGCCGGCCGCTAAGATCACCTCACGTTGAGCGCGAGCCTCCCGCGGGAATCCATTTTCAAGATACTGCACACCCACCGCGCACCGCCCTTCAAACAAGATCCGTGTGGTGTGCGCGTGGGTGATCACCGTCAAGTTATCGCGTTCTAAGGCCGGCCGCAAAAACGCCACAGCAGAACTACAGCGTTTGCCATTGCGGATCGTGGATTGATATAATCCAACCCCTTCTTGATCCTCATCGTTAAAATCAGCTTGATAGGGCATTCCGATCGCCCGTCCGGCCGCCACAAACGCCTCTGATAGCGGACTGATCGCTACCGGATCGATCACACTCAACGGCCCGCCCGTCCCGTGATAGCGATTCGCGCCACGGCTGTTGTCTTCGGAGAGTTTGAAATAAGGCAACACATCCTCATAACTCCACCCCTCGTTACCCAATTCTTCCCAGTGATCGTAATCCGACGGATGCCCACGCATATAGATCATCGCGTTGATCGCACTTGTGCCGCCGAGGGTTTTCCCACGCGGCCAATAGAGTCGCCGTCCATTCAGATGTGCTTGTGGCACGGTCTCATAATTCCAATCGACTTCAGTCTTCAGCGTTTGACTCCACGCTAACGGCACATGAATTTCGGTGCGCTGATCGGGCCCGCCGGCCTCTAATAGCAATACTTTATGGTTGGGATTGGCTGAAAGGCGATTCGCCAACACACAACCGGCCGATCCTGCTCCGACAATAATATAATCATACATAGGGGTAATCTTTCCCTAATAAACGGTTCTTTTACGTCCCATTGTAGCGCGAAACTTGATCGAAAACGATCGTCCTAGGAATCTCAAAAACCCGCCTGATTGCTCTGACGGGTTTCGGATAAGACGAACATGGCTTAGACAAACAAGATTTGAGCTTCGTCCGCGATCTCTAAAAATTCCATTGCGCCCAACACCTCGGCATAAGGCACTAGATCCTCTGGTTTCAGCTTCATCATATCCATCGCCATTTGACAAGCGTAGATGTGCGCGCCCGCGTCATGCAATAGCTCTAAAAATTCTGGCACTGGTGGAAAATCTAAGCGGGCGATCTCCCGACGCATCATCTCGGAGGCCATCAACGACATCCCAGGTAAGACCCCTACCAGTGTCGGGATATGAAACGACGGGTGCATGTTGGGATTCCCGACCGTTGCGACATGCAGATGCTCCATTTTGGACTTAGTGATCACATCCATACCCCAAAAAGTGAAAAACAGATGCGCCTCAATCCCGCTCATGCGTGCGGCATTTGCCAAGATCAGCGGCGGATAAGCCATGTCTAGCGAGCCTTTAGAGCAGATGATCGCTAATTTCCGTTGTTTTTTCGGTTCAGCCTTTTTGCGGCGGCCCAATTGTACAGGTTCAGAGGCAAATGTTGTATCGGTCATGATCTTAGTCTCCTGTTTAGATGCAGCCCGTCGGTTTAGGTAAACCTGCGATCATCGCGGCCTTTTTGGCCGGGCCATCTGGGAATAACGTATACATTTCTTTGGTGCTAACATCGGTCTGTTTGGTGATCTGACGCAAGGTGGGTGCGTCACCATTTTCTGCATAAATTTTGCGAGCAAAGTGGATCACGATCCAATGCCGATCGGTGAGTTCGATCCCTTCTTCGGCCGCAATCTCATAAGCGACTTGTTCGTTCCATTGTTGCCAATTCAGCAAATAACCTTCATCATTAAAAGCGAGTGTGTCTAAAAGCGTGGTCATGATTTTTTCCTTTCTAAGTTTATTTTTAGCGTTGGTTTTAGCTGATTTTGCCGGTCATCGAAAATTGTGACGAGATCGGTAGGTCGATCGCTTTAAGTAACACGTTCCAATAAACCCACCGAAAGCCCATCTTACCTAGGTGGTTCAATTTGGTTTCTTCTAACAGCGAGAACGGCCCAACGGTGGGCAAGGGGTATTTCCCCGGTAACGGTTCAACCTCGTAGTTAAAATCGATCAATAACCCTTTTTGATATCCCGTTTCGACAAAACAATTCGCGTGACCATCAAAACTAGGGGTCAACGGCTCACCACTTATATGATGTTGCAGGTTTTCGACCACTGTTTCCAACATAAAATGCGCCACCGATCCGGCTTTTGAGGTTGGCACATTGCCCGCATCACCGATCACAAACACGTTTTCCCAGCGTTTCGATTGCAGGGTATGTTTATCAACAGGGACAAAATTAAGATCATCACCCATGCCAGAGCGCCCGATCACTTCCGCTCCCATATTCGGCGGAATTGTGACCAACAGGTCATAGGGGATCTCTTGATCGTCATAAGAGCGGATCACTCGACGCTCTGCATCCACCTCACTGATGTTAAAATCGCCGATCACCGTGATACGCTTTTCGTCTAACAAGCGGGAGAGGGTGGCCGAAGCGCGGGGTTTGGTAAACGCACCAGAAAGCGGCGTGCTATAAATGATCTCAACTTGATCGCGTATGCCGCGTTGTGCAAAGTACCAATCCGCAAGGAAGGCAAATTCTAACGGCGCAACCGGACATTTGATCGGCATTTCGGCAATATTGATCACCAAGCGGCCGCCCTTCCAATTTTTAAGCGCTTCTGCCAAAGCGACCGCACCGGGGTAGGTGTAAAAATCAAAGATGTTTTGATACCACCCGTCCCCTAACATCCCGTCAATTTCATCGGGAGCGATCCGACTTCCCGTGGCGATCACCAAGTAATCGTAAGGGATCACTTGATCATCCTTGACCAATTTCACCCGTTGTTGATCGGGTTCGATCAACGCAATTTCAGAGAAGATGAGTTTCACCGATGCAGGTAACAGGCGTTGTTTAGGGCGAATCACCTCATCAGGGCGGTAGATCCCAAACGGGATAAACAAAAAACCGGGTTGATAGTAGTGTTCCGGTTCTTGATCGACGATGATCATCTGCCATTGATCGTGATCAAGGGTATGGGCGAGTTTATTGGCCAGCATGGTGCCGCCTGTGCCAGCTCCTAAGATTAACAGTGTGCGTGGCATGATCGATCTCCTTTCAGATTAGACGATTTTGGCTAAAGCGTTCACCTGATCGGCGATCATTGAACGCAAAAGATTCAATGCTTGCACAACGCGCTCATCCGAGAGGCGGTAATAGACCGCACGGCCATCCCGTTCTGAGACCACAATGCCAGAGTCGCGTAAGATCTTCAAATGCCGTGAGATCACGGGTTGCGCGATATTCAACCGCGTCGCTAATTCCCCCACATTGCGCGATGCGTCGGAAAGTTCGTAGATAATCAACATCCGGGTAGGATCGGCTAAGCTTGCACAAAAACGAGAGTGCAATAAAGCCACTTCTTCGCGTGTTTTTAAGTCCATAGAACGCTGTATCCTTCCCTATACATTGACATATACGCTTATCTATATCTATCTTTAGCATAGTCGTATCCGCAAATCGCTTGTAGTAAAAGCTGTCATGTTTGTGTGGTGATTTTTGTCATGGAGCCTTTTAATGGCCAGGAACACTTGAAGACGCGGGTTACAGCCAATTTTTCGCTACTTCTCGCGATAAACGTCTTAAAGCAGACTGGGAATACCTGTTGATCACCCTACACAAGGGTGAAACCTTATTCACCCTTGTCTATTTCACCCAGACGGGATTGCAGGTAAATCCTCATAAGATTTTACGAAAACCAAGTGTATTCTGAGCCTCCAAAACCGTTCAATGTTTTGGCACTTGGCAAAGCGCTTTTGAATAAGCAATTGACGGTATCTAAAGCTTTGATGTGACACCGTTGTCACAAGCGTTAGTCTGAAACGATCATCCGATCCGTAATCTTTTCGTTCATTCGCTTATCTACTGAAATTAACTAAACTCATCTTTAGACATTTAGGTTAACCCGATGAATATGATAGTATTAGGTTAACGCTTGAATCGTCGATCCACATACATGAAGATAGGAGTAACGGCCATGAACGATCTTCCCTTTGATGACTCATCGGATCAAGACTTCAACCCCTTGTTAAACGATCCCACCCCCAACTTAACCCATCGTCTTCCGGCGGATCTGCTGGCCAAACTCCCCTTGATCGCCGATCACATTCAACAAGCGCGCCATGATTGTGTGATCCGTTTTATTGAGGTGTTGCTTGCCCATCCAACCCCATTAACGCCGATAGATTTACAGCGCCTCGCCTTACGCCATAAGGCCGATTTTGCCCGTGAACATCCGCGTGATTTTGAACCCAAATTTGAGCTGATCTCATCCACCGAGATCCAACTTACCAAATTAGATCATGCCCTCGCAGATCAAAACTCCCCGTTAGCCCTCGCAATCCGCGCCTTACGTGTTACCTTACGCCAATTGATCGATCAAGAATATCTGGACTTGATCTTGATCTAATCAAGAGGGGTATTGACCCCTCTTGATCGCCCCGTTTGTGAAAAGATGTGCAGAATGCACAATAAAAACCGATTAGAAAAGTGTAAATTGCATAAAAGACCTATTCTCTTGGAAAAAAAGTTCCTGTATACTCATCTGTAAAAGAATTTCTTTTATTGCCCGGACACCCCGGAAGAGGAGAGCTTACCGTCATGGTAGCGGCATTGCGTATGCAACAAAATCAAATGATGACACCCAATCCTTACAAGACAGCCCTCGCGCAGTTTGATCGCGCCGTAAAATATTTAGATTACGACGACAGCATTATCGAATTTATGCGCTACCCACGTCGCGAGTTTACGGTGAATTTCCCCGTGCGCCGGGATGATGGTCGGGTCGAGATGTTCACCGGTTATCGCGTGCATCACAGCACCATTTTAGGGCCGTCTAAGGGCGGTATCCGTTATGATCTGCATGTCAACATGGATGAAGTGCGCGCTTTGGCGATGTGGATGAGTTGGAAGTGTTCACTCGTCGGTTTGCCTTATGGCGGGGCAAAAGGCGGCGTGATCGTGGATCCCACCAAATTGAGCCAACGTGAACTCGAAAACCTCACCCGGCGCTATGCCAGTGAATTGATCCCGTTGATCAGCCCACATGCAGACATCCCCGCTCCAGACATGGGGACAAACCCGCAAATGATGGCCTGGTTCATGGATACTTATAGCATGACGGTCGGTTATTCAGTGCCAGCGATCGTGACGGGCAAGCCGATCAGCGTAGGGGGTAGCGAAGGTCGTACTGTGTCCACCGGACGCGGCGTGGTGATCAACATGGTAGAAGCGCTCAAACGCTCCGGCGTGAACGATTTCAGCCAGATCCGCGTCGTGGTGCAAGGCTTTGGTAATGTGGGTTCAAATGCGGCCGCTTATGCCCATGAACTCGGTTTCAAAGTGGTTGCGGTGAGCGATGTCTATGGCGGCATCTATAACCCCAACGGACTTGACATCCCCTCTTTATTAGAACATCAAACGATTAACCGCCGTGTACAAGGCTTTGCGGGATCGGATGTGGTGACCAATGAGGAATTATTGCTGTTACCGTGCGACGTGTTGTTGCCTTGCGCGATGGAAGGCCAACTCACCGAACGCAACGCCACCCAAGTACAAGCCCGCTTAGTCGTGGAAGGCGCGAATGGCCCCACCGACCCCGAAGCGGATGATATTTTTCACGATCGCGGTATCCAAGTTGTGCCGGACATTTTGGCCAACTCCGGCGGCGTGATCGTCAGCTACTTTGAGTGGATTCAAGACCTGCAATCGTTCTTCTGGGATGAGGCCGAAGTGTTCCGTCAATTGGATCGCATCTTGGTGCGTGGTTATGACCTCACCATGCGGACAGCCGAAGAATACCGCGTTGACATGCGGACGGCCGCTCAAATCGCCGCGATCAAGCGCGTCGCCGATGCGCTCAAGACGCGCGGGTTCTATCCGTAAAACCGTTGCATATTCAAGCCCCTTTCCCGATCGCTTTTTAATCGGGAAAGGGCCCCACTGTCACCTCAACATCGTGAAAATCAACGATAATTTTTTGCTTGAAGTGATACTCCTCATAATCAAAGAACAGCATTAAGCATCGATCAAGCGAACGCAACGGATCATAGCGATCGAATAACGTTAGGCCCAGTTGAGTGCTAAAACCTTCCTTCAACTGATGATGTGAGACATTGTTCTCAAGATACAATTAAGCTAAATCCACACCGATTTGCAATGTGGCCACGAGAGCGAGAGTAAACATAAAATAATAATACTCCGGTGTCGGTCTATTTAAAATTTTAGACATTGTGGCTCATTTTACCTACCCCGTCCGCTTAAGGTTGCAATTGAGCTTCACATTCAGCCAACGAAACACATTGACAAGTGAGTGTTCCGGTGAGGCGTTGTCGGATCCATTGTAGGCGATCTAATTCCCGCTCAATTTCGACTAATTTGGGGGGTGTTAACTGTCGCCAACGCTCTGCGGGACTTGTGAATGCGGGAAAGCCGTGTAATCCCTGTCGAATTTCCGCGATAGTAAAGCCTAATGCCCGCGCATGTTGGATCAACCGCAATGTGCTTAACACGTCGGAGTCATAGCGGCGTTGACCCTTCACACGACGGGCAGGTAACAATAAGCCAACACGTTCATAGTAACGGATCGCAGAAGGCGCGATCCCGGCTTGATGGGCAATTTGTCCAATGGTGTAATCCATGTGCTTATCCCCTTGACTTGAAGTGCGCTTTAAGGTCTATGCTGGAGTCTACTGAATTTAATTTGAGGAGCAAACCGATGTTACCGCTGGCTGATGACTCTGCTTTGGTCTGTAATCTAAACGCGATTGCGGTGGAGCAGCGCGAAGCACATCAACGCTTGATGCACACCCTATTCACGGCCGTGATCGAAATTTGCGAACTCCCAGAAGGTTATCGCTTTCGCTTGCCGATCGAATCTGAGGCAGATCTACAAGCTTGGATTGCCAATGAGCGCCGTTGTTGTGCGTTTTTACAATTTCGGATCACTCAGACCTCCGAATCGCTTTGGTTGGAATTGACCGGATCGGGGGAGATAAAAGCATTTATCCAGGCACAATGGAGCGCCCTTTAGCATAAACGCATTAGATATGTTGTTATATAACGAAATTTCTTTAAGGTCTAGCTTAAACCGCGATCATTCAAGGTTAATGTGAACATTGCATTGTTAAGGCGTTGCACAACAACTTTCTATTTCTGTCACACAGGAGACACTATGCGTAAATTAAGTTTGCTGTTGGTCGTTTTATTGTTAGCCGTTTTCCCGGTATTTGCCCAAGATGAAGAACCTACCCAAACCATCGCCGAAATCGTATTGGCCTCCACCGAAGCCGAAACCCCTGAATTTACCGTTTTAGCGGCGGCTTTAGGGGTGGTAGATCCGATCTTCGCCGAAACTTTAGCGGGTGAAGGTAGCTATACCGTGTTCGCACCGACCGACGCGGCCTTTACCGCCTTGTTGGAAGAATTAGGTGTTACCGCGGATGACCTCTTGGCCGATACCGTGTTATTGGAAGCCGTGCTGCTCTATCATATCGTGCCGTTTGAATTTAGCGCCGAACAATTGCTCCCCAATGCGGGCGCTTACCTCGGCACCTCACTCCCCGGTTACGCCGTGATGATCACCGAAACCGGTGTGGATCAAGCGAACGTGGTCATGGCCGATGTGATGGCGACCAATGGAACTGTGCATGTGATCGACGCGGTGTTGGTGCCGGATATGTCGATGGAAGAAGACATGGACATGGCCACCGAAGAACCGATGGAAGAGCCGATGGAAGAACCCACCCAATCGATCGCCGAGATCGTGGTTGCCTCCACCGAAGCCGAAACCCCTGAATTCACCACCTTGTTAGCGGCGGTGGGCGCAGCGGATGAAAGCGTGTTGGCCTTGCTCTCTGGTGAAAACGGTGCGTTCACCGTGTTCGCTCCGACCGATGCTGCCTTTGCGGGCGCGTTGACCGAATTGGGCGTAGAAGCCGCCGATCTGTTAGCCGATAGCATGGTTGTGACGGGTATCCTCGCTTACCATGTGATCCCCGGCGCGTTCATGACCACCGATTTTGCCCGCTACGCTGATATGAGCGAAGAAGGCGTGATCGAATTTGTCACCTTAACGGGCGACACCTTGGAAATCAGCGCCGAAGGCGTGAATGGTTTGACCGTTTCTGCATTCGACATCGCAGCGACCAACGGCGTGATCCATGTGATCGACGGCGTGTTACTGCCTGCTGAAGAAGAATAAGACACACAGTTGCTAACCGTAAGACGAAACAGGGCGCAAGGTGCGCCCTGTTTTTAATTCCCCATAAGGCTAAAGCGGCTCAACGATCACCAGATATTGCGGATCACATTTGCCATGTGCGCCATAAGCCCGATTACCGCCTAAGATCACCGCGCCACGGGGGTATTCTTGACTGTAGATGTTTAATTCTTTGATCCCCCACCATTCATCATGAACTTCCACCTTAAAATTTGCATCCAAGCTAAACGGGCGCAACCATAATGGGATCGTGTTAGCCGATGCCGCATATGTCACATATACTCGGCACGGGCGATCGATCGTGAAGGTCAAATGCGTTTCATCCTGCGCTTCGCGATCGTTATAGCGCATCTGAAGCGCTTGAAATCCGCTCAATTCTACCGGTAACTTACGGATCACCGTCTCACGATCCTGATACACCCGCGAGTCAATCCCGATCGTGTAGCGGGGATAAGAAGCATCCTGAATGGGATCAAGATATTTATGGCGATACGGGCCGGCCAAGCCACGCTCCTGATAGGCCAAGATCCCTAAACCCCCGACCACCGAGATCAACGGGTCAAGTTCGGTGAGTTTATCGGGTGCGAAAATCTCCGAAAGCAATCGGACAAACGCCGGAACGAGTGAACTTCCGCCCGTGCGTAAAACGACTTCAATCTGATCAGGTGGGGTGTTTGCTTCGGCCAAGACCGCAAAAACCCCTTCACGCACCGCCTCTAATTCGGGCGCGATCCACCGCTCAAACTTGGCACGGGTGATCCTCTCTTGAATTTGAATGCTTTCGTATAAAAAGTGGAGTTCACTCTCATCTTGAGTGGTTAAATCGCGTTTAACCCGTTCAATCGCACGAAATAGGCTAAAACCGACGTTTTTGGTCACAAGCGTTTCTAATGCGGCGATCTGGTCGGGCCGCGGATGAGTTTTACGCAAATGGGTAAACGTATCGCGATATTGCGGACGGGAGAGATCTGGCATCGTCTGCCAATCCCCCAAAGCGTTGACCAGATCATAAGGTAAACTCATACCATTCATCGGATCTTCACCAAAATAAGGCAAGAGTGAGCGCATGATCCGCTTATCCAGATCATCCCCACCCACCAATAACCCACGAGTCGCTAATACTTGTGGGTCAGATCGGCCCCCGACTTCAGCCACGGTGAGATCCAACGTACCTCCGCCAAAGTCGAACACCAACGCTTTTTGACGCTGAGTCGCCTCGCTGTGATAGAGATACAATGCGCCGATCGGCTCTAATTGAAAGCGCACCTCGCGAAAACCGACTCGTAAGGCCGCTTTGTAGATAATCTCCTCCGCCCGCGTAGACACATACACCCGATCCGAAAATTGAACTGGCCGCCCGATCACGACTTCATCACATGGTTGACCTAATTGGGTTTCGGCTTGCGTTTTGAGATACCCCAAAACCAACGCGATCAACTCATCCAAGGTGTAGTAGCGATCAAACACCTGTGTCCCACCATATTCGATACTGCGAAGCGCGGTTTTCACCGATTGAATCAAACGCCCGTTGGCTGCGTCATCATAGGTCAAGGTGATCGGGTGCTGGTAGATGATCGGACCCCCGCCTGTGCCAGCGACCACGATCTCGATCGATCCGAAGTCTTTGGTTTTCCAGTGGACGGCGCGGCCGGTTTCGCGGCGGGTGTATTCACGGGCCGCCTCTACCCCTAAGATCACCTGATGTTGGCGGGTGAGGTAGATCAGCGAGGGCAAAATGTTCGCATGATCTAGGGTGGTGATCGGATGAAGCCTGTTGCCGTCATAGAGCGCTGCTGCCGAGTTAGTCGTGCCGAAATCGATTCCGATCCGCATATCGCGCCTTTCGATTGCATGAAAAATGGGGCGGGTAATTTAGCAGACGAACGAGGCTTTGTAAAGCGTAAACATCAGTTGGGCATCTTGGTGACGGTTATGCCGTTTTTTTGGAGTGTTATCCGACCGTGCAGTAATTCGGGCGGTTGGCGCGTCTTTTTGATAAATAGAGGAGTGTATTGTATATGCCTAACCGGATTGAACCGGAACGCGAACGTTACTTGATCCAACACATTCGCGATGATCCACGCTGTTTAGAAGAATTGTATGAAGCTTATCTTCCGGCGGTCTACGGATATATCTACAGTCGGGTGAATCATCGGCAAGACACGGAAGACCTCACTTCAGAAGTGTTTCTGAAGATGATTCGCCATTTGGATCAGCACCGTTTACAGCATAGCTTTGCGGCATGGTTATTCACGATCGCACATCACAGCGTGATCGATTTTTATCGCCATGCGGCCAAGTCTCAAACCGTGGAAACCATACCAACCGCATCCGTTTCCGATCCATTCGTTGAATATCAGGACTTGTATCAGCTGATCGCCAAGCTGCCGGAACGCCGACAAGAGGTGATCACCCTCAAATTTTTTGGAGGTTTACGCAACCAAGAGATCGCGTTGATCTTGAAGTTGGATGAGCGCACCGTCGCTTCGCATTTGAGCCGAGCCTTAGAGGATCTGTATCAACAATTACAGGAAGGATAATCCCATGAACCATGAACCATGGAGCGATTTAAGGGATCGTTTGATCCAGAGCGCACCACAACCTACGCCCGAATTTAAACACCGTCTCCTGAATGAGCTGAAACAGGAACTTGACGCGACTCCCACCCGATCCCGTTTGCGCCTGCCTTATCGTTGGATCTTAGCAGCGGTGCTGTTGATGATCATCAGCGCATCAGGGTATGCGGTTCACACCTTTTTACAGTTACAACCCGATCCTGCCTTGCAATCGGTCTATTTCACGGGCAAGGGAATCCCGCTAGACGCACAACAAACCCTGAACGGTTATACGATCGCCTTACAATGGGTGTATGCCGATAGCGGTCAAGTGGTGATCGCATGGACACTACAAGGCGATCAAGACACGATCTACACCAACCTTGATAGCCACGCGAAATTGTTTGATGCGAGTGGGATCGAATACCCATTAGCGGTGGGCATGGGAACCTATGCCGCTTCAAATTTACCCGCTGACCTCAGCCAATTGACTTTCATCCCAGAGTCGATTACGGGCGCGGTCTATCAATTTCAGATCCCAGAGGCGTTGCTAGGCAGCGATACGATCGAAGCCACGTTGCAGATCAACGCGAGTTACGTCACAGCAGCGCGGCGCACCGAAGTGCCGTTCACCCCACCGGAAGGGGTGTATGATACGCCGGATTGGTGGGTGGCGATTCCGGGACTGTTTGAATTTACGCTCACGATTCCAGTGGAAGGCGAGTCCGCGATCCGAAGCTGGGACGGCGTGCAGATCGCGCAAGATCAAGGGCTGGAAGTCCGCTTGCAGCAGGTGATCGTGACGACCGCGCAAACCCGCTTTACCCTGTGTTTTAGCGTGCCGGATGCGGCGTATCGCTGGACGCTTGCACCGCGCTTATCGATCCAAGGGTTAGAGGTCAAAGACGCGATGATCAGCGTGGCGAATGACGATCAACCGGATTGCGAGACGCTCATCTATCAGGTCAACTTGTTTGATCAGCGTGATCCATGGCAGTTTGAGATCACCGAATGGATCGGCTTTGGCACGAGTGGTGCGGATCAACGTCGGATTGCCGGGCAATGGCGCTTTTTGATAGAGATCCCTTAGCGTGTTGATTACGCGGCGATCAAGAGCGCTTTGATCGCCGCAAAAATCCACCTAATCGCGTAAACTTAAGCTGACTCGACCGCGATCGATCTCCACACTCAAGATCACCACCTCTAACACCTCCCCAACATGGATCGTTTGACCACGGGGGATACGACTCTTGTGTAACAACCCGTCTTGTTTCACGCCGATGTCGATAAACACCCCAAAATCGACCACATTTCGGGCCGTGCCGTTTAACACCATGCCGGGTTGTAGATCGTCCATGGATAACACATCACTTCGCAAGATCGGCGCGGGCAACGACTCCCTGGGATCGCGGCCGGGGCGAATCAATTGATCAAAAATGTCGGTTAACGTCGGAAGCCCGGTCGCCAGTTCATCAGCCAACTGTGGAAGCGCGGCTTTCAACGGCTGTAAGGCGGCCTCTCGTTGCGCTAACGGACTTTGGGCCCTGAGACCTGCACGCGCTAAGACTCTTTCGGCGATCGCATAGCTTTCGGGGTGGATCGCGCTTGCGTCTAATGGATTTTCACCGTCCCGAATCCGCAAAAATCCGGCCGATTGCTCAAAGGCCTTGGGGCCGAGTCCGCTCACTTTGCGGAGCGCTGTCCGCCCTTTGAATTGACCCTGTTGATCGCGATGCGCGACGATCTTTTGTGCTAACTTGGGGCCGATGCCTGCGACATGCGTCAAGAGCGCGGCCGACGCGGTGTTCACATCGACTCCCACCTGATTCACCACACTTTCGACGACTCCGCTTAAGGTGCGTGATAATTCGCCTTGATCGACATCGTGTTGATACAAACCCACCCCGATCGACTTGGGATCGATCTTGACCAATTCGGCTAAGGGGTCTTGGGCGCGGCGGGCGATCGAGACCGCACCACGCAAGGTGACATCCAGATCCGGTAATTCGGCCCGCGCTTCCGGACTCGCGCTATACACGCTTGCGCCGGCCTCGTTGACCATAAGGTAATGCACCTGATCGAAGCGACGAGTCACTTCGGCCACCAGTTGTTCAGTTTCACGCGAGGCCGTGCCGTTGCCGATCGCGATCAAGGTGATCTGGTATTGGTTGATCAGCGCGTTGAGTGTCTTTAGCGATTTTTCCCACTCGCGTTGCGGTTCATGCGGGAAGATCGCGCCGGTCGCAAGGATCTTCCCAGTTGGATCGATCACCGCTAACTTACAGCCGGTGCGAAACCCGGGATCGATCCCTAAAATCGTCTGGCCCGCTAAGGGCGGTTGATGCAACAGTCCGCGCAAGTTTTGGGCAAACACCTGGATCGCGTGAGCTTCGGCCTTGGCAGTGAGTTCACGTCGGACATCGCGTTCAATTGCAGGTAATAGCAACCGCTCCGCGGCATCGATCATCGCGGCCTGCATGATCGCCGCTAACGGGGAGCGTGGGTTGATCCGAAACACCGCTTCGATCACCTCACGCCAATCGCGTTCGGCGATCTCGATCGCCACTTTGAGGACTCCCTCGGATTCACCGCGATTCAAGGCCAAGATCTGATACGGTTGCAAGCGATCGACTCGGAATTCGCTTTCATAGTAGAGTTCATAGACTCCTTTGGGATCTTGGCTGTCTTTGGTGCGCTGACTGCGCGCCAACCCCCATTTTAAGGCCTTCTCACGCACGCGGCTGCGAACATGGGCATGATCGCTGATCGTTTCGGCCACGATGTCTTGTGCGCCTGCGATCGCTTCTTCAAGCGTCGTCACTGTGTCATTCAGAAATGGCGCGGCCAATTGTTCAAGCGAGGCGGTGCTTTTCTCTTGCTGAAGGATCAAGGTCGCAAGGCCTTCGAGTCCTTTTTCACGGGCGATCTGGGCGCGGGTGCGTCGCTTGGGCTTATACGGTTGATACAGATCTTCCAGTTCGGTCAAGGTTTGGGCGGCGCGCAATTGCGTTGCCAACGCATCGGTGAGTTGCCCTTGTTCGATCAGCGCGGCGAGGATCGAGTCGCGGCGTTTGTCTAAGGCACGCGCTTTTTCGATCCGTTCGGCGATCTGACGGAGTTGATCTTCATCGACACCGCCTGTCATCTCTTTGCGATAACGGGCAATAAACGGGATCGTGTTGTCATCATCCAAAAGCGCGATCACCGCGCTCACTTGGGCCGGACGTAATTGGAGTTGTCCGGCGATCTGGTGAATGTGTGCTTCCATAACACCCTCTGATCTGCTCAAAAATTAGACCAGATATTCTAACGTGCTTTCGCCGAAACGTAAATCATCCGCTTTTCCAAACGCCTCTGTAGGTACAGAAAAGTCTCTTGCGTCCAACCCCACCCTAGCCCTCACCCATGCATGGGGAGGGAATTGGCCTCCATAGGTGAGGTATTTTTCTGAGGCTACTTCTGTTAGTGCGGCGGTGACGGTAGCGGCAACGCCCAAAAAAAGATTCGGCGACAGCGGCAACGCCGTTAGGGGGATCGTAAGATTGCGCCCAAAAGCCAATATAAAACCGCAACAATAAAGTAGACGCGCACGTTCATCCGAGCCTCCTTAAGGTGATCCTGAGTCGATGATAGCACAGATGAGCGGAAAAATCGTAACATTTGTCTGTATTTTTCGATTTTTTATGAACTATAGAAATAGATATGGGAAAAGCTTTGAACTACAGAGAGAAAGAACTGTTTTGAGCTGGCACAGATCATTCTTAAGCCTTTGTGAGCTTATATGACATCCATTTTAACCCTACCCAACCATGGGGCGGAAATCAGAGCTGCACCGTCTCTAGGGGTGGGATATTTTTCTGAGGTTAAAGAGTAAAAAATCTTAAATTTTGTGTGCAGTTTTAGATCTCTATCCCTAGATTGCGTCGAAAATGAATTAAAAATAGCTCACTGATCGATCGGGGTAAGCAGGGGGCTGTAGTGACGACTCACGATCTTTTGGCCTTCAGGGCTTTGAATCCAACCAATAAACGGGCGGTAAGGGCTATCTTGGGGCGGTTCAGCGAGTCCGATGATAAACAGGGTCGATCGCAAAGGATACCGATTTTGCGTGATGTTGTCTGAAGTCAACGCTATCTGATTGATCGCGATCGGTTTGACCGTTTGATCCAAAAATGCCGCGGAAACATAACCGATTGCACCAGGGGTAGTGGCGATCAATTTTAACATGGCGGACTCGGAAGTCACCAACCGGGCCGCGAAAGTGGTCGGACGCGATCCCATGACCAAACGCTCAAACTCTAGGCGGGTACTATCGCCCGTTTCACGACTCAGCACCATGAGATCTTGATCTTGTCCAGTGAGATCTCGCCAGTGGTGAATACGCCCTTGATAGATCGCACGCAATTGATCTAAGGAGAGATTTTCGATTGGATTAGCGGGATTAACGATCACCGCGATTCCGTCTTGTGCGATCGGGGCAGCCCATAACGAGAGCGTGGTCGCGTCGGTGGGCAGGTGATTACTGATGATGTAAGGGGTATCGTACTCCAACAGGTTATTGAGGGTAGCGGGAAAAGGGTTGCTCTGGGTTTCAAACGTGAGTCCGTAGGCACCGGTAAGATCAGTAACGAGGGGAAGCGTCGCTGAAGTCGCATAGAGGCGTAGCGCGTGATCGGTGACATCGGGTTGAGTCGCGGGGATACTGGGACTAGCACAGCCAACCAGTGTAGAAAAAGCGACAATGACAAGGGTGCGTTTAGGGGCGATCATAAGGGGCGGCGTAAATAGCGAGTCAAAAATCGTTGGCCATACTCGCGTAAGCGTCCTTGTAAAATCGCCTCGCGAATGGCTTCCATGTGTTTGATCAAAAAGTGAACATTATGATAACTCAAGAGGTAAAGACCGAGGAGTTCCTCCGCTTTAAGCAGATGCCGGATATAGGCCCGAGTAAAATTTTGGCAACAATAACACAAACAGCCCGGATCCACGGGACGCTGATCACGACTATGTTCCGCGTTTCGCATGTTGATGCGACCGTCTAACGTGAGTGCCGCGCCATGTCGGGCGACGCGTGTGGGCATCACACAATCAAAAATATCCATGCCGCGCATCACGGCCTCCACCAGATCATCGGGATCACCGACTCCCATTAAATAGCGGGGTTTGTTACGGGGTAAAAACGGGGTGGTGACATCGATCGTCTCGTACATCGCGGTTTTGGTCTCCCCGACGGCGAGTCCGCCAATGGCGTAACCGGGGAAATCAAGGGTTTGTAGAAATAAAGCGGATTGTTCTCGTAAATCTGGAAAGACTCCTCCCTGCACAATGCCAAAGAGCGCTTGGGTGCTGTCATCAGGATGGGCTTGACGACAGCGGCGCGCCCATTCATGGGTACGTCGCACAGCTAACTCTACCACGGCACGATCGGTGGGTGTGGGACATTGATCGAAACACATGATGATGTCCGCCCCTAAGTTTTCTTGGATCTGCATTGAGATCTCCGGAGTCAAACGATGTTTGCTGCCGTCGATGTGGCTGCGAAAGGTGACTCCATCATCATCGATCTTGTTGATTTGAGCCAAGCTAAAGACTTGAAACCCGCCGGAGTCGGTTAGGATCGGTTGATCCCAGACCATGAACTGATGCAATCCCCCCAGTTCACGGATCAAGTCACTGCCGGGGCGCAGGTGGAGATGATAGGTATTGGCGAGGATCAAAGAGGCCTGCATTTCGTGGAGATCGCGCGGGGGAATCATTTTCACGCTGGCCTGCGTTCCAACGGGGCAATAGATCGGGGTGGGGATTGTACCATGCGGGGTATGAAGCCATCCGGCACGGGCGTTACCGTCTTCGGCAACGATTTCAAACTCAAACGACATAACGAGCCTTTAACTGGACAAACTGCAACGATTATAACAAGGAAGTGCGAATTTTCTGTGTATGTTAACGCGAAATTCACCCAATCGTTGCGAAAATTATCTCAATAAGACTCTCAAAATGACATCAGGCATGGCAAATGGGACTATGGTCATCAGAAGTGGATGATTTTTAGCACTCGTTTCAAGCGAATTTCGCGGTACAATCTACCCGAATTGATCCTTTTTTCGCAAAGATAAGTTTCGGAGTATCCCAAAATGGCTAAAAGATCAAAGATCACGGTAGTAGGCGCGGGAAACGTTGGTGCCAGTTGCGCGACTTGGATCGCGGTGAAAGAATTAGGCGATGTGGTGCTAGTTGATGTCATGGGAGATTTTGCGGCGGGCAAAGCGTTAGATCTGTTTGAGGCGGGCCCCGTTTTGAAGTTTGACATCAACATCATCGGCAGCAGCAACTATGAACCCACCGCCGACTCGGATGTGGTGGTGATCACCGCGGGCATCCCGCGTAAAAAGAAACCCGATGGCACTTTCCCCAGCCGTGACGAATTGGTGAAGGTGAATCAAGATGTGGTGGGTGAAGTCACCCGTCAAGTGGCGAAATACTCTCCCAACAGCGTGATTATCGTGGTCTCTAATCCATTGGATGCGATGTGCCATGTGGCGTATGAAGAGAGCAAATTCCCCAAGAACCGGGTGATCGGTCAAGCGGGTGCGTTGGATACTGCGCGTTACAAGACATTTATCGCGCAAGAGTTGGGCGTGAGCGTGCGTGATGTGCATGGGATGGTGTTGGGTGGACACGGCGACACGATGGTGCCGTTGCCGCGCCATACTTCCGTGGGCGGTATTCCGGTGCGTGAATTGATGGCCGAAGACAAATTACAGGCGATCATTGAACGCACCCGTAAAGGCGGCGGTGAGATCGTGAGCTTACTCGGTTACAGTGGGTTCTATGCTCCTGCGGCCGGTACCGTGGAAATGGTTGAAGCGATCGTGCGTGATCAAAAGCGGGTGATTCCGTCAGCGGTGTTGACCGAAGGTGAATATGGCTACAACGGCCTGTTTATTGGGTTGCCGGCCGTTTTGGGCAAAAACGGGATCGAAAAGGTGATCGAGATGGAACTGAACGCCGAAGAAAAACAGATGTTAGAGATCAGCGCGAACGCAGTGCGCGATGTCGTCAACGTGTTAGGTTATCAACAAGTCTAAGTTTTCCTCACAGAGGCGGGCCGATCCGACTCGCCTCTGTATATTTTGCTGATGAAAGTTTGTGCAGTTCGTGGGAAGCGGGAGTGTTGCCGCCTTAAGCACTTCCATTATAATGAAGCGATGTTCAATTCCCCTTAAGGACACTTCATGATGAGCCAAAATCGTCTAAACGAACTGCGTGGCCAAGTTGATGAGATCAACCTACAAATTTTGGAACTGTTAAATAAACGGGCGCAAATTGTCACCGAGATCGGTAAAGTCCATACAGAACTCGGTAACTCGTTTTATGATCCGGCCCGTGAGGCACAAATGTTACAAGCGTTAGAGATGGCCAACCAAGGCCCCTTTAGCAATGAAACAATCAAGGCCTTATTCCGTGAGGTTTTTCGCGCCTCGTTAGATCTAGAAGAAAAACAGGCCAAAGCCAAGATCAAAGTACAACGTAAAAGCCCAGATGAACGCACAATTATCACCATGCCCGACGGCACTCAGATCGGCAATAGCCATTTTACGGTGATCGCCGGGCCGTGTGCCGTCGAAAGCTATGAACAAATGGATGAAACCGCCGCGGTGTTAGCAGCGCGTGGCGTGAAATTTTTGCGTGGCATGGCCTATAAACCGCGCACCTCTCCCTATGAGTTTCAGGGCTTGGGGGAAGCTGGCTTAAAGATTGCCCGTCAAGTGGCGGATAAATACCAGATGCACATTGTCAGCGAAATCATGGACATGAGTCAGCTTCAGATGATGAGTGATTACGTCGATGTGTTCTGGGTGGGGGCGCGTAATATGCAAAACGCCTTCCTGTTAAAAGCGGTCGGTCAACAACAAAAACCTGTAATCCTTAAACGTGGTTTTGGATCTACCCTTGAAGAATTTTTATACGCGGCGGAATACATTGTCAGCAGTGGCAACCCGAACGTGATCTTGATCGAACGCGGTATCCGCACTTTTGAGAAATGGACGCGGGCCACATTAGATGTTGGCGGGGTGGCCGTGCTGAAATTGGAGTCACATTTACCCGTGGTGATCGATATTTCGCATTCAGCGGGCCGGCGCGATATTGCGCTCCCCTTGGCACGGGTGGCGCGGGCCAGTGGGGCCGATGGGTTGATGGTAGAAGTTCATCCTAATCCGCCCGTTGCCATGAGCGATAGCAAACAACAATTGTACCTGCATCAGTTTAACGAATTGATGGATGAGTTGGATAAGCTAGAAAAACAATTGGCCCATTCTTAAACGGATATGGCCGCTTGTTCAAATGAGCAGGCGGCCTTCAATTGAAATTTGCTTTCTAATTTAAGCTCAACAGGAAAATATGAATTTACTCATCATAGCAGATGTAAATGTTACTCACTTCCGTTTAATTGATTTGACACGTTTGGCCGATCAAGCCAAGCCATTTTATGAGTGGGTGGAGAAACAATTTCAAATCGCTCTGTCCTCGGATCAGGCTTTAGAAGTCATTTTGCTTACGGCGCAACCTGATGAAATAAAGCAAAGTATTCGTTCTTGCTATCTTGTTAAAGGTAAATTAGATATACCGTTCCTCTTTGACGGCATAGGAAGAACATATCCACACTCAAAGGCATGTTACTATTTCTTTTCTTGGCTTATTAGAGATGCTCCGCAACAACGCCTCGCTCCACTCATTCAACGTATAGTAAAAAGTTCATCGCAATCTCGCTTAGATTCAGAAATTGAGGTTCTCACCGCTTTAATCGTGGAATATCGAGATTATGTGAAGACGTTTTCTTGGGAAGTAATACGAGAGATCATTATAGATAGACTCGAAGGCTCGCGTAGAAGTATCAAAGGTCATGAAAAAGAGACAGTGGTACGTACTGCCTTGATTATCGCTATTCAAGAATATTTTCACAAAACTAAATCGTATGGCATTTACGCAGGAGTGGAGATACCTGATACACAAGTAATGATTGGAAATGAAAGTTATGATATTAGCGTAAATCTTTTGGACACGGACGGAAACACCGTTAAACGTATATTAATCCCTATCAAAACACGGGAAACAGAAGGTGGGGGACATTCTCACCTGTTCACTAGAGACATTCTATCGGCTATCAATGCAGTTAAAGAGTCTGATTATGTAGTGGTGGTTATTGTGGCTAAAAATTGGGCGCAACGCGAGACAGAATCACTGAACATAATTACCGATCATCTAGCTCTATTCGATATGTCACCGGGTGAATTCACGCTTTATGAATCTGAAGCTCAAATACGTTTGAATACCTTTATCGCAAATGTGTTCGATGGTATAGTGATACCCAAAGGAAAAAGTTAAGGGGTTTACCAAGATGTTTGTCCGTTTACTTTCAGCCCAAGACTTGACACAATCTGTATCCCAACATACAAATACAGTCATTGTTGGAGACAGTTGGGAGGTAGTCAAACATCTTTCTAGCGAATCGATACAATCTATAATTACCAGCCCTCCATACTTCGGACATCGGAATTATAGTGGTCATCATTACGAATTAAAAAATATGGAGTTTGGGCAAGAGCAACAGCTTAGTGAATACGTTGAGAAATTGGTAGAACTTTTTACAGAACTGAGGCGAACTCTCAAACCGAACGGTACTTTATGGTTGAATCTAGGGGATACATACCGCAACAATCAACTATTAGGTATTCCTTGGCGAGTGGCTCTATCATTACAAGATAGTGGCTGGATTTTAAGAAGTGAAATCATTTGGAACAAACCGAATGCTATGCCCTCATCGGTAAAAAATCGCCCTACGACTTCCCACGAAACAATTTTTTTATTCTCTAAAACTACGGACTATTATTACAACGCCGACGCTATCCGCGAACCTCATGTTACATTTAGCGATAAATCAAAAATGCGTGGTGGCAGAAATCATTTTGGTAAGCGAGATGGCACACCTGAACGTGGTAAAAACTCTGGAAATCCAAATCTACACAATGGCAGGTGGGATCAGGCTTTTCATCCATTAGGTCGAAATAAACGTACCGTTTGGAGCATTTCATTGGGTAAATTTCGAGAAGCACATTTTGCGGTTTTTCCTCAAGAACTCGTAGAAACGTGCTTACTTGCTGGAAGTGCGGAAAATGATCTTATACTTGATCCGTTTTTAGGTTCAGGAACTACAGCGTTAGTTGCACAACAACACAATCGACAATTTATTGGTATAGAGCTTGTGCCTGAATACGCAACTATGGCAATCAACCGCTTAAGAAATTTAGACGCAAAGCCAAAACTGTTCTAAAACAAAGTCACCTTTTAAAAGACATCGGCGCAAAGTCGTAACAAATGTTACGGCTTTTTCGCTCATCTGTGCTATGCTCTCTCTAGGAGTAGCAGATGACCGATGAGTCGCAATTCCATTTGATTTTTTCGGGTTCTCGATTTCGATCTTACCATCAAGCTTACGATACCGCCGAAAAATTTTTTCCTCCTGCCGCCGCACTTGTCACCATTTGATCGACTCCTGATGGCCCTGTCGATATAGTGCGAAATTTGCCTATCGTTTACCGGATGATCGATAATCCGCTATAAAAAGCGGTAAGGGGGAATCATGCACCCATTGATCCGAACGATGATCGCGTTACACCTAACCTTTAGCTTGGCAATCTTAGCGGCAATCGCTCTCGGGCAGCGTGAAGAGCGCTGGTGTTATCGCATTAACTTGTGGGGAAATGACTCTATTTGGTATTTAATTGACCCGACTGAAGCGCAGGTGGTCAAAATGCAAGAGCCGATTCGGGCGGGTGGGACGGGACTCCGCGCCTATGATCCAGAGTCGTCATTTTATGACCTGCCTGTTTTATTGAATTTCAGACCACATCCCAACCGTGAATTTCTCCGGGATGTTGTGCCATCAACATCGACGATTCATTGGTCAAGTGATTATAGGGCTTATGTCACCGATACCGGCCGGCTTGAGCTAAAAGCCCACTCTGGACGGTTGATCCAATCGCGTCAGATTGACGGTCAAAATCGGGAAGAATCGGGGTATATCCTGTATGGTTTTACGGTAGATGGCCAAATTCTCATTTATTATAACGATTATTGGACTCATCTGCTCACCGTTCCCGATCTGCAACCCCTTCCGTTTTCGCCACTTCCGACCAATCAGCAGACAACCCTCAGTTGGTCGCCGTCGGAAGAAGCGATCTTCACCTATAATGCTGAACAGGTGCGGTTATATTCCCAACAGGAAACGCACAGCTTTGATGAACCTGATCGCGTCTTAGGTGATTTTAGGTGGGCCGCTGATGCTCAAACACTGGCGATTCAGTTTATTCGTCCCTCTGGAGAAGCCTTATATGGCACCTCTGACTTGAAGATCTATACAGCGCAAGGAACATCCAAAACCCTGATCACCGATCAACAGATCGAGCATCTCGTTTGGCATGGCGATCGTTTGTGGTTTTGGCGTAATCAAGGCCCTTCTTGGCAATTGATCGAATACGATCGGCGCTTGGATCAGATGAGGACTCGCATTCCACACGCGGATCAAGTGATCAAGTTTTCACCCGATCAGACCAAAATCCTGTTTTATCGCAAAGCAGAACCGATCGGACACGTCTGGCTCTGGGATGGGCAACGCGAGATTCAATTGGCCGCATATCCCGCCCCACCCACCGACTCGCGGGCGATCGTGTGGACACAGGACAACCAATACATCTTGATCCGTCAACCGGCCGATAAACCGCGAGAAGTCCAGATTATTCCGGTCATCAATCCCACCAAGTCCCGTTTATTGAGCGCGGAGTTGTTTGAATATCCGCATCTTCAAGCGCATGGACAGTTTTTCTATTATCGGTGGAATGAACGCGATCAACAACAACTCTATTGGTTTAATCTGCATACCGGCATCACCCAACAATTAGCCCGAAGTGATCACTTTACCGTCCCACGTTTTATCATCCCCGGCTATCTTGCCTTTGGGTGGTCAACTGATTCGGGGCGCTTTTTAGGGTTGTTTTCTCGCACCAATCTTAGCTGGCGCGTTTATCGCGTCCCGACAACCGCCTCCATATCAGGGCAATTTAGAGTCGTGAGCGATCAACAAGTTTGGTTTAGTACCAGCAACGGATCCGGTTTTCATCTGGTTTCGGTTGAAGGCAACCAAGCAATCCCGTATCCTTTTACAATTTTTGACTCCAGCTTTTCACCGGATAATCGTTATTACGCTTTGCATGGCGATCATCTTGCGTTTATCGATCTGCAAACCACACACTTGTACCGGATCGCCGGATTATCACGCGATTCGCAACATCTTTGGGAGTGGGCATCTTGTGATTTTGAATCGTAACATGAGCGAAAGCTTGCCCCTGAATAAAAAACAGCCGGGCGTAGAGACCCACCCGGCTGCTGTTACGCAAGATTACCTCGCGCCTGTCTAGGTTACGGCAACACCTCTAACAGTGCGCCTCATAGGAGTGTTGCTAGAGGTTTGCCCCTACCAATCGACTATAGTTACCCATTTTCGACCACCTCCTTTTTCTCCCCATCGATGCGGGTACTATAACACGGTTTGATCAACGATGCAAGCCCTTTTGACCCATAAAAACCCATGTTTGGGCAATTCTATTCAATTTCTGATCTCCCTAAAGGTTGACATATAACTCAATTTCATCGCGGATCGGAATCTGATGAAACCCTAAAATCGGGATTTGCGGTTTTAATTTGCGCGCCTCTTCTAAGGCGTTATGGTAAATATGCCCTAGGCGAAAGCCACGCTTTTGATAAAAGCGCAAGGCATGGAGGTTATCGTTGGTGGTGATCAACCATAAACGTTTGATCCCAGCATGGATAGCAGCCGTTTTCACGGCATCCAACAACGCCGACCCGATCCCGATCCCTTGCTCTATGCTATCTAAGGTCAAAACTTCGCACCCTTGATTTTCGACATGATAGGTCAAGAGTCCGATCGCTTTGCCTGTGCAGTGATCCGTTGAGCCATGAAAGGCCGCGAACCCCGGTAACAAATGTCCATAGAACACCCGTCCCCGCGAAACCAGTTTCGTAGAACGCCAATGTTCATCCATAAAATGAGCGACCCAATTACGGTCTTTGTCGTGCAGCGGACGTATATGGAAAACGGTTGCCTCATCGGTCATGATCACTTCTCCATCAACTTCGCAACTTTAACGATTATAAAGTGTTTTAGCTCAACTCAAACCGACGATTGCCCTACGCTTGCATTAAGATGTGGGCTTACTTGCAATTTTCTAACACTCCGTTCTATTGAACACCCCTCAAACGGGGGGTATAATTTAGAACAGTTGTACACCTCCTCATAATAAGGCGAATCCTCCCAAGAGGTCGAAAATATGCAAGATAAGATCGTAGTGCGTGGGGCGAGAGAACATAATCTCAAGAATATTGATGTCGAAATTCCACGGAATCAGTTAGTGGTGATCAGCGGGTTATCCGGTTCGGGTAAATCCTCACTCGCTTTTGATACCATTTTCGCGGAAGGTCAACGCCGCTATGTCGAAAGCTTGAGCGCTTATGCCCGTCAATTTTTAGGGCAAATGGAAAAGCCAGATGTCGATCAGATCGAAGGACTAAGCCCGGCGGTGTCGATTGACCAAAAAGGCGCAAGCCATAACCCGCGATCAACGGTCGGGACGGTCACGGAGATCTATGATTATTTGCGCTTGTTGTTTGCACGGGTGGGAGTCCCCCATTGTCCGGTGTGTGGTTCGGAAGTGGTGGCCCAAAGCGCGCAACAGATCGTAGACGCGGTGAAGGCATTAGCCGATCAATCCACTGATGGCACCGGGGTACGCACACAGATTCTTGCGCCCGTGATCCGCGATAAAAAAGGCACACATGACAAGGTGTTTGAGGACATCCGTAAAGGCGGCTTTGCCCGCGTGCGGGTGGATGGACAAGTGCGCGAATTGGAAGAAGCGATCAAGTTAGATCGTTACGTGATCCACAATATCGAGATCGTGATCGATCGCTTGGTGATCCGCCATTACGCCGATCCCAACTCCGAAGAGGCCCGTAGCGCCGAAACGCGCTTAACCGAGGCCGTCGAAACCGCCTTAGAACTGGGTGATGGGATCGTGATCGTCAACAATTTGAGCGCTGAACCCCCGATCGATCATCTGTTTAGTGAACATCTGGCTTGTGTGAACGGTCATGGCAGTTTACCAGAGATTGAACCTAGCACCTTTAGCTTTAACACGCCGCGTGGCGCTTGCCCTGAATGTCAGGGACTCGGTTTTCGGCTGGAGTTTGATCCGAATCGTGTGGTGCCGAATCCGGATTTAAGCATTCATGACGGCGCGATCGAAGCGAACGGTTGGAACTTAGAACCTGGAAGTTGGACGTATAACGTCATGAAAGCGGTGTGTGAGGCCAACGAGATTCCCATGGATCAACCTTGGAAAACGCTCACTCAGAAGCAGCGTGATGTGATCCTGTATGGCATGAAGGGCAAAGTACGGATGCGCTACTTGAATCGTTTTGATCAAGAGCGCATGTATGAGTCCAATTATGAAGGCGTGATCAACAACCTCTCGCGCCGCTACCGTGAGACCACATCGGAAGGGATGCGCGAGTCGTTTGAAGAGTTTATGACCCGTGTCCCGTGTAGTGTGTGTCAGGGTAAACGGTTACGTCCAGAAGCGTTAGCCGTCACCGTCTCGCATCGTTCGATCTACGAGGTCACCAACGACTCGATCAGCGATCTCTATCAGTGGGTGGATTCGTTGCGCGGACATGGCCACACGCCCGGCCTCAATGCCCGCGATCAAGAGATCGCCTATCAGATCCTCAAAGAGATCGAAGCGCGGGTGCGTTTCCTCAATGACGTGGGGTTATCGTATCTCACTTTGGCGCGATCGGCCGGATCGTTGAGCGGCGGTGAGGCCCAACGGATTCGACTCGCCACTCAGATCGGGAGTCGGCTCACGGGTGTGTTATATGTGTTGGATGAGCCGTCAATCGGCTTGCATCAACGCGATAACGCCCGCTTGATCCACACCTTAGAAGGTTTGCGCGATCTGGGAAATACTGTCTTGGTGGTAGAACATGATGAGGACACCATGCGGGCCGCCGATCACCTGATCGATCTGGGGCCGGGGGCGGGTGAATTTGGTGGGCGCGTGGTCGCACAAGGCACGCCCGCGGAGGTGATGCAAGTGATCGGAAGTCCGACGGGGGATTATCTCGCGGGTCGGTTTCAGATCCCATTGCCTCTGACCCGGCGACCCGGCAACGGGAAATTTTTGACGATCCGCAATGCCAGCGAGAATAACCTCAAAAACATCGATGTCCAGATCCCGTTGGGCAAGTTGGTCTGTGTCACTGGTGTGAGTGGAAGTGGCAAAAGCACCTTGATCGTAGACATCCTGTATACCCGACTCGCGCAAATCATCAATGGGAGTCGCGAACGTCCCGGCGCACATGAAGCGATCGACGGGATCGAACATATCGACAAGATCATCAACATCGATCAAAGCCCGATCGGACGCACCCCCCGTAGCAATCCCGGCACGTATACCAAGATGTTTGACGCGATCCGCACCTTGTTCGCGGAATTACCAGAAAGCAAGATCCGCGGCTATGACGCGGGCCGCTTTAGCTTTAACGTCAAGGGCGGGCGCTGTGAAAATTGTCAGGGGCAAGGGCAGATCAAGATCGAAATGCAGTTCCTACCGGACATTTACGTCGATTGTGAGGTGTGTCACGGGACGCGCTACAACCGTGAGACCCTGCAAGTCCATTACAAGAGCAAGAGCATCGCCGAAGTGTTGGACATGACCGTACATGAAGGCCTCACCTTCTTCCAGAACTTTTCGACGATCGCGAGTAAATTGGAGACCTTGAACGCGGTCGGACTCGGTTATATTCGGATCGGTCAACCCGCCAACACCTTAAGCGGGGGCGAGGCCCAACGGATTAAGTTGAGTCGGGAACTTTCAAAGCGTGCGACCGGAAAAACGTTGTATATCTTGGATGAGCCGTCTACGGGCCTTCATGCGGTGGATGTCAAACGGTTGATCGATGTGATCCAACAATTGGTCGGGAGCGGTAACAGCGTGTTGGTGATCGAACATAACCTTGACATCATCAAAGTGGCCGATCACATCATTGATCTCGGGCCAGAAGGGGGCCATGGGGGCGGGCAAGTGATCGCCGAAGGTACGCCGGAAGAGATCGCGCAACATCCGTCTAGTTATACCGGAAAGTATTTGCAACCCTACCTCGTGATCAACGAATCACACGCTTAGGGATCTCGGAGCGGATGTTAAATTTCGGGTAAAATCCGTGTCATTCGTCACCTAAATTTGACATCCGCTTAAACATGGCTTAAACTGGAATCAGGTCAATACAATACAGTAAGGCGATTCACCGATGAAGATGAGCCGTTTATTTTTTAAAATAGATTTACCGAACACGCGATTTTCGTGAGCCTAAAATCGCGTGTTTTTTTTCAGTGAGTTCTTTTTAGTGATGTGAGAGAGGAAACGGTACTATGGACTACAGTATGATCGGCAAGATCGAAAAATCGAAGAAGTACGCCGAAGACCCATCCCGTGTCACCTTCAACAGTTTCACCCTCGAATTTAAAGGCAGCAACAGCAGTTATACGATCACCTTAGGGCCCGACGGTTGGCATTGTTCTTGCCCCGGTTTCCAAAAATACGGGATCTGCCCGCATATCATGTCGTTAGAACGCAGCTTTGGGCCGATGCTCAAACGTGAACCGCTGCCCTATGCACCGGGGCAGAATGTGGTGAGCGATGTGGAAAAAGCCAAACAATATGCGCTTGAACCTGATCGGATTCAATTCCTCTCGTTTAACGCCCGTTTCCGCGGCGATCACAGCGAATACACGATCAACTACGATAACGGTCACTGGGATTGTGATAACGACTACTTTAAGAGTCGCGGCATCTGTAGCCATACCATGGCCATGGAACGGATCTTAAAAGGCATGGTGAAACCGTTGATGATGCCCACCACGGAATCCTAAAGACAATCACCTTAATCAAATCACCTCATAAAAAGCGCGTAGCGAAATTCGGATACGCGCTTTTTTATCAAAATCAAACCAAAATGGGTAGCGCCTTGACACTAAATCAGGTACGATCGATCTTAATCTTAGAGTGATCATTGGGGTGAGAGATGCCATACGTAGAGCAGACGATTGTAATTAGTGCGCCACTCGAAGTTGTGTTTAGCGCAGTTGCTCATCAACCAGAACGCATGGTGGCATGGTGGCCACCGATTGAATTACAAGAGCGTGTCACCCCTCCACCGACGGCGGTCGGCGCGATCTCCCGTTATGTCTATAACATGATGGGTGTGCGGATCAAAGGGGAGCATCGGGTGATGGAATATGTCGAAAATCAGCATCTCTTGGTCAAAACGATCAGCGGGATCGATGCGTCGTTCGGGTTTAGTTTTCAACGGTTAGGCCCAGAAACCCAAGTGACAGTACGGGTCAATTACTCGTTGCCGGGCGCGATCTTGGGGCAATTGTTTAACCGCTTGACGATCGAACAACGCAATCATGATGATCTGGTGATCGGGTTAAAAAATCTCAAGAAGATCATCGAAAGCGAAGCACGAGTCTAAGTGGGTGAGATTGCTTCTCCTATTTTTAGCTGAATCTCTGCTATGATGACGGTGTTTGTCATTCTTGGATGGGTAAAAATGGGATCTTTCACCGTTCGTTTATTCGTGCTTTTGGGTCTGGTTGGGCTGTGTACTGGGTGTAACCTGAATCGTGTTTTGACTCCAACCCCAACGTTGACGGCCCCAGCAACCGCCACGTTTACGCCTACGATCACTGCGACGATCACCGCGTCAGCGACTTTGACTCCGACGTTGACGCTAACGCCCACGATCACGCTTAGCCCAACGATCACCCTACCACCAACGATCGCACCCACCCCAAGCCAAACACCGCAACCTGTCGCGCCGTTCTTGTTTAATTCGCGATCGATTGAGATCCCCGATAGCATCAGCGGCGGGATCAGTCAACCGTTAGTCGCATTTATCAACTTTAACGATCGGGAACGGGCCAGCTCTACCTTAGAACCCGCGAATAACGAGGTCGTGTTGTATTATGGATCGCCCACCAGTGGATCGGCCCGCGTTCCAGTGTTGCAATTGGAGTCGTTGACCACCGAAGACATTTACATCGCTCCAGAAGGCAACGCGATCGCTTATCTGTTACAAGATCCGCGCGGATTAGATACCGGCCTTTGGCTCACCGATGTGAGTGCGCGGTTTACGGCGCGGGTATCGCCGATTCGATCCTTTATCCAACGAGGGTTGTTTAGCGCGCCGTCTTGGAGTCCGGATGGGACGCGCTTAGCGGTGGTCTTGGCCACGGGCTATGATCTAGACATTTTCTTATTTAACCTCACGGCCGCACCGCCGATCAACCTCACCAACAACGGATCGTATGATTGGTCTCCGGTCTGGTCACCGGATGGACGGTATATCGCCTTCTTATCCGATCGTCAAACCTGCCCCACTTGGATTCCTAATGAGGGAGAATCGTGTGTGACAGGGGTTGATCCAGCCCCTACAGCCGGTCATGTGTATGTGATCGAAGTCGAAACCGGCACAGTGACACAACTTTCCGAAGCGCCGATCAGCGAGACTCCGACGTGGGTCAATGGGCGCTTATTGGCTTTTGGGCGCGGGGGTAATCCCGATGACCTCTTAGACCCTTCGCGTCATCTGTTTTTAGCCGATGTGATCACAGGTGAGGTGGAGTCGATCCGCTTAGGCAATGCGGATGACGATCGCATCAATATCAGCGAGTCTTGGTCACCGGATGGGCAATATGTCTTGTTTCAAAATGCGGGCGGAGAACAAAATAGCCTCATTTTGATGCGTCGTGATGGCACGCTGATCGCCGAAAATGATGAATTAACCTATCCCCGTTTTGGCATGTCGGCCTCATGGTCACCGGATGGTCAACGGATCGCGATCGGCGGCGTAGGGGGTCAATGCCCATATGGACGCACGGTGATCGATCTTACCTTTGATTTTGTGGCACGCACGCAACCCCCGCCCAGTATGTGTCGTCCCTATTGGTCACCGGACGGGCGTTTTATCGCCTATACCGGAATCGTACCGAGTGCTGTTGGTGCGGCCGATGGACGGGTAGACATTTTGATCTCCGATAACAATGGCTTTGGATCGACCAATATCACCAGTGACTTACGGGGGCAAATTCGGCTCTTAGGATGGGTGGGATCACGATGAATCAACTTCCGCAAGATGACTTTTTAGAGCAGATCGCCCCGATTGTCTATATTGAACGGCCGGCAAACTGGGATGAACGTTGGCATGGCAACGATGTATTTAATATGTCGGTGGTGTGCATTGTGCTGTTTTTTTTACTGTTGATCCCGGCGTTGGTGGGATGGTATCTGCTCAATCCGGGTGAAGTAGACTTTAATTCGCAACCGGTGATCTTGATCTCGTTGATCGGATCGGCGATCACCTTACCGACCGGTGTCGCTTATGGCTTGCGTCGCAGAGGTTGGGGTTGGGATAAGGTTGGCCTCCGTGGCGTATCGCCGCTCTGGGTAATCGGGGGTTTGATCGCGGGGATGCTGTATATCCCGATCAACATCGCGATCAATCAGGCGGTGATGCAAGTGATGGGATTTGAAATTACCGACGATTTTCTCAATAGCCCGATGAGTATCACCCCGTCTACCGATGGGATCTTCGCGTTGTTGTTGATCTTGTTTGCCGGGATCTTGATCCCGTTTGCCGAGGAACTCTTCTTTCGGGGGGTGGTGTTTGCATGGATACGGGATCGATGGGGGCTATCGGTCGGGGTGATCGTTAGCTCCGTGGTGTTCGGTTTGTTGCATGTGAGCTTAGGGTCTGTGGTGGCGATCACCTTGTTAGGGGCGATCTGTGCATTAGCGTATCAGCGCACGGGGTCGATCTGGGTAGCGGTTGCTTTGCACGCGGGCAATAATCTGATCGCGGTGATTTTGCCGTTATTGATTTTAATGTCATAATGTGACGTAATCTCTCGCGTTTTTGGTCTACATAAATCTCAGGGGTTCACATTATGGCATCGCTATCTGAGTGGGTGAGCAGTCGCTATCAATTGGTTGAAAAGATCAATTCCGGCGGCATGGGTGAGATCTTTCGCACATTAGATCGCCTCAATGGTGAGACGATCGCGCTCAAACGGATCACCGTCTCGGCCTCCACCTTACAATTCAGTTCGATGCACAGCACCTCCGATTTTCGCTTGGCATTAGCCCAAGAATTTCGCACGCTGGCTTCATTGCGTCATCCGAACATCATCAGCGTGTTGGATTATGGGTTTGATCAGGACAAACGTCCATTTTTTACCATGGAGTTATTGTCCAATGCACAAACCATTTATGAAGCTTCCGATGACCAAACCGTTGAGCATCAACTGGATCTGTTACATCAAACCGTGCAAGCATTGGCTTATTTACATCGACGCGGGGTGATTCATCGCGATCTCAAACCAGACAATATTTTGGTGGTGAATGGGCGGGTGCGGGTGTTGGATTTTGGCTTGGCCGTTTCACCGGAGGCACTTCCGACCGATGAGGATGCGGTCGCCGGGACATTAGCCTACCTTGCGCCGGAAGTTTTGCAGGGATCCCCGGTCAGTCCGCAATCGGATCTCTATGCGCTAGGGGTGATCGCCTATGAAATGTTCGCACGGACTCCCCCGATCGATCTCTCACAGCCGAGTCAATGGATCGATAATTTGCTGAATACCGCACCGGATCTAGACAAATTGGCGTTAGACTCGCGGTTGGTGACGCTGATCGGTCGCCTTTTGGCCAAAAATCCGATGCAGCGGCCGGCGAATGCGTGGGAAGTGCTATCCGTTTTGACCAGTTTACGCGAGGTATCCCCTGAATCGGATGAGATCCGCGAAAGTTTTCTACAGGCGGCGCAATTTGTCGGACGCGAAGCGGAATTAAACCAACTCTTAGACAGTTATCAACACTTTTTAGAAGCACCACAACCGACCGCATGGTTAGTGGGCGGCGAGTCCGGTGTGGGAAAATCGCGGTTATTAGATGAGTTTCGGGTGCGGGCTTTGGTCAGTGGTGCAGTGGTCTTACGGGGTCAAGGCATCAGCGGCGGGGGGCATCCTTATCAACTGTGGTTACAGATCTTTCGTTATCTGGCGTTATCGGTGGCCGCTGATAGCTTAGAAGCGCGGGTCTTAAAGCCGTTTGTCCCAGATATTGAGACTTTTGTAGGTGCGGCGGTGCGCGATGCCGCAGTCTTAGATCCTGCGGCCACCCGTACCCGTCTGATCACCACCATGCGCGATTTATTGTTGCATCAAGGTGAAAAAGTCGTCTTGATCCTAGAGGATCTACAATGGGCGAGTCATGAGAGCTTAGAGTTGATTCGGGCGTTGACAAGCCTAAAATTGATGATCGTTGGCAGTTACCGAGACGATGAAACGCCTCAATTACCCGCCGATTTCCCGATGATGCAGACAATCAAATTAAAACGTTTGAGTACCGATGATATTCGGGCCTTAAGCATGTCCATTTTAGGCGATCCGGGGCATAACCCGGAGATCGTCACCTTATTACAGCGTGAAACCGAAGGCAACGTGTTTTTTATGGTGGAGGCGATCCGTGCCTTAGCAGAAGAAGCGGGTCAATTAGATCGCATCGGTCATATCACGTTACCGGCCCATGTGTTCGCGGGTGGGATTCAGAACTTGATCCAACGCCGCTTAGGGCATTTGAGTGAATCGACGATCGAAGTTTTGCAAGCGGCGGCGGTGATCGGTCGTCGCATTGATCTGAAATTAATGGCGCATTTACATCCCAAGTTAAACCTAGATCAATGGTTGACAGAATGTGCGAACGCGGCGGTTTTAGAATTTTTTGAGGAAGAATGGCGTTTTGCCCATGACAAATTGCGAGAAGCGTTGTTATCGCTTTCGGAGTATCGCCTAAAAGATCTGCATCGTGTGGTAGCCCAAGCGATCACGATCGTTTATGGCAAAGAACGGGCGGCGGCGTTGGCGTATCACTGGGGTAAGGCGGGGGATCGCGCCCAAGAAGCGTATTATTCTGGGTTAGCGGGTGAAATGTCGCTGAATACGGGTGCGAACCAAGAGGCGGTAACTTATTTAGCGAAAGCATTAGCGTTTGAACCGTCGGCGATGCGTGAGCGTCAAATGGGACAAGCGTTGTATGGGTTGGGTCAGTTGAAACAAGCGCGTGAGCATCTGCAAAACGCGGTAGCGCTGTTAAATGAGCGCTTGCCGGATCAATTGATCTTGGGCTTGATCTCGCAAGTGGGCAAACAAGCCTTTCATCGGATTGGGATTGTGAGGCGCACGCAAGATCGGGAGCGCACGTTAGAAGCGGCGCGGATCTACGGGTTGATCGGTGAGATTTGTTATTTTACCGCAGAGACCATTTTGGGGATTTATGGGGTTTTGCGGATGCTCAATTTATCGGAGCGTACCCAAGCGTCACGGGAATTAGCGCGTGCGTGTAGCAATATGTGTATCGCGGGGGCGTTAGTGGGTCAAGCGGGGATTGCGGATTATTTTTCGCGTCGTGCTGAAGCGACTGCGCGGGAATTAGCGGATGAGATCGCGCTGATGGAAGTGCAGAATGTGCGCGGGGTGTATCTGATTGGCGCGGGGCTTTGGGAGCAGGCACAAGCGGCGTTAGAAGAGTCGTTTCGCTTGGCGCAAACGTTGGGGGATCGTCGTCAAGCAATTCAGAGTCGCACGACATTAGCGGTTAGTTGTCATTATCAGGGTAAATTTGTCGAATCGATGGAATTGAATCAATGGGCGTGGGATGCGGCCAAGCAGACGGGCAATGCTCAGCAAGTGGGTTGGGGGATGTATTCAAAATCCGAAAATCTGTTTAAGTTGGGTCAAGCGTCAGAGGCCCTCGCTCTATATTTAGAGTCGTATGAGGTGATCCATAAGGATATTCAGACGAGTTCAGAAATTCGGGTCATGACGGGGATTGCGGGCTGTCATTTAGCGTTAGATCAGGTAGAACAAGCGGAATCATATTTGCAGAAGGCGTGGCAATTGTTGGGTAAGAGTGCGCCGAATGTATATTCGATGTTAGACAGTTATGCGATGTTTGTGGATCTGTATTTAACATTAGCAGAGCGTGGGATCAAGACGGATTTTGAGCGGATCAATGCGGGATATGCGTTATTTAAGGGGTTTACGAAACTCTATCCGATTGGTCGTCCGCGTATGTTAATTTTAGGAGGTCGTTTAGCGGCCTTGCAAGGGAAAAAAGATCTGGCCGCGCAAAAATACACGGAAGCCTACACATCCGCGGGTATTTTAGGGATGAAATACGATCAACAATGGGCCAATGAATTAAAAAGTAAGGGATAGGAATCAAAAAAGGGAGATAAAGAGAGAAGGGAGTACAGAGCAAAAGGGAGAGAAGAAAGAGGGACAAACAGGTTGGCAGCGGCGTACTCTCCCACCTCGTTACCAAGGCA
>JALOOG010000057.1 GCA_025454525.1 Anaerolineae bacterium | reverse complement strand
CCGACGCGGCGGAAAGCTCGTCGATCCAGACCGAAAAGCGCGGGCAAATTTGATCTCTCAAGCACGTCTGGATGGCTTATTTGGGCAACGCTGGAGACCGTACATTCCGTCATCCAACGCTTGTTGGGCGATGTTATCCGCTCGCGCTCATAGCAGCTTCAGCGCAGCCAACCCATGCTCAAGGCTCTCGTCTACAACCTGCACCGTTAACTCCTCAAATTATCTTTGCAACTGAGCAAATATTAGCCTATATTTTTCTGACAACCATTACGTCTGCACCACTCACAACACCCACAGATCATCCGGCGGCAAGGATACCCACACCGTCTCACCTTTTGACCAGCGATCCGAAAGCGCCAATAACGTCAAAGTCACGCCGCCGGCCTCCAATGTATAGCGCGTCCCCGTGCCAATATACGCCTGCCCGATGATCCGCGCCTGTACTGTGTTTTCACCCGCTTCCGGCACGATCATCAAATGTTCAGGGCGGATAGTGAGTGTACCAGCACCGAAATAGGGCGTAGCAATTCGGAATCGTCCGATCACCGTTTGAACCTGATCACCCTCCGCTTGACCCGGCCAAAAATTGAGACCGCCGAAAAAGCGCGCTGCCCGTTCCGTTTGTGGTCGGCGATAAAAATCCACGGGCACACCCCATTGCTCTAAGCGCCCCTCAAATAACAACGCGATGTGATCCGCTAACAGTGTCGCCTCTTGCTGATCATGCGTGACTAAGATCGTCGTGATCGCGGTATCGCGTTGAATGTGTGCGATTAATTGGCGCATTTCCTCGCGTAAATGTGCATCAAGGTTGCTAAGCGGTTCATCTAATAGCAAGACACGCGGTGAGGTGATCAAGGCCCGGGCCAAAGCCACCCGCTGCTGTTGACCTCCAGACAATTGATCCGGCCGCCGATCTCCCACCTCGGGTAGTTGAATCAACTGTAACATCGCTTCAACCCGCCGATCGATCTCACGGCGATCCATACGGCGCATCTGTAAACCAAAAGCGATATTTTGTCGGATCGAAAGATGCGGAAATAACAAATGATCCTGAAACACCATGACCGCATTACGCCGTTCCGCCGGAATCGCTGTGATCGGCATGTGATCAAAATGGATTTCCCCCGCGCTAGGGGTGATCAAACCCGCGATCAATTTGAGCGTAGTCGTCTTACCACACCCGGACGGGCCTAATAAGGCAGTGATTTGGCCCGGTGGGATCGTGAGCGAGAGATCGTCTAAGGCGATGGTGTGGCGATAGTGTTTGCTTAAATGCTGTAATTCAACCTGAGTCATCAACGAATCGTGCCTTGTTCCAATGAACGCGAAGCAAAGATCAAGACCAACAACGCGGGCGCGATCATCACCAAAGATAACGCCGCGATCACCGCGTTATCTCCACCCGATGTACTGGCAAATAACAAGATCGGCAGGGTGATCACCCGTCCACCACCGATCAAAAAGGTCAATAGGTACTGACTCCAAGAGATCAAAAAGGCGAATAACCCTGCCGCGATCACCCCCGGCCACAACATGGGTAACGTGATCCGCCGAAAAATGGCCCAACTGCCCGCGCCTAAACTGCGCGCTTGTTCTTCATAGCGGAGATCATAGCGGGCAAATAAACCGCTTAGCGTGAGGATCACATACGGCAATACCGGAATCAAATGGGCGATGCTCACCCCGATCCATGTCCCTGATAACCCTAAACGTAAAAATTGCGTGCTAAGACCCATGCTCACCGCTAACGGCGGAACCAAGGCCGGCGCTAAAAGCACCAATAAGATCCACCGTTTACCGGGAAAATGGCCGATCCCTAACACCCGTGCGGCCGGAAACCCGATCGCCAAGGCCACTCCGGTCACGGTGAGCGCAATGATCCCACTGTTGAGCAACGCGGGTAACAGATCCGATTGGGGCGAAAACAAACGCTCCCATGCGGCCAAACTCCATGTCCGCGGGATGATCTGTGGGAAAAACCAACCGCGTGCAAACGCCTTCAATAGAAAGGTGATCAACGGCAAGATCAGCGCGATGATCATCAGGGTGAGCGCGATCCAACGGAAATATTTCATGAGCGTAAACGTAAGTAGAAGAACACCACCACGAGTAAGACAGCGGTGATCATCAGACTCAAGGCCATTGCTTCGGCACGGGCATTGAGATCCGCATCCAAAAAGAACCGCAAGGCGGTCACTGGCAAGGCACGCGGATAACGCACCCCTAACAACGCGGGGATCTCATACGCGCCAAAGGTGAAGGCAAACACGATCAACGCGGCCGATCCGACCGACGGCGCGATCAACGGCAAGAGGATCCAGCGAAAGCGTTGCCAACGATTCGCGCCCAAAGTTTGGGCCGCTTGTTCGTAGCGTCCGCTCAATGAACGCAACGCCGCCAACACGATCAAGCCGATAAACGGCACTTCTTTCCAAACATACGCTGTGATGATCCCGATGCCATGCGGATCGCGCACCCACAAGGGAAAATCGGCGGGAGTGGTGATCCAACCGAAATTCATCGCGATCCGTGCTAATAAGCCGCTTTGTGCGAGGACAAATAACGTCCCGATCGCCGCGATGAGATGCGGGATCGGTAGGTTAAACTGAAACCAAAATGTCCAGACGGCCGATCCGGTGGTTTGTGCGCGGATCGCGAGGGCCAAACCGATCGCGATCACGGTCGAAATCACGGTGCTGGCGATGCTGATCCATAATGAGAGCGCGAGTCCGGTCCAGATCGTTTCGCGGTGTTGAGGGCCCCATAACAGGTCATGATACGCTTGAAAAGTGGGCGTGGTCGCCCCAAGCGCCGGATTGAGTCCAAGACTTTGTAACAGGCTATCCAGTAAGCCCCCGCCGAATAACCCGATCACCACGATCAAGGCGGGGGCCAACATGAAGGCGCGTCGGATCATCGTAACACGTTAGCTTCCCAGTCTTGTTCGATCACGCTTTGCGATTCGGGGGCGAGATCCGGTGCAAATGCAGCAGCTAACGCGGCCGGATCGGCGGCGGTTTCGCCTAATTGTGCCAAAGAGGCCTCTAACAGGGCGCGGTCTTCTTCATTTACCCGGTCTAAGGAGATCGCATAACCGAGTCCGAAGCCGCTTTCTGGGAGGATATGGCCCGCTTGACGATCTGGCCGTAACAACAGATTGGCCACGATCAAAGCGGCCGCTTTATTGGTCGCATTGCGCGGGATGGCCACATAGTTGTAATCACCGATCGCGTATTCGGTCAAAGTGAAGGCGCGGGAGGTCTCTGGGATCAGCCCTTGTGAGATATAGGTCTCTGCGCCGGAAGTCGCTTGGGTCAAGGCGAAGTCTACCTCACCGTTGGCAAACAATTGTAGCAATTCGTTTTCCGTGGCGGGATAGGTTTCGCCACCGCGCCAGAGATTCGTCTCCCATACGTTGAGATAATCCCATAAGCGCGGGGCCCATTCCGCGTACAGGGTGGGATTCCACGGCCCGACCCATTGTTCATAACCGCCGCTGACATGGTACAACACTTGTTTCACAAAGCGCGTACCTTGAAAGGCACCGGGGCCGGGCGCGATATAGGTGAAACGGCCGGGGTTCTGTTCGATCCACACGGTTAACTCATCGTAATTGCTCGGTAATTGGTCTTCGCTCATGCGAGCGGAGTCATAGATAAAATGCAGCTGCGCGCTTGACCAAGGACTCTCATCGCCTTCCACCGGAACACCAAAATCATAAGCGATCGCCGGATCTTCCCAATTGACGAGGACGCTGTTAGGAATCGTTTCAGCCCAATCCTGATAGAGCATGTCGGCTTGTTTGAGCGTGGCAAAATTTTCACCGTTGATCCAGATCAGATCCACCACGCCGCCGGTATCGATGATGTCTGCGGACTGTTCACTTAAGATCAGGTTCACCACATCGACGGTATCGACCACCGGGACGCGCTCTAAGGTGATGCCATATTCTTCTAAAAGGGGTTCACCGTAAAAGGTATCAATGAACGCATTGATCGCCTCTGATCCCCCCCAGACATACCAGTAAATGGTCGTGCCACGCGCTTGATCTAACACCGCTTGCCAGCTCTCGAAGCCGGGTGGAGCGGGCAAAGGTTGGGGGGCTTCTTCGGTTTGAGCATCTACGCTAAAAGTCGCTAGGAGCAATAAAAGCAACCACCAGAATCGCATAAGGCTTCTATCCTGTAAATAGTGCAATGTCATACAAGCCATTTTAGCGCTTAGGGATCGGTGAACTAAAAAACGTTGAGCGAACATTCATCTAAATAAGACGCGGTTTGGCCGCGTCTTATCGATTGTTAGGAGACACGCCGGGTAGATAACCGCTCTGAATACGTAAGTTGTTGGGCAAGGGCCTGCTCAAACCGGGCATAAAGATCCGGACGGGTTGCTTTGAACCACGCGATCAAGTCCGGTTCATCGTTGGCCATGTGCGCGATCACCCACCCCTTCAAGAGACCCAGCTCTTGATCGGAACGGGATAAGCGGTTAAACCCAGAGATCACCCCCCGACAATTTTCCGCACCACAAGCGCAACGCATTTCCCACGCTTGGCCGTCGGATGAGCCGTCGTAATAGGCGGTTAAATAGGTGTAATCTAACAAGAGCTGATCCTCAGGGTGGATCGGTCGGATCGCAATCACGCGGATCGCGTCGTCAAATAGATGCCCCCATTCATCAAAGGCAATGTTCGCGTTACAAGCGTGATTGACATAACGGAAGGGTTGCTGTTCATTCACACAAAAGGTATGGGTGCGAAACAGGGTGAGGCCGTTATCACAACATTCGGCGGTGTGTTGATCAAAGGCATTTTCAAACGGCACAATCGTACCGTGGGCGAGGTCTAAAACGGGGATTCGGAACAGTTCTTGTCCGGGTTCAAAGTGCTGTAGGGAGAATAACCCCCACCCGATCAACGGGGTCGGGCGTTTGGCAAATTGGTTGGGGCCATAAGTGAAAGTGGTTTCTTGTAGACTCATAAACGTCTAAGTGGATTCCCTTAAAAAGAATCCATTGCTCCTTTCAGTGGTCAGGGATTGGTAAAAATGAAACCTCGATCAAAGGTTGAGGGCCGGGGCCAGCCCACACGTTGGAAGTAGATGCGAACCCGCAAACAGCCAACCGCCAATCAGGATCTATCTATTAGTGTATAATCAATATCGTTTTTGGCAATAGATAGACAGTTCCAAGAGAAATCGTTACACTTAGAGCAGACTCGCCCATGAGAAAGGATAGATTGACCTTGCCCAAAGTGATGATCGTAGACGATGATCGCACAACCACGAAGTTATTACAAACCCTCTTGGAACTTGACGGGTTTGAAGTCTGTGTCGCGGCGCGTGGCGGGGATGTGATCCCCTTAGCGCTCAAAGAACGCCCGGACATTTTTTTAATGGATTATCACCTGTCCGATATGGATGGGGTCGAAGTCTTGCGCGATCTACGCGCAGGTGCGGCGAATGGGATCTTTGTCCATGCGCCGATCGTGATGACTTCTGGCTTGAATGTGCATGATGAAGTCATGGAGGCTGGCGCGAATGATTTTCTCGTCAAGCCGTTTGAACCGGATGAACTGCCGATGATCTTTAATCGCTTACTCGGCGGATAAGTAGAGGAACGGATTGGTCGCTCGAAAAAAAGCGCGGACAACGTGGTTTCGCGCAGATCTCCATATACACACGCCTGCGTCGGCCGATTATCAAGATGTCGGGATCAGTTATCTCGACATCTTACGTAAAGCGGAACAACGGGGGTTGGACGTGATCGCCTTCACCGATCACAACACCATTGCCGGCTATCTCGCGATGCAACGCGAGATCGAACAATTGACGTTTCTGCAAAAATTAGAACGCGCTACGCTTGAAGAACAGCGTGTATTGGCAGACTATCGCCGCCTGTTGGATAAAATCCTTGTGTTACCGGGATTTGAATTTACCGCGACGTTTGGGTTTCATATTCTGGGCCTATTTTCCCCCCAAATCCCCTTGCGCGTCTTGGAACACCTGCTCTTGAGCTTGAATATTCCGCCCCAAGTATTAGATGCTGGGTCATCTGAAGTTGGGGCATCTTCGGATGTGTTGAGCGCCTACCGGGCCATTTATGAAGCCGGCGGGATCTGTATTGCCGCCCATGTTAACTCTGCACATGGAGTCGCGATGACCGGACTCGATTTTGGTGGGCAAACGCGCATCGCTTACACCCAAGATCGCTATTTACACGCCTTAGAAGTGACCGATCTGCATCGACGGGATCGCCGTAGCACCGCCCGCTTTTTCGACGGCACAAAACCCGAATACCCGCGCCGAATGCGTTGTATTCAGGGGTCAGACGCGCACGCACTCAACGCGATCCGCGATAAAAATCGGGTGATCACCTTGGGCGTAGGCGATCGGGTTACTGAAGTTGCCTTGACCGAATGCACCTTTGAGGCGCTGTATGAGATGTTTAGCAGTAGCGATTTTTCTCGTTCTCGCGCTTATGTCCCCAACAAACAACCGGAAGATTTTATCCAATCGGCACGCGAAGAAGGCGCGAGTATCGTACAAGCGTTTCATGAAAATCTGGGGAAAACCAGTGTGGTGATCGCGGATGTGTGTGCCTTTGCCAACACCAACGGCGGCACGATCTACATCGGCGTTAGCACCGATAAAAAGAAAAAAGTATCTGGGATCGCCGAATCGAAAGAAGCGGTGGAGCAATTGCGCCGGGAGATCGGCCAAAATATCACCCCAACGATCAACGCCGAAATTGATACACACGACTCGCAAGGAAAAACGGTGATCCGTGTGCAAGTGCCTTACGGTGAAGATCGCCCGTATGCGATCGATAGCAATCAGATTTATATCCGGGACGGCACAGAGACGGTGTTAGCGGTGCGTGATGAGATCGTGAACTTAGTCCGGCAAGGCATGGCGTTTAAAGAGGCCTTAGAACGCACCAAAGCGACCACCATGCCGATCGACTCCCCGTCACCCCTCGTCACAGAGGATACCGACACGATCACCCCACCGCGTGCCGGAGTCGAAATTTTGGCGATCGAAAAACGGGATGGCACGCACTATTACACGATGCACGATCTCCGTAACGGCAACATCGTTCGCAACGTCACCTTGACTTCAGCGCGGCGCTTGTGGCATTACGCGGTCAAACAGCAACAATCCCAACCCTTGCAACCGGAGCAAATTCGCTGGCAAGGCGAGATCGGCCTCTGGCGACGCTATAAAAAAGGCGGGGATGTGCGCTATGACTTGGTGATGCAAGAAGGGGAGCGCGTGCGAGTGTTTTATGGTGTCACCGAAAATGGGATGCACGGCAAATGGCAGATGTTTTTAGAACCGGAAGAATGATCCCAGATCGGTTGAACATAGGCAACCGCAGGTCTCCATGTCTGGCTGATAAGTTGAGAAAAGGGTTCAACGTTAGTGAAAGGTCGTAGGGCAAACCATAGCCCTACGACCTTTTTTACTTTTGTCTTGAACCTGATAGCCAAACTTGGGACAGAAAAGTTTCTTGCGTCCAACCTCACCCATACATGGGTATACTGGCCCGCGTAAGATAGGAACTTTCTTATATCTATAGGTGTGTCTGTTCCCATCGCTTAACTATTCCCCATGGCTGAAATGACGCTTGACAATACTGTAGATCGCACAGTATATTGATACTGTACGCTACACAGTACAAAATCACGTACAGTATTGTGAGAAGCATGGGTTATGACTGGGAATGAAGAACATTTTGATCAACTGCGCTTGGAGCTAAGACGCGGCGTGGTCGTCCTCGCTGTGCTGAGTCTGCTCGAAAACGCCAGCTATGGCTATCACTTGATCCAACGATTAAGCGCGTTGGGTCTAGAGATTGAAGAAGGCACGCTCTACCCCCTATTGCGGCGTTTAGAGAAACAAGGGTTGCTATACAGCGAATGGGATACGAGTGAGTCACGACCGCGTAAATACTACCGTATTAGCGCCGTTGGAAAGGAAATACAAGCAGCGATGCAAGTGGAATGGCAGGAAACGGTCAAAGTAATGCGACGAATCTTGGAAGGAGATCAACATGAATGACCTGATTACACGTTATGTTCATCAAGTTGGGTTGTATGTGAATCCCCGCGAACGGGCGGACATTGAACGCGAACTTCGTTCACAAATTCAGGATCAGCTTGATGATCGATATGCGACCACTCCAACTCAGCAAGACATTATCCTTGTGTTAAAACAATTGGGCGATCCACGCACTATCGCGGCCTCATACGGCGGCGAACAATACCTGATCGGGCCAGACTTGTATCCATTTTTGTTGACGGTGCTTCGCATCGGGCTGCCACTTGTGCCAACCGCGGTCGTCGTTACCAATTTTGTAGGGGCCTTGCTTGATCCGGCGGATAGCGATTGGATCGCGCTATCGATCAGTTCGATTTTCACGGCGATTCAGGCCGTGCTGATCTTCTTCGCGGTGGTGGTGTTGATCTTCACCATTTTACAACAGTCAGGCGAATCCCTACCGAAAATAACGGAGACTGAGTTTGATCCGTCGAAACTTCCTCCTGCTGATGATCCCACCGCAGTCGATCGGGTAGAAACAGGTGTCGGGATCACCTTAGGGACACTCATCTGTCTCGCGATCGCCTACTGGCTACAAGTGGGTGGGCTAACACTCCGTTTTAACCTCAACGATCCCGGAGAGGTGCTTCCCGTCCCGTTGATTTGGTTAATGGTGATGCTGATAAGCGGTTCTGGTAATGTGATGCTGAATTTATGGGCGCTATTGCACCGCCATTGGACGTTAACCGTATGGTTAATGCAGACGGTGTTGGATCTGGTGGGGGCTATTGGTTTGTACTTTGCGATCTTAATGCCTCTGGTGGAGTGGCTGACACAAACACAACCAGAGCTGGCCACACAATTCCCGCTCACGCAAATTGCGGGATCGATCACCTTGATCATGGTGCTGATCATGGTGTTGGTGAATGGCAGTAAATGGATCCGTATGTGGCAGTATCGTCAAGGTACGCCCCGCTAACTTGTAACTTGATCTGAAAGGAAATTTTCATCATGCTTGATGTCCGTATTCTGCTCTCTGGCTCATGGATCACCGTGATGCTCATCTACCTAGTGGGGGATGTCCTCCGCATTTACAGCGGTGACTGGGGTCGTATGAGTCAAGGTGAGCAACCGAACCCGAATAAATGGCTGTTTGCAGCGCTCTTTATGCTTGTCCCGATTCTGATGGTGTTTCTATCGCTGGTGATCCCACAGCCGATCAATCGTTGGATGAATATCATTCTAGCGACAGTCTTTTTCCTGTTCGTGCTTGTTGATATAAGAAGTTACCCGTCTCACTACGATCGCTTTCTCTTGGCCGTTAGCTTGATCTTCAATGGTGTCACCTTTTACTTAGCGTGGAATTGGTTGTAAACCCAAAGGACATAACGATGAAAGCGATGATTTACACCGAATACGGTTCGCCGGATCAATTACGACTCGCTGAAATGCCACAACCGATCCCAAAAGCGGATGAAGTGCTAGTCAAAATTCATGCGACTTCTGTCAACAGCGCCGATGTGCGTCTGATGCGTGGACAGCCCTTCATGATTCGTCTGGCCGGTTACGGGTTGTTTAAGCCAAAATATCCGATCCTCGGTGGTGATATTGCTGGCCAAGTGGTACAGGTCGGGCGCGATGTGACCACCTTCCAGCCGGGGGATCGGGTGTATGGGGATGTGTCGAATTGTGGTTTAGGCGGCTTTGCGGAATATGCCGCTGTACCAGAGTCGGCACTCGCCCCAATGCCAAAAGGGTTGACCTTTGAAGAAGCGGCCGCGCTCCCATTGGCCGGTATCACCGCGCTTCAAGCGGTGCAGAAGGCAAAGCTACAGGCGGGTGAACGGGTGGCGATTAACGGCGCTTCCGGTGGAGTCGGGACTTTTGCGGTACAGATCGCACGCACGTTCGGAGCAGATGTCACCGCGATCACCAGTGCCAGCAAACTGAACATGCTGCTTGAATTAGGCGCTACGGCGGTCATTGATTATGCCCGTGAAGATTTTACCACACACACAGGGCAGTATGACGCGATCCTCGCCATTAATGGCTATCATCCCCTCCGGCATTATGCGCGGGCGTTGAAGCCAAATGGGCGATATATCATGGTCGGAGGTACAGACGGACAAATTTTTGAGGCGTTATTGCTTGCGCCGTTGATCCCAAAACCGGATGGCAAGTGCTTGACCCTTGTGACGGCTAAATCCACCCGTGAATCGCTGCAAACTCTGTCGGGGTTGGTTGAACGCGGCGAGCTGAAACCCGTGATTGAGCGCTGTTATCCCCTTATGGCATTAGCAGATGCACTTCGTTTTCTGGAAGCCGGCCATGCGCGGGGTAAAGTGGTGATCACCCTATAACATCAGGGTCTCGCAATACGCTTTGAGGTGGGGTAAATCCCCACCTGAGCTTACGCCGATTTGGTGAATTTTTGCCAACGCATCCGTAAACGAATCCATGTCCCGACCACGCCTTGCGGGAATACCATAACGGCAAGGATGAAGATCGCACCTAACAGCAATCCCCAAAAATCCGAGACATGCAGCACGGTGCTACCGATCGTGATCGTCGCTTCTCGGATATTGGTGTCCAATAGATGTAACCCGGTCGCCCCGATCACCGGCCCCGTAAATGAGCCGATCCCGCCGATAATGGTCATCAACAACGGATCAACCGTGTTTCCGATCCCTAACAACTCCGGCCCGACTTTTTTGTTGAGTAACACCTGTAAAACCCCGGCCGAGGCCGCTAACATACTGGCGATCGTGATCGCGATCAATTTAAAAGTCAAGGTGTTATAGCCGATCGATTGTGCGCGATCCTCGTTTTCACGAATCGCCTTAAAGACCGCGCCCGTCGGTGAATTGATCAACCGCCGGATCGCAAAAAATGTGAAAATGCCCATGCCTAACGCCACATAATACAAGGTAATGCGGTTTTGAGTCGCATCTAACCAGATCGGCACATGGGTGAGGGTAAAGCCGTCTTCGGCGCGGGTTAACGCAAAGCGTCCGAAGAAGATAAACGCCATTTCGGCCACAGCCAACGTAAAGATCGCAAAATACACCCCTTTTAGGCGCAATGAGACTAAGCCAATCAGCAAGCCCAAGATCCCATTGATCGCGATCGCTAATCCGATCCCTAAGATCAAGGCGATTCCGTTGTCTAATCCAGTGTATTCCAACATCAAGCCGATGATATAGCCGCTTAAGCCAAAAAACAGCGCATGGCCAAAAGACAAGACCCCCGTGAACCCGAACATCAGGTTATAGCTCATGGCCAAGATCGCGAGGATAAAGATCTCGATCATCACCGCCTGCCAACGCACCGACTCGCCGCGCATCACCATACGATCGCCGCGGGGTTCACCGAATGGACTTGATCCGGTTTGAGCGGCCACTAAAAAGGGAAAGGCCAACAAAAACAGAATGATCAGCCAATAGAGCCAATTTTCGCGTAGATTTTCGATCAATCGTGTGGTCATGAGCTATGTGCGCTCCCGAACAACCCGCTGGGACGAAGCAAGAGGATCAAGATCAACAACAACATCGGGGTGATACTTGGCAACACCGTAAACGCCGTGCCGATCGCCGCTTTTTGAGCTACCGCGATCGCTAGGCCGACCATGATGCTTCCGGCCGCTGTGCCTTCATAACTGCCCATGCCGCCTAAGACCACCACCGCCACGGCCTGCAAGAGAAAATCGGTCGCAAGGTTATTCGAGGCCCCCAAAAAGGGCGCGGCGATCCCGCCTCCAAAGGCGGCCACAGCACAGCCCAGCGTAAACACCACCGTAAACACCAACTGCACGTTAATCCCCAACGCTTCCACCATTTGCCGATCTTCCACGCCCGCCCGAATGATGATGCCGATCCGCGTTCGTCGTAAGATCAGCGCGATGCCGATGATTAACACAAAGCCGATCCCCACTACAAACAAGCGATACACGCTAAATTGTTGACCGAACAACTCAAAGAAACTCTCTTGCAGGCCAAAGCGATCTTGCCAACTGTAGATCGTGGTATCCCAGATCGCTTTGACGATCTCCACCATGACCAACGATACACCAAAGGTCATCACCAACTGAAAGATCGGGCGCGAATACAGGGGACGCAATAACCCGCGTTCTAAGATCACCCCAAGCCCCGCTCCCACCAAGATCGCTGCGATCAACGCCACGGGAAAGCGTAGATTCGGATCGGGGATCGCGGCGGTTAAATCGATCACCCCGCCGGGATGCTGCACATCATAAGCGACATACGCCCCGATCATAAAATACGCCCCGTGTGCCAAGGTCAACACATCCATCAACCCAAAGATGATCGATAGCCCGGACGCAACCAAGAACAATAACATCCCTTGAAATAACCCAGATAACACCGTGATCCCAAAATCACCAAAATCACCGTTTGAATTGATAAAGCTAAACGTCAATAAGCCGGTGATGATCGCGATCATCACCAAGATCGGCGTATTTTTGCCTAGGGTTGTGGCCATCTGATTTCCCATCCTCAACTATGCGACCCCTAAATACCGTTGGATCAGTTGTTCATCTTTGATCAATTCCGGCATCACACCTTCCACCCGACTTTGACCGTCATCAAGGATCACATACCGATCCGCTAAGCGGCTGGCCATGCGAAAATTCTGCTCTACCAGTAACACCGTGCTGGTTTCGGCCAGTTTTTGGATTGCGGCCATCAATTCTTCAATGATCACCGGCGCTAAGCCTTCACTTGGCTCATCGATCAACAGCAAACGATTTTCTGGCACTAACACCCGTGCGATCGCTAACATTTGTTGTTGCCCGCCGGATAAATTGCCCGCCGGATAGTGATAAAATTGGCGCATGGCCGGAAACAGATTAAAGATAAAATCGATCCGTTTTTCTAAGTCATGGGCCTGACGCTCTGCCAATTCAAGATTTTCGCGCACGGTGAGCGTTTTGAAGATCGCCCGATGTTCCGGCACATAACCGATCCCCAATTGCGCGATATGGTAGGGGCGTTTGCCGTGGATCGGCTTGCCTTCAAATAAGATCGCGCCTTGTGACGGTGGGGTGAGGCCCATCACACTTTTTAAGGTGGTGGTTTTACCCGCGCCATTGCGACCCAGCATGACGGTGATACTTCCCTGTGGCACGCTGACATTCACCCCTTCCAAAATATGAAACTGACCGATAAACGTGTGAATATTGCGAATCTCTAAGACTGGTGCGCTCATCAGCTTTTCCCCGGTAAGTCATATAATTCACCCAGATACACACTTTGAACCGTTTTATCAGAGGCAATCGCGGACGGTGTGCCTTCAGCCAACACCCGCCCCAAGTGCATCACCGTGATCTGATCCGAGATGTTCATCACCACGTTCATATTGTGTTCCACCAACACGACCGTTTTATTCCCCTCACGCTGAATTTTGCGGATCGTCTCGATCAATTCCGGCACTTGTTCCGAGGCCATGCCCGCCGTAGGTTCATCCAATAACAAGAGTTCAGGATCAGCCGCTAACAAGATCGCCAATTCCAACTTACGTTTCCCTCCATGCGGCAAGGTGTTCGCGAACGCATAGACATCGGTGAGTCCGACAATCGCTAACACTTGCACCGCCCGATCAAGATGTTTTTTGAGCAAGGAGGTGCGTTGCAAAAAGCGAAAGTTATCCCCGCTTAACGCTTGCGATGCGAGTCGCACATTTTCGAGTAAGGTGAGGTTGGGAAAGATGTTGGTGATCTGAAACGACCGCCCGATCCCCAAATGCGACCGCCGATAGACGGGTAATTGGGTGATGTCTTGGCCTTTGTAGATCACGGTGCCGCGTGTCGGTTTGTATTTTCCGGTCAACAAATTAAAAAAAGTGGTTTTGCCCGCGCCATTCGGCCCGATGATCGCGTGCGTGGTACCACGTTGGATGGTCAAATTGACCTCATCCACCGCCACTAAACCACCAAATTCTTTACGTAGTCCGCGTGCTTCTAAAATGGTCATTTTGGGCTGTCCCTAAAGATAAAAAAGGGGCGCGCACCCCTCAAGTGAGACACGCGCCCATCACATCGGCTTGAAAATTAGGGTTCGGGGGTCACTTCTGGCGTTTCCATCATCATTGACGCGGCGGCCATTTCGATGATCATCGCGTTAAAGTCGACATCCAGTCCGACGCGAGTGGCAAAATCACCTTCTAGTAACACGGGCGGCACCATCTGATAGAACGGCAATTCCGCTAACAGTTCATAGTAACGTTGATCCGGATCATCCAAGTTGACCAAGCGCGCCACATACATCGGCACGAGGGCTTGGTGATCCGACGGGCGGATCGCATAAGTGCCTTTCGGGCCTTCAAACACCATGCCCTCTAACACCGGAATCATCGCTGAAGGCAAGGTATCGCCTTCGGTTTCGGTCAAAGCCATATACAGCGCTTGGGCCGTGGCGAAACCGCATTCGGTAAACAGATCCGGCACATCACTGTAGATCGCGATGTGTTTTTCGGTTAACCAAGCGTTGATCTCGGTTTGTGGGAAGGTGTAATGATACACAATCCACGACACGGTATTGATCGTGCTAGGATCGCTCACGCGCACGATGTCGTTAGAGTTAAACGCACCGACCACCGTCATCTGATCTTGTACACCCAACTCATTGATCTGTTGGAACAAAGCGACCGAAGTTGCCCCCGCCCAGATCGGTAACACCACATCCGCGCCGGAGTCTAAGACTTGTTGTAAGTAGGGGGTAAAGTCGGTGGTTTCAAGCGGGGCGTAGATCGTTTCTTGCACAAACGTCACCCCAAAGGCCCCTAACGCCCGTTCAAAAGCGGCGGCCGATCCCCGTCCAAATTCATAATCGGCGGCGAGGATCACCCAATTTTTACCGAGTCCCTCTACTGCAAACGAGGCCAGCGCTAACGCATCTTGCGCGCTGTTACGGCACACCCGGAAGGTGTTTTCGTTGAAGGTGCGGCCGGTGATGTCTGGTGATGCACCCGGCGCAGCGAATAAGATCACATCCGAGTCGATCGCCACTTGTTGTAAGCCTTGTGTCACCCCAGAGCTAGGCGCACCTACCAAGACTTCCACACCTTCTTGTTCGATCAATTCGCGCGCTTGGCTTTGCGCGGTGTCGACCACCCCGGCATTATCGCGCACCAAGACTTCCAACGGCCGGCCGGCGACAGTTAACGCAGCCAAAGCGGCATCAATGCTCTCGTATTCGGTCGGATCGATCCCCGCGGCATATAACAAGCCCAACTTGAAGCCGTTTTCGAGTTCCGCGCCATACAACGCCAATTGACCAGAAGCATCGGTCATCAAGCCCACCCGAATCGGCTCATCTTGTGCGACCAAGGGGGTAAAACCCGCTGACAACACCACTAACAACAAGATGAAAAACAGTTTACGCATTGCCTTGTCTCCTCAAATCTTTTCAATTTTTAAAAATTAGGGTAATTAAGCGGCCCCTTCAAGCGGCCGCGTTAATCCAACTTAAGCGGGCGCGATCACCACCGCTTGCCCTTCGATCACCACGACTCCCGCCTGATTGGTGCAAGTCGTTTTTAAGGTCGCGATCCGTTTGTCTTCACGATAGTGGATCACTTCTACCGTAGCGGTGATCGTGTCATCAATGAACACCGGGGCCTTAAACTTCAAGTCTTGCCCCAAGTAGATCGTGCCGACTCCCGGTAAATCATTGCCAAGGATCGCGGAGATCAAACTGGCACTCAACATGCCATGCGCCACCCGCCGTCCAAAAGGGGTTTGCCTCGCGTAGGCTTCGTCTAAATGGACAGAATTGGTATCACCCGATACCTCCGCGAATAAACGAATGTCGTGATCGGTGATCGTGCGGGTGCGGCTTGCGCTCATGCCAACTTCAATCGCCATGGGGGGTGGACTCCTGATTAATCAATTCACGTTTTAAGATTTTGCCTGCGGCCGAGATCGGAAGTGCCTCTCGAAACTCAATGCTTTTGGGGACTTTGTAACCGGCAAGGTGATGTTGCATGTGGTCAAACAATTCCGCTTGGGTGATCGCGCTGCCTTTTTTTAAGACGATAAACGCCTTACCAACCTCACCCCATTTCGGATCGGCGATTCCGATCACCGCGCACATCTCAATCGCCGGATGACGATACAACACCTGTTCGATCTCGGTCGGATAGATGTTTTCTCCGCCGCTGATGAACATATCTTTTTTGCGATCCACGATCGTAAAATAGAGCTGCTCATCCATGATGGCCAGATCGCCCGTGTGGAAGTATCCATATTCATCCAACACATCGGCGGTTTCATTCAGATAGCCGGAACACATCGAGGGGCCGCGTAACACCAATTCTCCGACCACCCCCGGCGTAACGGGTTGATTGTGTTCATCCACGATCCGAGCATCCACAAAGAAATTCGGCCGCCCGATACTGCCGGCCTTACGGATCGCGTCTTCGGGGGCAAGTGCAAACACACCGGGGCCAAATTCGGACATGCCAAAGCCTTGTTTGAACTGCACGCCTTTTTCTTGTTTGAACTTTTCGACCAGATACACCGGCAACGGTGCGCCGCCACTGGTGCAAAAACGTAAATGACTTAGATCGGCGCTTTCCCAGTTGGGCGCGGTGGTCATCATCTGATACATCGTCGGCACACCCGCGTAAACGGTTGCAGCGTAATCTTCTAACAGCGTTAAGACCTGTTCCGGGTCAAATTTGCGCGTGAGGATCACCGTACCTCCGAGGATCAACAACGGTGTGGTATAGACCAACAATCCACCCGTGTGAAACAGGGGAAAAGTGTTCACCGTGACATCGCCATGTTGCAGATCGTGAATGATCGTGTTGAGGGTGTTCCAAGCGATCATCTTGTGGCTCACTTTTGCGGCCTTAGGTAGGCCGGTCGTGCCTCCCGTGAAGATCACGCAAGCGATGTCCTCTTCGGTGATGTCTTCCGTGGTAATGGGGTGTAACATCGACTCGGCGAGGGTTTTTTCAAAAGAGCGACTATTGCCGATCCCTTTGCCTTCAATGTGAAGCAGATGTTGAAGCTGGGTGGTTTCGGCGGTGATCTGAGTCACGGTCTCGTTAAATTCTTCCGAAAAGATCAACACACGAGGGCCGGTTTTTTCGATCAACGCGCCTAATTCACGCCAATGTAAGCGCCAATTCAACGGCACAAGGATCGCGCCCAACTTGCAACAGGCGAAAAACGCATCCAAAAATTCCACGCCATTATGGGCGAGGATCGCCACACGATCGCCTTTACGAAGGCCTGCGCCGTCACGTAACCAATGGGCCAACCGATTCGCCCGGTTATTCAATTCGCTATAGGTAAAACTGCGATGCGGTGTTTTGCCCGCGTCTATCACCGCTAACTCATCGGGTGTATAGAGCGCCCGCCGCCCTAGATAATCCCCCACATACATAAAGCTGTCCTCTTAAAATGTTTTAGTTTGATTTAGCGTAATTTCAAGGCGGTGGTGGACTTCATCTCATTAAGTACCAAGTTGATCTCAATGCGATCGACCCCCGGAATCGACATCAAATGTTGTTCAACAAACGTATCTAACGCTTTGTGATCCTGCACAACCACTTTTAGCAAGAGGTCATGGCCGCCCGCGACTCGGTAACACTCCAAAACCGCCGATAACCCTTGGATATTTTGCTGAAATTGCTGTAACTTTTCTTTGGTGTGCGGTTGAATGCTCACACGCACAAAACACAGCAGATCGTACCCGGCCGCTTCACGATCGATCAGTGCGACATATCCTTGAATCACCCCCGCACGTTCTAACCGCTTGATCCGCTGATAAACGGCTGGTGGGGACAAATGGATCTTGCGGGCCAGATCGGCCACACTGATCCGCCCATTGACTTGTAGCTCTTCTAAGATTGCATGATCAAGTTGATCAAAGCCGTGGTCTAATAACGATTTCGCCATAAGGATTTTTTCTTTTTAATTCTAGGAGGAGGCATCGGGTTTCGCTTTAGATCTGAACGAAACATCGTTTTTCGCATGGAGATCGCGTTGTTTCTTTTGTGAAGGTGTTCAAGATCAATAGCGAATCACAAAGAGTTTATCATGTTTTAGGGATAGTGAACGTTGCGACTACCATTATTGTGAAACTATTCACATCTCATAAAAGACTTATTCGACATTCTGTTCACAATATGTTACACATCATGACGCTCGTAAATTAAAGCGATTTATTGAGGTCAGACAACATGCTTAAGAGAAGTGGTTTTTCAAGACGGAATTTTTTAAAGGGGCTAGGATTGGGAGGCTTAGTCGGTGCATCTGCCGTAAGCCCAACCTTCCAAGTTATGGCGAAACCGAGTCAACAGGTGAGCGGCGAACTCCGCATTTTGCAATGGAGTCACTTTGTGCCGCAATATGACCGCTGGTTTGATCCGTTTGCGCGCTATTGGGGCGAGGTCAACGGGGTGAATGTGACGGTGGATCATATCAATCTGGCGGAGATCCCCGCTGCCACCGCTGCCGAAATTGCCGCAGGTGAAGGGCATGATCTGATCGAATTTTTATCACCGCCGGCCTCTTTTGAAAATAGTTTAATGGATTTGTCGGATGTGGTGCAAGAAGCGAGGACTCGCTTTGGCCCACAAGTCGGTCTTGGAGAACGTAGCACTTTTAACCCGACCACCAATAAATTTTTCGGCTTTTGTCATGGGTGGGTACCCGATCCCGGCAATATGCGCCGCAGCATGTGGGAACTGATCGGGATGCCAGAAGGCCCCAAAACTTGGCAAGAGCTGTTAGAAGGCGGCGAACGCATCCTCAATGAACAAGGGGTTCAAATGGGGATCGGCATGTCGAATGAATTGGACTCCAACATGGCCGCCCGCGCTTTGATCTGGTCATTCGGCGGGGCCGAACAAGATGAAAGTGAGCGGGTGACGATCAACTCTCCAGAAACGATCGCGGCCGTCGCTTACATGAAAGACCTGTATGAACGTGCGATGACTCCCGAAGTTTTTAGTTGGACGGCCGCCTCGAATAACCAATTGTTAATTGCCGGACAAGCATCGTATATCCTCAATTCGATCTCGGCGTATCGCACCTTGCAAAAAGTGGACGCGCCGGTGTCGGATGATGTGTTTGTCACAGCACCACTGGCGGGGCCCAATGGCGTGTCTTTGGTCAGCCAACACGTCATCCCGATCTATATCGTGCCGAATCACGCTAAAAATCCGGATGCAGCCAAAGAATTTATCTTGCATCTGGTCGCCAATTACAACCAAGCGGTGTTTAATTCAGAGCTGTATACCTTCCCGGCCTTCTTTAATACCGCGCCACAATTGTTAGAAGAAGGCGGTTGGCTGGATGTTGATCCCTTTGGCTCACGGCCGATCAACAAATTGCAATTGCTGAAACAAGCGGAATCTTGGTCAACCACGATCGGTCATCCGGGGCCGGCGAATGCCGCGATCGGTGAGGTATTCGGCACGTTCATCTTGCCAAATATGTTTGCCAAGGCCGCACGCGGTGAGATGACCCCTGAAGCGGCGGTTGCCGATGCTGAAGCGCAAATGAACGCGATCTTTGAACGTTGGGCGGCCGAAGGGTTGATCGGCGGCGGGCGTTAACTTTTTTCTATACAGGTGTGGCAAGGATTGCCACACCTGCTAATCATAGACCACTGGATAAAAACATCGTGATCACACTCTCCTTACGCACCTTGAATCGCACCACTTTAGCCCGTCAACGGTTGCTCCAACGCGAGACCGATCTAGACGCTTATGAATTGGTTCAACACCTGGTGGCCTTGCAAGCGCAAGTGGTGAACCCACCCTATATCGGGCTATGGACTCGGATGGCCAAATTGAGACGCGATACCGTCACCCAATACTTGCGCGAAACCAGCATCTTACGTGCGCCGTTTTTGCGCTCTACGTTGCATTTCATCACCCTCCGCGATTATCAAGCGTTTTATCCGACGATTCAACCAGCCTTGATCCGTGCATTGGGGTCATTTTTTGGTCAAAAGGGCAAAAGTTTACCCAAAGAAGCGTTGATCGCCGCCGCACGCGAATTGATGAGCGAAGGATCACATACGATGATGCGGATCAAAACCGAATTAGCGGAGGTTGCGCCAGAAGGGGATCCAGATGCGATCGCCTATCTTGTCCGCTCTTATCTACCGATGCACCATGCGCCGCCGGGTTGTATGTGGGGGATCGGTGGGAGTCCGGCCTATAAGTTGGTGTCTGGGGTGGTCGATAAGCCGAATCTGTTGGGCCTGTTCAAACGGTACTTAGCGGCATTCGGCCCGGCTTCAATCAAGGATTTTCAGGTGTGGACAGGCCTCACAAAATTGAAAGATCTGATCGATACGAGTACGTTTGTCCAATACCGCGATGAAGAGGGGCGTGAACTCTTTGATCTGCCGGATCACCCTCTATCGGACGCGGACATGCCCGCGCCGCCGCGCTTGATCCCAGAATATGACAATTTGTTGCTTTCGCACGATCTCCGCACGCGGGTGATCGCCGATGAATATCGTTCTAAGGTGTTTTTATCGGCGGGACGGGTGATCGGCACCTTTTTAATCGATGGGTTTGTCGCAGGTAGTTGGAAGATCACCGTTAAAAAAGAAACTGCGACCTTGACGCTCACCCCATTTGCACCGATCACCCATAACGCGGATCAAGAGCAATTGGTGGCCGAAAGCGATCAATTGGTGCGTTGGGTTGAGCCACACGCGGAATATTATCAAGTCAAGTTAGTCTAAAAGGTTTTTGTGATGGCTGTGGTTGAAATTCGTCAATTATATAAGGCGTTTGGAGAGGTGAACGCGGTCAACGATGTGAACCTCACGATCCAAGAAGGGGAATTTTTAGTCTTGTTAGGGCCGTCTGGGTCAGGCAAGACCTCACTCTTACGGATGATCGCCGGACTCGAAAAACCGACCGGAGGCGAAATTCGGATCGGCGGGGTGGTGGTGAATGAGTTACCGCCGCGTGCGCGTAAGATCGCGATGGTGTTTCAGAGTTACGCGCTGTATCCCCACATGACCGTTTACAATAACATCGCTTTCCCGTTGCGATCGGTGGGCATGGATCGCATCAATATCCAAACGCGGGTGGAGCGGGCCGCCAAGATGTTTAACATCTATCACCTGTTACAACGCAAACCGCGCCAACTTTCCGGCGGTGAACGGCAACGGGTCGCCTTAGCCCGGGCGGTGGTGCGTGAGCCGGATGTCTTTTTGTTGGATGAGCCGCTTTCTAACCTTGACGCAAAATTGCGCGCTTTGGCCCGCGATGAACTCAAACAATTTCAGCGTCAGATCGGGGTGACGACGGTTTACGTCACGCATGATCAAGTAGAAGCGATGGGCATGGGCGATCGGGTGGTGGTGATGAATTACGGGCGCGTCCAGCAGATCGGCACACCTCAAGCGTTATATCGTGCGCCGGCCAATACGTTTGTAGCGACGTTTTTGGGATCGCCGCCGATGAACTTAGTTGAACAAGACAATTGTATTATCGGGTTTCATCCTGAACACTTTTTACCCAAGGGAATCGATCAACACATGCAATCGCCGATCACGATCCCGTTTGAGGTGACACGAGTCGAATACTTGGGATCGGAACGTTTCTTGTATGGTTATGTGCAGGGCGTGGGTGAGCGGACGCGGGTGGTCTCGAATATCCCGTCTTTGGTGCAGTTGGCGATCGAGGCGGGTCGTACCTATGATTTTGTGGCCGATCTGCATGACTTAAGTTACTTCGACAAGATGAGCGGGGATCGGATCGCACCGGTGCGTCTTCAGATCGCACAAGCGGCGGGGGTGTAAGATGGGAACGGTGTCTGAAGCTCGGGGTGGGCCAAAACTCTTAGACCGTGAAGGCTTTTTAGCGGTGGCGATGCTGATGCCCGCGGTGTTGTATATCGTGTTCTTGGTGGGCATCCCGTTTGTGATGGCGGTCTTGTTCAGCTTTAGTGATGTCTCGGTTGGCAGCCCCACGATCGATCGATTCACTTTGGAAACCTTTAACGACGTGATCAACGATCCGGTGTTTCGGCGCTCCTTACAAAACTCCTTTGTGTTCACCTTGTTCGCGCAAGGTCTGGTGTTGATTTTGGCAACGGTGTTGGCGATCCTGCTCAACCGCAATTTTCGGGGCAAATGGATCGTGCGATTGTTGATCTTGTTGCCATGGGCGACTCCGATCGCGATTGGGGCGATCAATTGGCTCTGGTTATTGGATTCGGTCTATAGCCCGCTCACTTGGATCTTGCGTGAAGTGGGATTGATCGGCGCGGGGGCGTTGTTAGGGCCGCGCAATGTGATCTGGTTGGGTCAAGAAACCCTTGCGATGGCCTCGATCATCGCGATCCATGTGTGGCGGATGTTGCCTTTGTCTACGGTGATCATCCTAGCGGGCTTGTCCTCGATCCCACAAGACATCCAAGACGCGGTACAGGTGGATGGTGCGAGTTTCTTACGAGGGTGGTTTCAGGTCACGTTACCGTTGATTCGCCCGATCTTGATGGTGGCGATGTTATTCGGGATCATCTTCTCGTTTACCGATATGACCGTCGTGCATGTGCTGACACGGGGGAATCCGAATAATACCACGCAAGTTTTAGCGAGTTGGGCATTTTACACCGGAATCGAAGGCGGGAGTTTAGCCAAAGGCGCGGCCACAGCAATCTTTTTGATGCCCGTGTTATTAGGGGTAGCGATTTTGATGTTACGGGTAGCACGTCGCACGGAGGTGCGCTGATGATCCGCAAAGCAGGGCAAACCGGACTAACTTATTTTTTGATCACGCTGTTTATCTTGTTTACGGCGTTTCCGTTCTATTGGATGCTGATCACCACATTTAAAAACGACAATGAACTCTATCGCAATCGTGAGGCGAATCCGTTGGTGTTTAATCAAGCGCCGACGTTAGATAACCTCCGCTTGCTGTTTAACAACACCAACTATCAGACGTTTGTCGAAAACAGCTTAAAGGTTGGGATCGCAGTGGTGGTGATCACGGTGTTATTGGCTGTGCCGGCCTCGTATAGCTTGGCTCGGTTGGCCGGCGCATGGGGAGAGCGCTTAGGGATCATGATCTTTATGGTGTATTTGATCCCGCCAACGTTGCTGTTTATCCCCATGTCCCAGATCGTAAGCTTTTTAGGGTTGCGCGATTCGCTGTGGTCGCTGATTGTGATCTATCCGACGTTTACCGTCCCCTTCTGCACTTGGCTCCTGATGGGGTTTATGAAGTCGATTCCGGTGGATGTGGAAGAGCAAGCAATGGTGGACGGTTATAGCCGCTTTGGGGCGATCTTACGGGTGGTATTCCCGTTGGCTTTGCCGGGGATCTTAACCGTGGTCGTATTTGCCTTCACCTTGACCACGCATGAGTTTATCTATGCCTTGGCATTTATCACCACCTCGTCGCAAAAAGTGATCAGCACCGGAGTCACCAGTGAATTGATCCGCGGGGATGTGTTCTTCTGGCAGGCGATCATGGGGGCGGGATTGTTGGTCGCGATTCCGGTCGCGTTGGTCTACAACTTGTTTTTGGATCGGTTTATTGCGGGTTTTACGATGGGCGCGGTAACAGGCAAATAAAGATCCCTTGGGGCTTTTTGCCCCAAGGATCATCACAGGTTTTTATTGCACACGCACCATGAGTTGTTTCAGCTCACGGACAACCATGGTCGGGTTATAGGTGAGTTCTTGTTCGATCACTTGCATATTCGGCAAACGACGGGCGATCGTCTCAAAGATGATCCGCCCTTCCATGCGTGCGAGGGCCGATCCGGCGCAATAATGAATCCCATGCCCGAATGAGAGATGCGGGTTATTTTCCCGCGCTAAATTCAACTGTTCGGGTTGTTCAAACACGCTGGGATCATGATTGCCCGCGGCCAAGATCAGGGTGACTTTTTCGCCTGCGCGGATCTGATGTCCATTATAGACAAAATCCTCTGTTGCTAGGCGGGCCAAGGCTTGGGCCATCGCATCATAACGCAAGATCTCTTCGACTCCGGTTTTGGCCAAACTGGGATCGGCCTTCAAGCGTTCCCATTGATCGGGGTTGCGTGAAAGTGCCAAGACTCCGTTGAGGATCAAGTTACTGGTGGTTTCGTGTCCGGCGACCACAAGCGACATAGATCATCTCTTCGTTATTGAGACGATCGCCTTGTTCTTCGGCCGCAATCAAGAGCGTGATAAAATCATTGCTTAGGTTTTTGCGGCGATATTCGATCAGATCGACAAAGTATGTCCGCAATTCGTTGACTGTTCGTACCCCAGTGAGCAGGTCTTCATAACCTGCATTGGTGGCGATACCTCCCAAGAGTCCCTCTGTCCAACGGCGAAACAGATCGCGGTCTTCATAAGGAAGATTCAGAAATTCGGTCAAAACCTTAAACGGCACGGTGATCGCAAAATCGGTTTTGAGATTAACGACGGCATCCCCTTGTGTTAAAAGGTCGTCAATGGCTTGATCGGTGATTCGTTGAATTCGCTCTTCTAGATCACTGATGAAGTTCGGCGCAAACCCATAATGGACTAGGTTACGGAGACGTGTATGATTCGGCGGATCCATAAAGCCGATCCCATTCATTAAAAATTCGAGGTAGGGTTTAAGTTGTTCTGGGGATTGCTCCACCATGGCATTATAAACGCCCGAACTTAAGCGCGAATCTTTCAATAACTCGGTGATGTCATGGTAACGACTGATC
>JALOOG010000056.1 GCA_025454525.1 Anaerolineae bacterium | reverse complement strand
ACGTTCACCAGAGCCGTTACGGATGCCCCAGAAATCGGCTACGCCGTCAGCGGGGTTGGTGTCATCTTCAAAGCTCAAATTCCGCAACAATTCGACCGCATTGGGATCGGGGGTGTTGGTGGCGGTTGGTGGTGCCGGGGTATTGGTCTCGGTGGGCGGCACCGGCGTATTCGTCGCAGTCGGGCCGACAGGTGTATTCGTGGCCGTCGGTGGGATGGGGGTCGGAGTGGCAGTGGGTGCGGCGTTGATGGTGATGGTGGTGGTCACAAATTGGCCATCGGGATTGGTGATGGTCAAGGTAGATGTCCCCACGGATGCGCCGAGGGTGTTGATGTCTACATCGATCGAGGTGGGATCGTTGTAGGTGACGCTGTTGATCGTGACCCCGTTGGTCGCGGTGACGGTCAAGCGTTGACGACAAGTCGCATCGGTGACTGGGGATGCGGGGGTATCATAGAACCCACGATTATCGGTACTCGTCCCCGTGATGCTGACATTGGTGGATGCAACCCCTTGATTGATCGCGGTGAGCGGCCCGGGTGGAACGACGGCCGGTGCGGGCGCGTTCAGTTCGATCACCTGCACGCCGTAGCTATTGGTCGCATTGGTGAATTGTTGGATCGTCCACAAGGTCATATCATCGCAGGGATCAAGGCTGACAAACGTGTAATCCCCCCAACGGCGGCCTGGGCCTGAGTCACTGGGTGGGTTATAGGCGGCCACACCGGGTTCATAGATGGTAGGCGCTGACATCGTGCCGTTGGCAGCACCTGCTGCACGTCCGGTAAAGACCGCGCTTGGGAAGGTGGTTAAGCCCGCCACGCTGAAGCCCATGGCAGCATGACCTTGCCCAGAGACCATAATCGTCGGGAACCACATATAATTCGGATCGGTAGCGGCGTTGTCAAACACTGTGCCGGTTTGCATGACCCCCACGGTTTGACCGACAACCTCTAACTCATACCAACGCACCGCATTCCGGCGATTAGCATTCGTACTAGAGACGGTGGTGCCGTTTTGGTCGACGCTGATGTGATGCGCCGTCCATAAACGCCCATTACGCATCATCGCAGCGTACAGACGATCATCGATCGCGTCTAATTGCCCATTTGTGCCGCCCGTGTTGCCTAAGTGCGGGACATTACTGGGGAAACTGGTGATGGGGACAGTAAGTGCAATATTGTCAGAGATCGTTGGGGTGGTCGTGCCGGGGTTGGCGATGGTGCGTAGCACCAACGTGCCAAAAGTCGCACCGTCCACACCAATGATATAACCCAAGGTCGGATTAGGATCGTAATTGGTGACCCCTTGTGGCGTATACGGGCCGACAAACGTTGAGGTGTCCAGTAACTCACGGAAGGCGGTGACAAATTGAGTCGGGGCGACCAAGTTGGAGGAGGTCGCACTGGTGATAAACGCCTTCCGCACGACAAACGCGCTCGTACCACCAAAAAAGTTAGAACAGAACATATTGCCGCCGATATACAGCGCGTGCAGATCAACCCCTAATGTGGGATAATCTAACAAACAGTCGGTATCGCCGAGGGTTGGTACCGTATCTTGGGTGAAGTAATAGAACGACCAAACGGTTGAAGCAGTGATCGTGGCGTTGTCACTGACCGCGATCAAGACGCGATTATCGTCAAAGGTGGATGGGACATCGATGATGATCACGATCCAACGTTGGGTAAAGCGGTCATACTGCACGCGGGGATCGCTGGTAAAGGTGCTGGCAACGGGCGGAGTCATGACCGAGTTAAAGAACACGTCCATGTCCGCATCCAACGCGCCTAACGCGCCCGTGGTTTTATCAAACACGCGGATGCGCCCGTTGATCGCGACGACGTATTGCGTTGGCCCAACCGATCCCATCGTATCGGGCGGGAAAGCGGAAAGCGACAACGTGCCGCCTAAAAATTCTGTACCAGCGCTCTGAATTTGCGGGCCGACAGCACGACTTGGATCAATGCTCGGGTTGGCTAAGGCGTTCGGGTTCATAGGGTTGAACCGACGCGATTCCAATTCGACTTCCCGGTGAATCCGCGGGATGTCATTCCGTAGCATTGGCTCAAGGCGCGCTTGATCGCTCATGATTTCAGCGGTCGTCCGGCGGATCAGATCATTGGGGCCGGTTTGCGCGGTGGCTAAAAAGCTCACAGACAACAAAAAACTTAAAACTGCAAATACGATCGTCACGCGGGTTGTGCGACGATTCAACCTAGAGGACATACAAATCTCCTTAGCGAGGTAGGTTGACAGATACGCTCATTATACCAAGAATTAGAACAAAATGAAAACAGGGTTAGGCGCAGGACAAACGCATCAAATTTTCGGCGGGGTACTGAAAGATCATAACGGATGGGTGGGGAGAGAATTATTGTGTCGCATTGTATGATTTTCCTTGTTTAACCCTGTGAAAGAAGTAGCCACATCGTAGCCTAGAAAAAGGTAGAGTAGTAGAGGGAAGCAGAAACCTTTCGCTTGTCACAGCAGCGGAATTGGCTCGGTAACAACGTCATACCTATGGAATCCGCCCCTTGTTCAAAGGCGAATGATACCCTCAAGATCCCGATCCGATCTCCCAATTTCGTCTCGTCCACCAGCAAGATCGGGCGGGAAAAGTCACAAGATTACCATCCCCATTTGATTCATCACTCAAACGCTAATCCCAAATCGAAATTACGGTTGCTGACCCAAGGCTTAAAGCATTTGTTGAGCATTTCGCCCACCCAGCACAATTTCTTCAACGATCCGCGTCAAACTCGTGTGGCGTGCGAGGATGACCCCAAAACTTAGCAAAGCCTGTCCCACCGCTTGCCACTTGCCTAATTTTACAACATGCTTGACCCCTTCATTTTTCCATGGGTACAATCGTTTTGGATGCATCTTCAGGTTCTCGAATTCTGAACCCTTTTTTCAAACCTTCCTACCCAAAATTGTCCCCCTGTCACTCATACATGTGGCAGGGAATTGGCTTGTGTGACATGATGGGGTATGTCTCCATGGGTGATGTATTTTTCTGAGGTTACTTTAAAGGTCAAGTTAATCGTCTCATGTATCCGATCCTATCGTTACAACAATTGCCTTTAGACCCCGATCTTTCGCGGCGCTTGGCCCGTCACCTCGCGTATTATCATCTCGCGCTGCCGATCGCCCAAGATGAAGATCATATCACCGTGGCCATGGCACATCCTGAAAATGGGACGGTGGTGCAGGTCTTGGCCGCGGTCTTAGAGTCCACCGTGATCCCGGTGCGTAGCGACCCGCGTGAGATCAAAGCGGCCTTAGATCAATTGTGGGCCGATCACGGGGATCATCCCTCGGCTAGTCTGATTTTTTGGGGTGAGAGCGATGCGATCAGTAACGCGCATCGTTATGCGACCGCGTTGGGTTTGACCTTAGAAGATCGCCATGCCGATCGGTTGGAGACGGTGATCGCACAACCCGCCAAGTTGATCGCGATCGCGCAACAAACCCCGCCGATTGAGGCAATCGTGCGCTCCAAAGTGTCGATCTTGGCCTTGGGGTGCGAGTCCAAGACCGTACCCCAACGGATCTTACAGGTGTTGCGCGGTCATATTCCCGATCGGCAAGTATTGGATCGGGTCGCGCCGATCGCACATGCGTATGATGCCGAGGTAACATTGCTGGCGATCGCCAGTCCACCGCGCTTAGAGGGACGACAACTCAGCTCGGATTTTGTGCAGTTATTGGCTTCTGATCACCCGCGTAGCGCTCAGATCCGCGAATATGGGCAGTTGTTAGCGAGTATGCAGATCCGCGGACGGCGTAAGATCAAACAAGGCCCATTAGACACGTTGATCGTAGATGAAATTCATCAAGGCGGCTATGATCTGATCGCGATCGCGGCGGAAGCTTATGGCGATTTTGTGGCGCAAATTTTGGGGCGGGTGACGGCCAAAGCGGATTTTTTGATCATCAAACCCAGTGAATAAAAGCACAGGGGATGAGGTGAGATGCTGATCCCACCTCATGATGAAGCATTAGTGCAAGAGAATCCGCGCATGGCGCGTATCCCAACTGACTTGTACGGTATCACCGCTGGATAAAGGAGTCATCTCCCCCGTGTTCTGCACACGCACGGAGATTGGCGTGTTCTGCCCGATCTTCACGGTGTAACGGCTGTCTGTCCCAAGATATTGCGCGGACTCGACACGTCCGATCAAGCCCGTCTCTGCAACCGCGACTCCGCCTGCGCCCACCAGTTCCGGTTGTGCATGGAGAGCGACTTTTTCCGGCCGGATGGCCACAGTGACTTTTTGACCGATCGTGGGTTGATCGCTACCGAGGGTGGCCTCAACGGTGGTTTCAGAGTCAAGCTGCACCCGACCGACTCGATCTTGGATCGCGATCAACTGTCCGTCTAAGAAATTGGTTTCCCCGATAAAATCGGCTACAAAGCGCGTAGACGGCGTTTCGTAGATTTGATGCGGTGTGCCGATCTGCAACACTTCCCCGGCGTTCATCACCGCGATCCGGTTGGCCATGGTCAGCGCTTCCTCTTGATCATGGGTGACAAACACAAAGGTGATGCCTAATTCCGCTTGCATGGTCTTCAGTTCTTGTTGCATCTCGCGCCGCAATTTGAGATCCAACGCCCCTAACGGCTCATCCAATAACAACACGCTAGGACGTTTGACCAAAGCCCGGGCTAACGCCACACGCTGCTGTTGACCACCGGAAAGCTCACGCGGTTTGCGGTTCATCGCATTCGGTAAGCGTACCAACGCTAACGCTTCACGGGCGCGGGATTCGGCCTCTTTGCGTGGGACTTTGGCCATCTCAAGCCCGAACATGACATTTTGTAAAACGCTCATGTGGGGAAACAGCGCGTAATCTTGAAACACCGTGTTCACCGGCCGCTGAAAGGCCGGAATGCCTTGCATCGGTTGTTGATCGATCAAGATCTGACCAGAGGACGGTTGCTCAAAACCCGCGATCAAGCGAAGGGTGGTGGTTTTACCACACCCACTCGGCCCCAACATGGCAAAAAATTCACCGTCGTAGATCTCCATTGACACCCGATTCACAGCGCGCACCGCCTCGGTTTCACCACGCCGTAACGGAAATTCTTTGATCACTTCGATCAATTTGACTTTCGCTAAGGTTGTATTCATCGGTTTTCCTCTCATAAGCGGAGGGCGAGATGCTTTCGCCCTCCACTTCATCAGAACTGCTTAACGGCCTACGTTCAAGGTGACTTCAGTCCACGCATCGGCATAGAGTTGTTCACCTTCTGCGCCGATGTCCGCGATATACCAAGCGGTCGCTTGTGCCGCTTCTGATAAGTTAAACGCCGAACTGTTGAGCAGATCCTCGTTGATCAAGCCTTGTTCGATCGCGATGCGATTCGGTGTGGCATATTTGATCGTGTTGGTGTTATGCGCGGCCACCACAGGATCCGACATAAAATCCATGAACACTTGCGCTAAGGTTGGATTCGGCGCGTCCGCCAATAACACGATACTGGTGACATCTAAGATCGTGCCGTCGACCGGATTGGCAAAGGCAAAAGTATCACAGGCGCAATCCGCGATCTGTTGGAACATATCGCCGCCGTATTCGATCGCGATGTCCACGATCCCTTGTACCAATTGTGCGTCCCCGTCATCCCCCGCGATCACGGTGACATTACCGCCGTTTTCGATCAGATAATCACGCGCTTGGTTGATCTCATCTGGGTTGGTGCTGTTGGGATTGAAGCCTAATTGGATCAAGGCCGCGCCGATCATGCCACGCGGATTCTCTAACCATGCGACCCGTGCATCTTGGGCGGTGAACACTTGCGCCCATGTGGTGATGCCGTCGGGGAATTTTTCGGTGTTGTAAGCGATGCCGGTCGTGCCACCTACATACGGGATCGAATAGACATTGCCGGGATCAAACCCTAAATTGATGTAACGATCCAAGGCGTTCCCTAGATTCGGGATCAGGTCTTGGTTGATCGGTTGTAATAGGCCTTCGCGGATCAAGATGCTGACCGCGTAATCAGTGGGGAAAGCGACATCATAACCGGGGTTGCCATTTCGCAACACCGAGATCATACTTTCGTCCGAGTCGTAAATGCTGTATTCCACGGTGACATCACACAGCGCCTCAAAGGTGGCCACGGTTTGATCGCCGATATAGGTGGCCCAATTGTAGATGCTAAGCGTTTGTCCGGCGTAACCTTCCGGACAAGTCCAATCGGTGGCCAGTAAACCCGTGGCGGCTTCTTCTGTACCCGCAGATACTTCGGGGGTGGCTTCTTCAGTCACCATGGATGACGCGGCCGGGGTAGCGGTCGGGGTTGGGGTGCTACCGCATCCTACTAGAACCAGCAAAACGACTAAGGCGAGGAATTGACGCATCGTTGTTTCTCCTTGGTAAGTTGAGCAGATCAATAAATATGGACAAAACTGAATTACGGACACTAATCCTTGCGGTTTTGCAAGAACAGCGAAAAACCGACAAGTACCGTCGAGAAGATCAACATCAACGTGGATAAGGCGTTGACTTCCGGCGTAACTGAGGTCTTTAACATGCCGTAGACAAAGATCGGCAAGGTATCCGACCCCACCCCTTTATTAAAGAAGGTGACGACAAAATCATCTAACGAGAGGGTGAAGGCCAATAAGGCCCCGGCGATCACCCCCGGCATGATCAACGGCAAGGTGACGCGGTAAAAGGTCTGCCACGGAGTCGCGCCTAGATCACCGGCCGCTTCTTCAAGGCGTGGGTTCATATTGGACATGCGCGCCCGCACGATGATCGCCACAAACGCCACGTTAAACACCACATGCCCGATGATGATCGTGCCGACTCCGGGGAGAATCCGAGCGCCGGTGATCGATTCGATGAACTCAAAGATCACCCGAAAGAAGATCGCTAACGATACCCCTTGTGTGATCTCTGGGATCACCACAGGCAAAAATAACAGGCCGTCTAAGATCCGTTTGCCGGGGAATTTGCCACGAGTCATGCTGATCGCAACCATTGTCCCGATCACCGTGGCGATCAAGGTGGAAGTCACGCCGACGATCAAGCTGTTGCTAAGCGCGTTGAGCATTAACTCGGTAGAAAAGCGGGCCTCTGCGCCCAACGTGCCGCTAAAGATGTTGCTATACCACTGGGTGGTAAAGCCGCGCCATGCAAAGGTGCCACGCCCCGCGTTAAACGAGAACAAGATCAACAACAAAATCGGGGCCCAAAGGAAGAGGTATGAAAACACAGGCGTGATCCACAAGATCGCCTTGCCGATCCGACGGATCAAGAGGCTTCCTTGCAGCGAACGCGAATCAGGGGTGAAGGTGGGCGTTTGCGTGAGTGTGGCCATCGCTTAGCGCTTCCCTTCTTTTTCACCAAAGAACACATAGATCAGCAACGCGAACATCAACAGGAGCATCATGATGATCGAAAGCGCCGCGCCGCGTGGTAGATGTGCGCCACTGCCTTGATAGAGGGTGTTGATCCAATTGCCGATCATCTGGTCTTGTGGCCCGCCCAACAGATCGGAGATCACAAAAGTGCCAACCGACGGGATAAACACTAAGATGCAGCCCGCGATCACCCCCGGTAAGGTCATCGGCAAGATCACGCGCCAAAACGCGCTCCAATCGTTCGCACCGAGGTCATGGGCGGCCTCTAAGAAGCGGAAATCGAATTTGCTGACTGTGGCATAGATCGGCAAGGTCATAAACGGGATATAAGCGTAGACCATGCCGATGATCACCGCAAATTGATTATTCAGCATCGGGAGCGGCTCAGTGAGCAGTCCGATGTCCAGCAAGGCGGAGTTGATGATGCCTTCGGGGCCTAGGATCGTGCGCCAAGAGTAGGTACGCACGAGGAAATTTGTCCAAAATGGCAAGATCACCAAAAACAAGGCAAATTGTTTGACCCAATCGCGTTCACGGGTGCGGATAAAAAACGCCAGAGGATAGCCAACCAATAAACAGATCAGCGTGGTGATCAAGGCGATCCACACGGAACGCACGATCACTTCGTTATAGGTGTCTAGGACATAGGTGTAATTTTGGAGGGTAAACGGGAGTACCGCCGGGATGCCGCCTGAGCCGCGTGAGAGAAAACTCACACCCAAGACGATCAACAGCGGCAGCAGAAAGAAAATGCCAAGCCAGAAGATCGCAGGGAGTGCTAACAGAAAACCGTGCGCCCGCCGTTCTGTAGAGTCAGTCAGACGGGTGTGCATGGTTTAACTCCACGTAAACGACTAAAGCGAATCGAAGTGATCACAACTTCAAATGTGTTCATGGTGTTCGCACTTTCTACTGATAGCGTGTGGGCATACAAAAAGGGGAGACATAAAGTCTACCCCAAATTATGCGTTATTGTACGCGCATCGCCGCTAAATGCAAGTATGGATAATGATAGCGCATCGGAGGCATGTCTTGCAAATAAAGATTCGCTTAAAGATGTTGCTGATCATCTTGATCGTTGATTTCTTGGTCTTTGAGACGCTGTGCGCGGGTGATCGTACCAAAGCCTAATCCACGTCGGATCAAGAAAAAGCCGCCTAAGAGCGTCGGGGGCAACCAGATCACCACATGCACCACAAAGGCAAAGGCCAAAGCTTGACTTTGCGCGATACCAAAGCCCATCAGCACCCGTGAGGCGAAAAACTCAAAGACCCCTAATTGACCCGGCGAAGCAGGGACTAATCCCGCTAAATTGACCACCCCGACCACCATCAACATCATCGCGTAACCCACAGGTAAACCAAAGACCCCAGCCACGATCCAATACACACCCGCTTCGATCATCCATGAGAGATACGAGGCAAATATAGTGCCGATCAAGTCGCGGGTGGATCGTAAACCACCAAGTCCGGTGATCACTTCTTCTCCCAGATCTTGGATCCGATGGCCGAGTCCACTGGGTAACAAACGGGTGACGAACGTGATCAATTGGCGTGTTAACGTCGGGCGCAACGCCAACACCAAAAACACGATCAACGCGCTGACAAAGATCACCGCGCCAAGCGTTGCGACGTTGCGGATCTCTGGTGAGGTGTTTGGGATAAAGGTCAACGGTAACAAGATAAAGGTAAGCATCACGATCCCGTCAAACACCCGTTCAACCAAGACCGTTGTTGTCCCACGTAAATAGGCCACACCATGATCGCGACGTAACAAGTAGATCCGTAGGATCTCGCCGGCCCGAAGCGGGTAGACGTTATTGCCCATGTAGCCGATCGCCACTAACTGATAGAGATCGCGCACCGAAACGGGCGTTAAGGAACGGAGTAAAAATTGCCAACGCCAAGTGATCGCCACCATGGCCAAGGTATAGACGGCCATCCCGATCACCAGTCCTAAGGGGTTGACGTTTTGTAAACTGGCGATTACCGCTTGTGGTTGTAAGCCACTGAAGGCAAACCACAAAAAAATCGCGCTTATGATCACCCCAAGCGCGGCCAAAAGTTGTTGTCTACGGGTCATCTGATCATCCTAAGATTGCGAGGTCTACCAACGCAATTTCGCTAACACATTTTGCAATCCCACGGGTAAAGGCGACTCAAACTGGAGACGTTCGCCCGTCTGTGGGTGATCAAAAGCGAGTTTTGCGGCATGTAAAAAGTGTCGTTTGAGTCCGAGTCGTTGTTTGCGGTATCCGTACACCGTGTCACCGACGATCGGGCTACCAATAAAGGCCATGTGAACGCGGATTTGATGTGTGCGTCCGGTGAGCAGTTTCACCTCAACCAAGGCTTGCCCATCGCGTAAGTTAGCTTCTAACACGGTAAATTCAGTGATCGCCGGCCGCCCATCCCGATTGACCGCCATACGTTTCCGTTGTTTGGGATCGCGGGCGATCGGGGCTTCGATCCGTCCAGTGCTGGTTTTAGGGGTGCGTTCCAACAGCGCGATATAGGTTTTTTCGACGGTGCGCTCTTGGAATTGGTGCATCAAACGATTCAGCGCCCGCTTGGTGCGTGCGATCACCATCAAACCACTGGTTTCGCGATCCAAACGATGCACGATCCCTTGTCGGCGTTCTGATCCGACCATCTGCCCGATCTCTGGGTAACGTGCGAGTAACGCATTGGCTAATGTCCCGGATTGCACCCCCGATCCCGGATGCACGACAAGGCCAGCGGGTTTTTCGATCACCGCGATCTCGGCATCCTCATACAACACCTGGAGCGGGATCGCTTCTGGTTGCAGACTGGTTTGAGGGGGCGGGGGAATCACAATACGAACGCGCTCACCGCCTTTGAGTTTGATTCCGGGTTTGATCTGTTCACCGTTGACGGTGATATGGCCATCCTTGATCAAGGCTTGAATCTGCATCCGCGAAAGATCGGGCAGTTGATCAACAAGGATTTTATCAAGGCGTTGACCTTTATCGGTCACGGTAAATTCAAAGGCGGCCGAAGGATCGGCCGCCTCATCATGCTGAGGTTGATCAGTCATTTTGTTCGATTCGCAATTCAAATTCACCCGAAAAATCGTCATCCACCACATCGACTTCAATCACCAGATCGAGGTCTTGACGGGGGTTCAATTCTAGGATCTCTGGGTTGCCAGCATCCGACTCGCGTGCAAGTTCAAAGCCATCACGTAAATACAAGCGGATCACAAATTGATCGCGATCATCCGCGTCTAAGATCAGGTTAAAACCTTCCCCTTGTGCTGCGTTTAGGGAGTAGCGCACCGCTTCACCGTCTACGATCTCCCCTTCGATCGTATCGCCGATGTTGACCGCTGTGCCAAAGGTGAGCGCGTCTAATTCAGCAAAGGCGGCTTGTAAAATTACGTCGTCATCTGCAAACATCGTCTCTTCTGTGACTGGAACGAGGACGGTTGGCACTACCCCGATCCCTTCAATGCTGATGTTGCCTTCGCTATCTAAGCTACGCGAATTGGTGTAATTAAACGTCAAGTCATCCGGCATGGCGATCGGCACGACACTTCCACCGAGTCCGGCAGTCGGATATTGTCCGACGATGATCGCCCGGTTATCGATCGTCATGGCATAGGAGAACGACTCGCACGCACTGGCACAATCGGGGCTGATCAACACGGCCACTGGCCCCAGATAGCGTAAGGACTCATCGGGTAACATAAAGTTATCTTCGGTGTCGGGATTCACATAGAAGCCGCCACGTTCTGCGCTGTAACGGGCGCTATTGCCGATCACCAACGGTTCATCAAAGAAATAAGCGGGCAATTGATCCCCTAAGAAGCCCGATCCACCACCATTATCGCGCATATCGACGATCACGCCGGGGACATTACGGAGAACCGCCTGCTCCATGAAACGCTCCCAGATCCGCACAGTTAAAGTGAGATCATCAGCGAAACTATAGATCTTGACGTAACCGTAACCACTCTCAAGGAACTGATATTCAACGGGCAGTTCACCGGGGAGGACGATCTCCGCTACGCCGGGGTCTTGATAACCGCCTTGGCCAAAGCTGTCAAAGTCAAATTCGGCCTCAAAGCGTTCGGTTTGTGCTTCATCACCGGGGTTGAGATAGGTTAACTCTACGCGAGTCCCCACCGGGAAACGTAAAACATAACGCAACTGCTCTAAGCGTAAGTTATGCGGGGTGCTATAAGATCCCCACACAAACGCTTGAGCGATCGCGTCTTGGATCGGTTCATCGTTTAATTCGATCACCTCTGCGCCGAGTTTAATACCCGCTTGATCGGCGAGTCCGTTCGGGGTGAGATAAGTAACCACCACGCGCCCATCGTCCAATTCACGGATCGCCATGCCGAGTCCACCGCTCACGGCTGCTTGGAAGGCTTCGACATTAAACGGTCCGGAGACATGGCCATCTGGAATAAGTGTGGCGATCTCGGTGAGGATGTCCCGATAAGCTTCAAAATCGTCGTCTTCATCGGCTTCTTCAACGCGGGGACGAAATTCCTCATCGATCGCGTCCCAGTCGATGTCTTTGTATTCGGTGAAGGCGTATTCACGGCGCAACAATTCGATCATCGCGTCGTAAGCCTCAAGATACCCCATATCTGAAAAATCGTCTAAGGCCGCGTCTTCGGTCTCTAATAAAGCGACTTCGGGTTCAGCAGCGCGATCAAACACAAATTCCGCTTCCGTAATATCCACCACCGTGTAACCTTGTGGCAATAACACGACCGGATCGTCTTCCGTGAACAGGCGGCCATCATCGCCATAACCAGACGGAAAACCTTGTTCATCGTCGGCGGCATAGAGGATCAACTTGCCGCTATATAATTCAAGGTAACTATCGACATCGGTACTGATCAAGGCGGAACTGACGACACCGGTCACAAAGTTATCGCGTTGTTCTAAGAAGGGATCGGCCCAAGTATTCGAGGTGATCGAAATTGAGAAGATCATCACCCCGTCATCAGTACGATTGTCTTGATCAACATCGCGTAATGCACCGCGTGGGCGGATCGGTAAAGACAACTCATAAGTAAAAGGCGATTCAAACGGATTAGAGGTGATCACGCCGAAGGTTTGTGATTCGATCGAAGGGTAAAAATCCGGATCGCGTTCGACCAAGCCGGTCACATCATACAACACAATATAAGGTTCTGGTAAAAATAACTCAAAGTAGGGGAAGGTATACTCTGCTTCGCCCGTGATAAAGACTGCGCCACCTTCTTCATTGATCACATCGGCCGGTTCGATCCGTTGTGCGAAGGTGAGCGAGGAAGTGATCAAAACAAGCACTAAGAGAGACCAAACACGTAAGGATCGCTTTAGGGACATAAGATGAGAAACTCCTCAAGATTGAACGTATGATGATTGTATCAGAAAGGCGGAGTCATGTCGATTTAAGACCATTGTTTCCGGTTTGAACAAAAGCATCATCTGGTTGTACTCGCCCCTGCCACAAATAAGCGAAAAAGTGGTCACGAAGATTTTGCATTTTTAAGTCACCCAATCTAACGCTGCTAAAAACCTTGACACATTCCGCAAATAGGGCAAGTTTTCTATTTGCAATATGAATGAAACAGGGATAAACTTTGATCGCTTGTATCTAAGACAAATTTGTGGTTGAAGATGTTGAGGATACAAACCCCAAAGGAGTCATTTAGTCCAATCGAAACCTTAATTGTTATGGCAATGCCCATAAAATAAGCTATTATCTATAAACAGCATAACCACCGCATTACATGAGCTTGGGGGAATGGTCAATGGATCAAGAAACACTACTTGTGGAAATTCAGCGCTTGGCAGACGCTGGATTGTATCGACAAGCTTATGAATTGACACAACAATTAGCGGCCAATCTACCCCAACGGGCGCAATGGATCGATCAGATTCGGCGTAATTCTAAAGCGGCGATCGATTCGGCACGGGGAAATTTAAATCAGCTGCTGGATGATCTACAAACCCCAATAGACTCTAATTTCGCGGAGAGTTTTTTGGATGAATGGCGTAATGCGATGCTGGGTGGTGAAGATCCGGCATTGGTAGCGTTTCAAAATCGAGTCGCTAACCGCCTTGCAGATGATCGCAATGAAGAATTGTATCAGATCGAACTCAGTCAGGTCTTGCAATATTGGCAACAGGCAGAAAACGATACCCGTAACAATGCCTCATCCAATATCATCCTTGACAAATACACCCGCGCACGAGAGGTCGTTCGTCGTGCGTTGAGTACCTATGGCGGTAATGATAACCTTCGTCCGCGTTTTGAGGCATTATTAGAACAAGCGGAAAATCGGCGGAATTTGGCCAGCACCGATGAAGAAACGATGGCTTCGGGGGCCTTGTTGGGCCAATATGAGCGGGTATTCGCTCGGATTGATGCAACCGAAGAAGGGCATCTGTTGCCGATATTTGATAAGGCGGGCAATCGGCAAAATGCACGGCGTTCTAAGGCCGAAGCGCGGGCCTATATGCAAGAAGTGGCGCGCGATTTTGTAAAAGACAAAGTCCGCGAACATACCGATAAAATCCAACAATACCTTGAAGAGGGTTCGCCCCGCCGCGCCCAAGAAGAATTAACGGCCCTCGATAAATATGAAGCACTCAAGAGTTACGTCCCCAACTTGGTCGCATCGCGCGATCAACAGTTGATCAACACCTATAGCGAGGACATCCGGCGTGCCTTACGTGACCTAGAGCAAGCGGAAAGTGATGCTCAAATCGCGTCTGAAACGGCGAAAGAGGACGCGCTTGAAGGTTGGCGACAATTGGCCGGTGCCTTAGAGCTTTATCAGGGGGTGAGACAATCGGACATTGTGCGCGAAGTGATCCGGCGGATTGAAACGATCGCACGTCGTCAATTACGCGAAGATCACACCCAATTTGAATCGCTTTTGAACCAACATGATTACGATGCGGTCAGCAGCAAGATCACCCAGTTAAAGCGCCGTTACGAACCGCTGAATCGCGGTCAGCATCCTGATAACAATACCGATTTACAAATTGGGCGTGTCAATCTCACCACCGAGATCAATAACCTTGATGTTCTTAAACGCCGCGCCGATGTCCTGATGGGTGAGCGGAACGATGTGCTGGAAGAATTGGATCGCATCAGTAATCAGGTGATGGGCAATCCACAAGGGGCAAAACGCGACTTACGGACTTTAGAGCGGAGCGAACAACGGGAGATGTTGCAAATCCCGCTGATCGCCACACGTTATGAGGAAGTCAAAAGTCAAGTGAACCGCGTGGCGGGTCGTCAAGAAGAATTAGATCGCTTAGAAGGCTTTTTAAACAACCGTAATCCCACACGCATCCAAGAAGCGATCAAATCTGCCCGCACGGCCGCCAATGACCCGATGCCGGATGCCGGAGAGTTTGAAAACCTCGCACAAAACTTAGAAGTCAATTTGTATTTGTTGGGGGTGGACGATCAACTGCGCGAAAAAGGTTACGAGGCGGTGATCAAACAGCTTCAGATCTACAATTCTTCTTCGGTGTTGCGTTCAGAGGTGAAACGACCTTTAGAAACACGCTTAACCAGCTTAATTATTGAGGCGGAAACCCTTGATGACCGTCAATCGCTGCTCCAAGACGCGCAAGATGCCCTAGAACAGCGCAAATATCGTGAGGCGCGCACCCTGCTAAATGATTTAGAGGTGGTGTCTATACAAGATCGTCGCCAACGGGATCAACTGTTGCGCCAAGTGCGTAGTGAATGGCTAGAGGCACTTAAATACCAATTTGATCATATCGTGCCTCAAGTGCAATTTGATGTCGAAGTGTATGACAATGCTCTAAATGACTTGCGCGAATTGGATGCCAATGTTGCACTCACGGTCGAACGGCGTTATAACGTGCTTAAAACGATCCAATTGGCTCGGATCGCTGAGGCTGAAGGAAATTGGGCCGAAGCGAAAGAATTATGGCAACAAGCCTATAATCGGGTGATGACCGATCGGGAACAACGCGAATACATCAAATTGCAAATGGAACATCTGAACGTGTTGCAAATGGAGCGCGATATTGAAGAGGCATTAGCCTTTGCGACACGAGTCACTGAACGCGGCATTACTGATGAAGAAACTCAACTGGAACTGAATGGTCGCTTGATCGCTTTAGGTGAAAAGACGATCAACGAAGGGCAAAATATCAAAAATCCGGTCGATCAATTGCAGATGGCGGTCTGGCGCGCTCAATTGTTGATCGCCCACGCGCAATCTACACCGGATCGGTCGCGGCGGCGGGCGTTGTTCCGTGAACTGAATACGTTTGCGACGACCTTTGAGCTAAAACTTAAAAGTGCGAGTCAATCTGGCAACGCCAAGGGCGATGATCTGAAATACGCCACCCGCTTACATCAAGCCGCCGATAATGCGAACGAATTAAGCGCAGCAGTGGATACCCTTGAAAATGACCTCACCGCGAACGCCTCTTTTAACGCCTTTGTCAGCGCTCATCAACGTTGGCAACGCAGTGTTGTACCTTACGTAGAGATCTTACCGATCTTGCGTCTGTGGTATAACAATTGTCTTGATCAAGTCAGCGACCAACTGTTACAACAAGTGACCGATGAGCGTGGTTTACAGAAAGACCCCGACATCAGTAATATCCCGTGGTATGGGAAACTGTTGGTTTTGAAACCTAATGATGACCTCGTGAGATCGATGTTTGCGCGGATCGGTAGTTTGGGAACGCGGTTAGCGTCGGAAGTTCGCACATTTATCACACGGATCGAAAACGAGTCACGCGGGGTTGGGGATCAAGACAAAGAACAATTTGGTCTGGTCCAACAGGTCGAAAATATCCGCCAGAAACAAGCGGAAATTCAAGTGGTGTCGGACGTGATCCACCACTTTAAAGACTTGGATACGATCGTACAGGACAAAGGGTTGGATGAAACCCTGCAAACCCAAAATCAGGTTTTACGCACTTTAGGAAGTCTCTTAAACCAGTTTTCAGAGGCGAGTCGTACTGATTTTGAACCGCGTTTGAAAAATTATCAGCTTCCGTTGGATAGTTGGAGAAATACCCCTGCAACGCTTAAAGCCGATCTTTGGGATCCGTGGCATGAACGTTTGATGAAATTGACTCCCCTGATCGAGGATCGTGAAAACCAACAGTTTAATGCCCCGATCACTAACATTAACCTCAAACTTGAAGAACATTTTTGGTACAAAGCGTTACAGGCGCAATTTGAAACGCTAAAAAGCGCGATGGATCAATTGGTCAAGATTTTGATCCAAGTGGAGGAACTTACCCAACAACAAGGGTTTGAGACCGCCGATCAACGCGCAAGTGAGATGAAAACCGAGTCATTGATCTTGACGCTATTTGAACGGATGCAATTGTATGATCAATACACGGTGATCGATCCTCAAAACCAAAGTAAGGTGGTCGGTTGGGATCAGGTTAAAGCGCTATTGAGCCAACGGCTTGAAGAATGGCGTTGTTTGCGTCAATGGGCAGATGAGTTGGCTGTTCCCGAACAAATCGGCGCATTGTCATCAGGTGAAGCTGGCACCAGTTCCCAAGTAACCCCGGAACAAGGCAATGCGTTGTCAGGGGGTGATCAGTTGCCGGCCGGGATTCCAAAATGGGACGGTGAAGACGGGATCGACAAACTGACCACTAAACTCCGTAGTACAGCTGATTTTGAGCAAGCGTTAGGGTTGATTGAGGACGCTTATGCTCAATATGAAGCAGCCTATGAACAGGCAAAATCTGCGCCGATGCCTGATGGCAGTTACACAGAAGATTATGCGGCGGTTCAGCGCGCATTTGGTTATGAGCGGGCGCGCCTCTTACTGCAATGGACGGAACAACATCGCAAGCAGGCTTGCCGAAATTTGCGTGATAAGGCCAAAACGCGCCAACTCGAATTGAAAACACTGGCCCAAGATTGGGAAAACACGCAACGGGCAATGAGCGGTGCGCTCACTACATTAAGCATGGCGCTTAATGATCGAAATTGGCGTGGCGGTTATAACGAGGAACAGAAAAATGTGATTCGTAAGGCCTTGGCGACTTGCGAAACGACATTAAACAAACTTCGGGGTATTGCGGGCAAAGCGCCAGAAATTGAGAACTTCGATAAAAATAAATTTTTAACACAAGCGCGGCAAATCATAGGATAACCCATGCGTGTAGCAGTGATTTCAGACATTCACGGCAATCCTAAAGCCTTAGAGGCCGTGTTGGCAGATCTCGATCAACAACCCGAAATCGACGGGTTATGGTGCTTAGGGGATCATATCGGACGCGGCCCGGATAGCTTGGGCGCGGTGATCAAACTCTATCGGCGGTTTCAACAACAATCTCTTGCCCACCGTGCTGCATGGTTGGTGGGCAACCACGATCTCTTAATCATCGGTAAGTTGCCCGATGAAATGTGGCACGATGACACGGGCGAAACGATTTCGGTGGGCGAACATAACGCTTTGGTGATCGAAAAGTCGCTTGAGGAACGTCAAACGTTATATGAGCATCGGCCCGATCTTATGGCATGGTTAGAAACCTTACCACCGTATGCTGAACCTTTCCCGCATGTGTTTATGGCTCATGCCGCCTATCATCTATTAGAGGATCGCACCGTGGATTATCATGCCGCTTATATGTCCTATATCCGAACGGGAGCGGATGTGCGTTGGACAATCGATGGGTTGATCGAACAGGGACATAGGCCTTATCTCGTTTTAGGGGGGCATACACATCATTACGCTTTGTGGCAATATCAACCAGGACACTCGGCAACGTTGATCGAAGGGATCGCGGACAAGGGCTTGATCCAAGAAGTTGGCCCGGGTCACTATCAGCTTGAAGATCTGGATCATGCCCCCGTGTTTCTCAATCCGGGGAGTGTCGGCTTTCCACGTTACCCGGATGATCAAGCACGTTATGTGATCTTAACGATGCAAGGGACAGGGTTAACGGTTGAATTTCGCACAGTTCGCTATAATTGGAAAGAGATCATTTACCCAACTGGGTATCCCAAAATTTATCGACAAGAAATTGAACGCACCCCCTTACCTTAGCGGTGGAGCTGACTATTTATGCAAAATTTAACTCGCGTTTGTGTATTGACCGTGACTTTACTGATCGTGTTAAGCGGGGCTTTACAGGCCCAATCCACCCAAGACAGCTTAGAATTGGTGATCGCGTTGGATTTATCTGCAAGTTTAAGCTTACCGCGTGGGTCAAACCCGCCTCAGGTGGATGCTGGACAAGCCTTAACTTTGGCCGAAGAAGCAACCGATCCGAATAATGTGCGTTTTGATGCGACCCGTTTCACGCTAGATTGGATCAACGATTACATCGCATCCCGCGATCTGAGTGATTCATTTGCGGTCAATGCGTCGGTATTAGGCTTCTATACCACCGATTCTGGTGGGCCGCAAATCGCGCCGATGTTAAATCGTCAAACCCTAGATGGGTCAGTCACCTTATCGCCGTTTGCACCACAATTACAAAGTGGGGCGCGCCATGCTGAATTTTTGACCGTCTATGAACAGGCACAACAGACCTTTAGTGCTAACCCGAATGCGCGGCAAGTGTTGGTGGTGGTAACGGATTCTGTCCCTTGTGCCTACAATTGGGGGGGATTGGGCTTATCACAGGGCTTTCCGTATGGCAGTTCACAACCTCGAATGCGGGATCGGGACTGTCTTAACACCTCAACGATGATCGATCATATTGAACATGCCAGCACCCAGATTCTCTTACCGGATGTCGAACAATATGTGTTTCACTTGGCCCCCGAAAGCGGTTATTGGTTAGAACAACTGGTAGAAGTTCGTGAAGCTTGGATCGAGTCGTTACCTGACGATCGTTTTATTGAAGTGCCAGATGTGCAGGCGCTACCTGCCACTCTGTTTGAGGCGATCGTCGGTGAATTTAGTATCGCTTTGACCAGTGTCGATGATTTATCCGCTTTGGGTATTACGGCCGTTGAGCCGGGTAATTTTGAGGTTGCCCCCTACCAAAGTCGGTTAGATGTGATCGCGTTTACGTTAGCCAATCAAAATTTGAGTTTTAATGGGCCAACGGGGACAGTTCGTAGTACGGAGCGTTTGTACAATAGTGATACGGGCTTGATCAGTTGGCAACGTTTTACCCAACCGCCTCCGGGAGGGTGGAGTGCGGATGGGGCCGCCGGCACCTTGTATCTTTCGTATTTGCCCGCCACTTCAGCCGCTTGGGTAGAACAATGGGATGGGGAAGCATGGGAACGAGTAGGCAATACCCGTAATACACAACCCGCTCAATTGGCGCGAGTGCGCTTGGTCTATCAGATCTTGTCGGATACCGATGAACCATTGACCAATGCCGATTTTATCCCACAAATCAGCGCAACCTTTAATTATCCCGAAGGTGCGCGTGTCCCCTTAACCAACTGGCGCATCTCGGATAACCGCTTTGTCAGTGATGCGCTGATTCTCACCGATAGCGGGCGTTATCAGGCGGAGATCACCGTGCAACCTCAAACGAGTTGGGCGCGCATCTCTACGGCCAATGTGCCGATCGTGGTCGCAACGCCCGAAACCACACTCACCCCTCAAGCATCCCCAACCCCCACCGAAGAAAGGAATGCCTCACAAGGGTTATATGAATTTTTGATCCCAGATCCGATTGCCAGTTTTGAGGCCAGCCCGATCGTGTTCCAAGCGCAATTAGGAAGCGAAAGCCAACAAGCTGCGCTAGAAACAGAGGGACAATTGGAGATCACCCGTGCTGCCCGGTTGCCTTTGGTGATTAGCGCTACAAGTAACGGGCGTGCTATTCCAGTTCCAGAGATGATCAGCGCCGTGCTAACGTTAGATGGAGAGGGCTGTTTACCGGCCGACTCATTTCCGTTGGAGCGTAGCGGCGATAGCCTTAGCACCACCGCCACGCCTTTACGGTTTGAAACGGGGAATTGTCGGGTCGCTGTCGCCTTAAACTTAACCAGTGAAGATCTTCCAGTTGCTAATCAGACGATCTTACTCGAAACCTTGCCGTTAGGGTTGATCAATGTTGGGGCTACGCGTCGTCTAGATTTTGCCCTGTTAAAGACGGGCGGGGAAGAAGTGGTATTACGTGCCTCGCAAACGGTGGGTAATCCTAATGCGACCACCGCTTACACAATGGAAGATTATGTCACCCTGCCACAAACTGATCCGCTTTTTCCGCTGACTTGGCGTTACCAGACGTTAAATCTAGAGGTCAGCTTTTTAGATGAGCAGTCGGGTGAGTTTGTGAATCCGCTATTTGTGGACGGTTCAACCGAAACTGTACCGTTAGTTTTACGGATCATTCCGGTTTCGGGTGGTGAAGATATTGCCAGCTCCAATAACATTCAGCTGACCAAAAGCGCACGCGAAGGGGTGTATAGTGCGACAATTCAAGGTTTAGCCCCTGGCGATTATCGTCTTGAAGTGGAATTATTGGACGGTGACGAAGACCCGAATAATCTTGAACCACGTCTTGCGGAGCGCTATGAATATATTCCCGAACTGACGACTCCGGTCGCTAACCCGATTTTAACGGCTACCCTCACCGTGAGTCCGAATATTGGGCGCTTGGCGTTGATCTATGGATCATTAGGGGTGACGGCGTTATTGATGCTTGGCTTGGTAGCAGGAGTCGGGCAATTTATTGGAGTTCGGATGAATCCCTTGCGCGGTTCAATCGCGATCTACACACGCGCTCCCGGTAAACATCCCGTTCTGGTGTGGGAACACCTAATTCCGGGCGGACGTAACCATTATCAAGTACCGGATGTGGCCTTGATCATCGCCCCAGAATTGATCGGTGAAAATATCGAACAAATGAAACTATCAACCAAGCGTTCGCGATCGATTTCAGCTGGTGGGAAAGCGTATGTTGAGACGCAAGTCCAAGGACAAACCAAAACGGAACTATTGGAGGTAGATCACCCTTGGAACTTCCATACCAGTCAACGCGGAGTCGATTATTATCTGGTGAAACGACTGGATAATAGCGTTGAGATTGACCCAGAGAAGTTTACCAGTTAAAACAGTGGGGCGATTTTGATCGCCCCGCTTAATCTGAAGATGATTTTTAGGAAGAGTTATGCAGCCCGCATTGGTGATCGGTCTTGGGTCATTTGCATCGTTGGCGCTGGAAAAAATGCTCCCGCATCTCCAGACCACTTATATTAAGTTTCCCCCTATGGTGACATTAAGTCTCGATGAAAGATCTGTGCCTGTCGGTGAAACTTATCGCATCGTTGACCACATCTCACACAATCATGCGGATTTACAACCTTACTTGTTTGATAACCCTCATAACCGACGGTTGCAACATCGGATGCAATTTTTACGGCATCTGTTAACCTCTAAACAACAATTTGCGACTTTTATTCAACGGAATGCAGAACAAGCCATTGGATCGCGTAATGTGCCGTTTGATGTCTATCTGTTTGCCTCGTTGGGGGATCTCGCCGTTTCGGGGGTGTTATGTGATGTGTTGAATGCGATCACTTGGGCCTTAGAAGCGCATCACCGTCAATTTCGCTTGTTGGTGCATTTGGCACTTCCCGAAGCAACTGATGAGCGTGTCACTCCTGAAATTAGCGGTGCGGCCTTTGCCTGTCTGCGCGAATTAGAGGACATGCAATTGAGTTATACCCCGCTGTATCCTGCTGATAGCGCGTTAGCGGAATGCAACATCCCCCATGTGCCGTTTAGCAATCTTTTGATCTTTAGTAAAAGCGTGGGAAATCCCCAAAATTTGTTGGCAAGTTGGGCAGCCTTGATCATGGTCTACTTAGATGATCAATTTGGTAACGCCTTAAAACAGGTGTGGAATAATGTGCCGAATGCTGTCACACGGGCGCAACGCACCTATCAAAGTTTGATCGTGAGCGCGCCTTTGCTACGGATGGCATGGCTACCTTTAAGTCAGTTACAACGGAGTTGGGCGCATCAACTTTTACAAGAAACCCTGCAACGATTACAACAATCGGTTCAAATTGAGGTGGAATTTCAAAATTGGACGCATGGGGGGCGTGGCTACCGCGGGGTACGTGATGAATTGGTATATGCACCGCAATTGATCGACCAATTGCGAAATTTTCCGCTCACCCCGCAGATCCCGAATGATCTGACAAAACAGTTGTTTTCGATCTTGTGCGCTTATGGCGATCCCACAGGACAATACATCCACCAATTAACTTCTGCCCCTTCTGTGCAGACGATGCTCACTTGGCAACCGGATCTTCGTAACTTTAGCACTTCTAAGGGCTTGTTTGAGAGTGTTGAACAGCACCTTGATGCTTATTTTGGGAGTGGGGAAGCGGCTAACGGCGGCAATTATGGGCAATTGTTGCGACAGGCGATTGAGGGACAAACGATCCGGGTTCGCTTAGCGTTGTTGGCATGGATCAAACATCTCTTAAACGGGCGGGTTTATCCGATGGATGCGTTAGCGGGGTTGGAACGGGTTGAAACGGTGTTTAAAGCGGCCCAAGAGCGTTTTGATCACTGGGAACAAACGCAACTTTCGTTTAGCGAAAAACGCGCTCAACTGATCAACGCGCAACGGGGAATGGGTAATCAGATCAGTGTGACAGCGGCGACCAGTTATCTCACCCAAGTCAAAAATACCGTACAACTTGGCTTTTTACGGGCATCGTTGCGAAGCGCACTCAACTTGTGTGAGCAATGCTTACAAATGATCCGCACGCTTAAACAAACTTTGCAACTTTGGCGGTATGCGCTGCCCACTTTTTCGGCCCATGTGCATGATTTGCCTGTGTTAGCGCCTAATGTCTATCCGTTGTATGATGTGGCTTGGGCTAAACAGATTTATCACCAATATTTGAAACCGTTGGGAACGCAACTTGACACCGCTTTACAATGGAAATTGGCGATTAACGGGCCTGAGTTTGAGGTGACACTCACCTTAGACCAAGAACCGCTCCCCGTACATTACCCGCGTGAAGTGGAGCGCTTATTATTGGCCAAAGCCAATCATCTCGCGGATAGTGCGATCAAAAAATTGACCCTTTGGGATTATCTGATCCCCAACCAACGTATCCAATTACCTGCGATCTTAGAGCATCTTCGTCATCCTGAAGATCCGCTTCCGGGTGGGTATCCGGCGGATCAAATTCAGCAACAGCATTTTATGCTTGTGCCGATCCACGATGCGCCTAGTCCGACACAATCGGAGATCCTCTCTGCGTTACAGCAATTAGCCACAGATCGCTTGATTGGCAATGGTGAGTCGGTTGAGATCAGCGCACAAACTCACCTGATCATGTTCAGTCGTCGAGATGTTTTACCGTGGCGGTTAACCAACGCTTATCGCGATTTGGCCGCGATCTATAGGCAGTTTCGTGATCGGAGCGTGTTGTATGTGTTGCCGCGCAGTGGGATCGCGGCCAAGGCGGAGTCGCAATTAGAACAACTGAAACTGGTGACAGATGCTTTCCGCTTAGATCCGGCGATTACAGTGTTGTATAACGCCCGGAGTCGTCTGGACAAGTTGGTGTGGGTAGCGGTGTTGAATTGGTGGGGACGGGTGTCGGTTGCTTCTCAGAGTTTCCGTTGGCAATTGCGCGCTGAGGGGATGCCGGCATGGTGGATCGGTGAAGAAGCACTTGATCCCACTCTATTTACAGCAGCCAAAGCGTTGTGTTTTGACTCACAGTTTGAGCAGGTTGATCGTGTCAAATATGGTGAATTTCGTGATCTGAAGATCGCAGAAGCGGTTCAAGCTTATTTTGAGCGTTGGTATCGGAGTTGTCCATCAGATTTTTTAAGTCAGGTCTCGAATCAACAATGGTGGGGGCGGGCGAAAAGCCTAGAACGTACTCGTCAACGACAATGGGGATTTATCAGCGCCCAACAGTGTCAATTATTGTACGATTATTTTTATGCGGTGTTTAGCCAACCCGATCCAGAACCCTTAGA
>JALOOG010000055.1 GCA_025454525.1 Anaerolineae bacterium | reverse complement strand
AACCCCCCGCATCAAACCGATTCAGGGGAGAATCAAATGGATGCGGAACTTCACCCAACCCAAGCACCCGCTCAAGCTCATTCGGCGTTTGAACCAACCCAAGCACCCGCTCAAGCTCATTCGGCGTTTGATCCAACCCAAGCACCCGCTCAAACATATCCCGTGTTTGAGCCAGCCCAAGCACCCGCTCAAACATATCCCGTGTTTGAGCCAACCCAAGCACCCACTCAAACATATCCCGTGTTTGAGCCAACCCAAACCGAGGCTTATGCCGATCCTTATCCCTATCATCTCCCCCAAGCCGCACTCATCGCCATCCCCTCACTCCCCGATCCCATTGACCAAGATCGCCGTAATACCGCGATCCTCTTTATCGAGGATCTGTTCTCTCATCCTCACCCGCCCAACCTTTTAGACATCCAGCGCGTCGCCTCCGCTCATGACCGCGACTTTAAGCGTCTTTATCCACACGCCGACTTGGATCTCATCCAACATGCCGAAACCTTACTATCGCTCATCGCTCCCTTCATCAATGATGATCTGCACACCCATCTCCGACGCTTATTCAGTCATCTCAGATGAGCGTCTCCAACGCTATTCCGATGGACTGTGAGGTTTGACTGGCCCGAACCATGATCAACCACCGAACCAAAACCGATGCAGGGTGTTATAATCAGCACGATTCAGTTGATTATTCAGGGAACACACATCATTATGACCATTGGCACTTCTGAACAACCGCTACGTGTTGCGATCATCGGATCGGGGCCATCAGGCTTTTACGCAGCGGATCATCTGCAAAAAAACACACGCTTGACCATAGAAATTGATATGTTTGAGCGATTACCCACCCCTTACGGACTCGTGCGTGGCGGAGTCGCGCCGGATCATGCCAAAATTAAATCGGTGACCAAAGTCTACGATCGCATCGCCACCCAAAACAATTTTCGCTTTTATGGGCATGTCAACTTTGGCACAGATCTGACCCATGCGGACTTAACCCAACATTATCACGCGATTATCTACGCAGTCGGCGCACAAACCGATCGGAATCTCAATATCCCCGGTGAAGATTTAGCCGGAAGCCACGCCGCGACTGAGTTTGTCGCATGGTACAATGGACATCCTGATTATCGACATCTCCAATTTGACCTAACCCAAGCGCGTGTCGCCGTGATCGGGGTAGGAAATGTGGCGATGGACGTGGCGCGGATCTTAGCGCGCACCCGTGAAGAATTAGAAAAAACCGACATCGCCGATTATGCACTAGAGGCCTTAAGCCAAAGTAACATCCGTGAAATTTATGTCTTGGGACGGCGCGGGGCAGCACAAGCAGCTTTCACCAACCCAGAGATCAAAGAAATGGGTGAATTGCAAGGCGCTGATGTGATCGTCGCTCCCGATGAGGTTGAACTTGATCCCTATAGTCAGGCGTTAATCGACTCTGGTGGGGATCGCGTGGCAGCGGGCAATGTGCAGATCTTACGGGGATATACGCAACGTGAACCGCATGGAAAACCGAAACGGGTGATCTTCCGGTTCTTAGTCTCCCCTACCGCGATCTTAGGTCAAGATCGGGTAGAAGGACTCCAGATCGTTAAAAATCAGTTGATCCAAAAAGACGACGGATCCTTGGCCGCGCAAGCGACCGATCAAACCGAAACGCTTCCGGTTGGATTGGTGTTCCGGTCGGTCGGTTATCGCGGTGTCCCGTTGCCAGGTGTCCCGTTTCATGATAAATGGGGGGTGATCCCCAACGAAAAAGGCCGCGTTCTCACCGCGCCGAATGGCACACAAGTGATCGGGGATTATGTGGTCGGCTGGATCAAGCGCGGCCCCAGTGGGATCATCGGCACGAATAAACCGGACTCGGTAGAGACGGTTGAACAGCTTTTCGCGGATCTACATGAGGGGCGAGTCTTAAATCCGGCACAACCGAGTCGCGAGGCCGTTGAGGCGTTGCTCCAAGCGCGGCATGTACAGTATGTCTCGTTTGCCGATTGGCAAGCCTTAGATGAGATCGAACAACGCAACGGGGAACAATGTGGCCGTCCACGGCTCAAATTTACCCGCGTTGAAGAGATGTTAGAGGCTTTACGCGAGCGTCAATAAGTTTCGGAAAGGGCATCGGATCCGATGCCCTCTTAAGATGCGTTAAGATCGTAAAATTTCATTAAAATTTCTTGACCCTTTCTCAAGGGTGACGTATTATAACGATGATGTAACGAAAAGTAAGCCATTATGGATAAGTCTAATATGACCGATGTTCTCGTAATCAGTAATAATTTGAGCAGTTGTATCGCCTATACGGCCGCTCTCTCTGGCTATGGCTATGAAGTCACCGAAGCGCACAACGTTGATGAAGGCCTCACCTTTCTTAAAGGTGGTCATACCCCACGGGTGATCGTGATCGATGTCAAGTTTTCTGCCACATTACAACGCGCTTATCAAGAATTTCGGCAATTGTATAGCCCTAAAGATACCCCCTATTTGATCGTGATCGGTGGGAGTGAAAACGCACATCTTGCAAACGGCATGGCGGATGAATACCTAACGCGGCCGGTCGAACTCAACGATCTCTTGCATTGTGTCCAGAATAGCATCGCGGTTTAGATCAAACTATGCGCTTGGGGTGATCGCGGGATTGTTGATCCTGATCATCGGGGTGTTATCACAATTTTCACCGCCCCCCTCATTCGATCATCCGCGATCAACGCCGTTAGCGGTATGGGTCGGCGTGGAATGGTCAATGGAAGCGCATACTGATGCAGAGATCGCGGCTTTAGCCACGGATCTCACAATGCGCGGTGTGGATCATGCTTACGTTTACGTGAGTTACCTCAAACCCGGTGATTTTTTTAACCCTACCTTCGATCATGCAGCCACTTTTACCGAACGTTTTCGCGATCATGCTCCCGAAATTCATCTATGGGCATGGATCGGCGTGCCGATCAGCGTCACTCAACCAGACGGGAGTCGCGTCGAAAATCGCTTAACCGATCCGGAAATTCGCAATCAGATCGCGGTCTTCAGCGCCATGACCATCGATGAACTCGGTTTTGATGGGGTGCATCTCAACGCGGAATTGATCCCCAACGATGACCCGGCCTTTTTAGCTACCTTAAGCGCGATCCGTCTCGCGCTCCCACCAGACACACCCCTTTCAACCACTGCACACGCCTTACGTTTAACCAAAAGCGTCACGATGATCCCTTACCCCACGATCCGGCATCATGGGTCAAGCGATTACTTGCGCGAAGTCGCACGTTTAAGCGATCAAGTGGTGTTGATGATGTATGACTCTGGTTTGATCAGCCCTGCCGATTATCGCCAATGGTCAAGTTATCAAGTGCAAGCGAGTACCGAAGCACTCGGCGATCTGGAGGTCGAATTTTTGATCGGGATCTCGGTCTCGGAGGAGATCACCCCGTCGCATTCGGTGGCGGAGTCCTTAGCAAATGGACTGGCCGGCTTACAAGCGGGACTCGCTCAAAGTAGCGCACCACAAGCCTTTGATGGAATCGCGCTTTATCCTTATTGGGAGATGAGCGCTGATGAGTGGGATCTGCTCAATTCGCCTTAGATCGCGTATACTTTGTGAAAGAAAGCGCAAAACGAATTTTGAGGATACGCAAGGGATGAACAAGAGCATTTTACTGTTAGCGTTATTGTTGACCTTAGTCGCTTGTCGGCAAACGGCCGCGCCGAATAATCCGAATGTCGTGATCCGCGTCACACCGGATCACCTCACCGTTGGGATCACGGCTTTGATCGTGGAGGTGAGCGACGCGGACGGCACAGCGATCCCCGATGCACGGATTGAGGTGCGCGGGGATATGAATCATGCTGGGATGCAACCCGTATTTGGAGACGCACAACCCGGCGATCAACCGGGGGAATATCGTGTACCGTTTGAATGGACGATGGGCGGCGATTGGATCGTGACGATCACCGTCATCTTGCCAGATGATACTCGCACCGAACAAAGCTTTGAGTTTGTGGTGGAATCATGAACGCGAAAGCGGTGGAATATCCGGATCTCTTGCGCGTTCCCGTGTTAGGGCGCGTGTTGCGTTGGAAATATGGGCGACTTGTCTTTCAACTCCCAATGACGTTGATCGCGCTGTTGTTGATCTACGATGGATTCACCGGACGACCGATCGCCTCACAAAACTTAGCGACGATCGCGCCTTGGGTGCATTATCGCGGGTTGATCATCGTGGCGCTGTTATTGGCCGGCAATTTGTTTTGTATGGGATGTCCGTTCACCTTACCACGCACCTTAGCCAAGCGCTTGAGCTTACGCGGAGGCCGGTTTCCACGTCTATTCCGCAATAAATGGTTGGCCATCGGGAATTTGTTTTTCCTGTTTTTTTTGTATGAATGGTTTGATCTGTGGTCGAGTCCCTGGCTCACGGCATGGGTGATCATCGCTTATTTTGTCGGTGCTTTTGTCTTAGAGGCGGTCTTTAGCGAATCCGCATTCTGTAAATATGTGTGTCCGTTGGGGACATTTAACTTTGTCTATTCGACCGTTTCACCGTTACAAATTACCGCCCGTGATGGTGATATTTGTCGGACATGCGTCGGAAAAGAATGCCTCAATGGAAGTTACGCCACGCAACCGGTGATCTTGATCGATGCGATCGGGGTGGACGGTCAACCGACCCAAACCCATACCCATGATCAAAACGGGGTGTTAGGCTGTGGTACCGAGTTATTTGTGCCACAGATCAAGAGTAATTTAGACTGTACGCTCTGTCTGGATTGCGCCCGCGCTTGCCCACATCAAAATGTGGCCTTAGCAATCCGCCCCCCCGGATCGGAGTTAGTGCGCGAAAATGCGTGGGCGAAACGGTGGGATCTCGCGCTTCTGGTGATCTGCTTGGCCTTTATGGGTGTGGTCAACGCTTTTGGCATGATCCCGCCCGTGTATGCGTTGATGCAATCGATCGCAACTTCACTTGGGTTAACTGGACTTGGTTGGGAGGATCATACGATTGAGGGGATTGTCTTGTTTTTGGTGTTTGCGATCGGAAGTTTAGCGCTCCCAATTAGCTTGACGTTGGGCGCGGCATGGATCACTCGACAGATCACCCGGACAAAGTTGAGTTTACGTGAGATCGTGGGCAACATCGCGCCGGCCTTTGTGCCGATCGGATTCGGGATTTGGGGCGCGCATTATGGCTTTCATTTTATTACGGGATTTTTTGGGATCATCCCCGTAGTTCATCAATTTTTGTTGGATCACGGGATCACACTGTTCGGACTCACCCCTGATTGGGCTTTGGGCGGCTCACCGAATGAGACGGTGATCGGGTTGGTGCAATTGGTGATGATCAGTGGGGGCGCGTTAGGGAGCTTGATCGTGTTGCAACGCATTGCCCGCCGATTGTATGGGCGGAGGATGGTGGAAGGTATGATCACTTGGGCGTTGATCCTCTTGGCCTTAACCTTGATGATTGTGTGGATTTTCAGCTATCCAATGGAGATGCGCGGCTCAATTCTGTTTGATTAAGCGTGATTTTTATGGATTTGAGTCCAATCTGGATATAGCCATTCTATTTAACCCCTAGAGAAAAGCTTACAATAAAGCTAAGTGATGCGACTGCATTGGCAAACGCATCACTTGTTTTGTGTAGAGTGAGGGGTATATGCAGAGCGTTGAGCGGGCGAATTTTCATTATTTAGTAGCGGATATTGCGTGGTTTGGGTTGGCGTTTGTCGCCACCAACCGATTTTTATCGATTTTTGCGATCCGGTTAGGCGCAAGTGAGTTTGAACTTGGCTTGTTAGCGGCCTTGCCGGGGTTAATGTTATTAATCTCAACAGGTTTTTCGCTCTGGTGGCGGAAGCATTATGGGGACTCGGTCGCTGCGCTCAAATACCCCGGTTTTGGCTTTCGATTGGTGTTTTTGCTGCCAGCATTTACCCCGTTTTTTGTGCCGGATCTGCAAATTGAATGGCTACTGTTAGCTGCTACTCTTCCGGCGATCCCACAAGGGATTGCAGGAACGGTGTTTGTTGTCCTATTGCGCGAGTCGGTACAGGAAGATCAATTGACGCGCTTGTTAAGCGTGCGTTCAGTGGCGATCAATGTGGCGATGGCCGTGGGCGCGTTGTTTTTCGGTTTCGCGTTAGAACACACTGTCTTCCCCTACAACTATCAAGTGATGTTTTTGATCGCGTTCCTATTTGGCTTGATCAGCCATTGGTATGTGATGCGGGTGCGCGTGGTGCATCCGTTACCGATGGTGGTTACTCAACCGCAAGGTGAACATATGCCCTTGTGGAAATCAATCGATTTTCGGTTGGTGGTGTTTGTTGTATTGGTGACGCATCTCACTTTTCTAGCGATTGTGCCATTAGTGCCGCTGTATCTGGTACAACGTCACGGCGCGGCCGAAGGCTTCATGGCATTGTTCGCTTTAGCTGAAATGAATGCTGGGGCGTTAGCGGGGCTGTTCAGTCACCGTCTGATCACACGTTTTGGCACGCGCACGGTAATCGCTTGGGCAATGCTGTTCACCGCTATTGCGACCGTGATCATCATCTATGCGCCGGGTCTGGAGATCACCTTGATCGCCGCTGCGATCACTGGGGCCGCTTGGACGGTGGCTGGAACGGGGATCTTTGGGTTTTTCATTGAACACACGCCTAGCGAACGGATGCAACAAACGACAGTTGCCTATCAGCAAGTGATCTCGCTTTCGTTGTTTATTGGGCCGTTGATCGGAAGTAGCATCGCCGGGGCCGGCAAGATCGATCTGGTGACGGTGTTATTGATCGGCGGTGGCCTACGGTTATTGGCAGCGTTGTTGATGTCTGATCCGTTTCATCGACGCGCTACGACTCCGGCCTCCGCGCCACAATTGCAACCTGAAGGCGGGATCGGCGATTAATCTGATCCCTGAGTCTCGTTTAATCAACGGGACTCGGATTTTGATGCACCCGTAATTCCCCAACGCTCAACACGATCGGCCAAGTTTCGATCACACTCAACATTTCGCGCACACCGGGGACATGCACTTGTCCCCAATTGTACCAAGTCGGATCGATCACCACGTAACGCGCCCGTGTATATGACGGATCAAACACCCAACGATCGGCCGGAATCAACGCGGGTAAATGAGGAGTCGCACCTTGAGTCATGGAGGCGGCTGTCATCTGATAATCGGCGGTTTGAGCGTGTAACATCCAACCGAAAATCGGTGTTGCGATCACGAGATCATTCGGTTGTGTGTGTTCATTAAGGTAGATCGCCACCTCTCGCGCCGCATACGCATTGGTTAAAAACGGATCGATGTCGGTGACATAGCGCGTCTGGACAAAGCCGATCGTTTTTGTCAAGCTATCGACGATCGGCACACCGATCAACGCGATCGTGAAAGCAAAGGCGGGAAATAGAATCGCCCATTTGAAGCGCGCTACAGGGAGATCGTTGACCGTCTGGACGATCTGCGCCAATCCAAAACGGATCAAGGCCGCAACTCCGATCGCGATCAATGGCCAAAACGGGATCAAATAATAGGCGCTCAAATTGTACAAGGCCGCGATCCGACCGATGTTGACCACCGGAATCAAGAGCAGTAAGACCACGATCCAGCGGAAATAAGCCGGACGAGTCACCCATAAGCCGATCAAACCGATTGGAAACCAGAGATCACCCGTGATCAACACGCGGTAATTGTGGATCACATTCTCCAGTTGACCAACCAGATCTACGCCGGATCCGAGGCGTGAAAAGGTGAAACGCGCATCAAATAAGAATGACTCTGGCGCATGAAGCAGCATCACCACCGCATAAAGGGCAAATGGGAGCAAACTAAGCGGAATGCTCCATAAGAGCGTTCTGAATTGCCCTAACGTGATCACGACTAAGATCAATGGTGGGATTAGGTTAAACATGGTGAGATCGCTGATTGTGCCGAGTCCGATCGCGATCGCGGCGATCGCTAATCCAAGTGGGTGTTTTGAGCGCGCCCATGCCGCCATACCGCCCAATGCGACGATCACCAACGGCGCAACCAAGTTATAGCTAAAGCCAATCCGATTGTAGAGGATGACTTGTGGCAGGATCGCTAAGATCAATGCCGCGATCAAGGCGAATAAACGATCCCCCGTTTGTCGGATCACGACATAGACAGCGACCACAGTCAACACCCCTAAGATCGCGGTGAATTGACGCAAAATCAACATTGCTTCAATCCCGGGATTGAGTCGTAACAAGGGCGCAAGTATCAGATGAAACAACGGAGGACGGGCAAATAACAGCGTCGAGTCTTGGATCGCCATGTAGCGGATCGCACCATCAGCAAGATGTGAGGCGATGTCCAGATGAGTCGCTTCATCGGTGTACCAATGCGGATTTTCAGCGACTCCGGTGAGACGTAAGAAACCGGCCAAGAGTAAAATCGGGAGTAACGCGATCAGATCAAACCAAGTCGAACGCATCTAATTCTCCATTATGGGAATCAAAACACGGGGTTATGATAACCCCGTGTCTCAAATAACGCTGACTTATTCGATGATCACCTCATAGGCGATCCCGTCTAACATAACGATCACCCGCTCACCGATCGCGAAATAAGCGGCAAGTTCTGGGTTTTCGGCGATCAAGTTGAAGTAGTCATCGCTCAAGAACACGATCTTTTGTGTTTCCATCTCATCCGGTTTGAACAGTGTATCTGTCCATACGCCTTCAATTTGGATAAAGGTCTTACTTTCAACGGTGATCACCTGATTCGGGGTATCAATGTCATCTGTAGGTGCGTTTTCCCCACCACTTGCAGGCGCGGACATGGTGGGGGCGGCCGTAGCAGACGGCATGGGCGCGGCCGCTTGTCCCATCTGATTCAGGTCTTGGGCGCGGGTAACAGCAGCGGCCCCGCTGGCCTCATTGGACATGCCCGCGAAATCGGCTTCGGCCTCTTCCATGGCACGGTCGCGGCCTTGTTGCGTCAAGATGTCGTCTTCTTCGATCAAGAAACTGGTGTAGGGGGTGATGATGCCGTATCGCAAGCTGAGATCGACGATCGTATCGACCAATTCCGGATTTTCACCATTGATCCGGATCGTGTTTAACAGATCACCGATTCGGCGTGTGGCCCATAAACGGGCGATAAACGATTCACCACCGGCCAGATCACCGAACACCAATTGATCGTAGACAAACGTGCGAGTTTCGCCGTTGACATTGCCCGTTAAAGTGATCGTGGCGTTTTGAGTTGCACCGCGATAACGTCCTACCAGTGTAATTTGTTCCCCTGCAAACAGATCGGACAAGCGCGTGGGATACATCAATTCGGCCACGACTCCATCGATCGTGAGGGTGACATCGGTGAGAACAGGGGCGCTAATCTTGTTATAGAGACTCGCGACGATCTCATCGATCCGTTGACCCGGCCGCACATACGATCCCGATCCACGAAATTCACGCACGATCGAATCCAGTAAGATGGTGTTGACCGTATCACCAATGCCAAAGGTGAAGATCCGGGCGTTGGGTTTGGCCGCGCCTTTGAGCGCTTCAATGATCCGTTCAGTTTCGATGATGCCTTCGGTCGCTTCACCATCGGTCATAAACAAGACGGTGGTTGGGCGTTCCGTCTCGGCTAAATTCAGCGCTTGTAACAGCGAGTCGCTGATATTGGTGCCACCTTCCGCGATCAAGCCGTTGATCCAATCGATCGCGCCTTGTGCTTCACTGGCAAACACCATGCTATTGCTGTAAATCCGCGTGCCGCTGCTAAACACCACGACGTTAAAGCGATCATTCTCGTTCAGATTATTGAGGACATAAGCGGCCGCGGCCTGGGCCTGCGCCCATTTTTCACCTTCCATGCTACCCGATTGATCGATCACTAGGATGATGTCTTTGGGGACGATCGCGGTCGTATCGACTTGGAGCGGCGGTTGTACCAATAACAGGAAAAAGCCGTCTTCGGTAGCACTTTCGCGGTAGGTCAATAGGTTGGTGGTGATCAAGTCTTGTTCAAAACTGTAATAGAGCGAAAAATCCGTCCCGGTCGCCGGGCCGGCGGATTCATAAGAGGCACGGAAAGCGGTTTCACCTTCACGTAAGATCGCGACATTATGCGACGGGGAATAGATCGCGCTGATCGGTTGTGTGGCGTTGACCTGTACGCTGATGCTGGTGGATTGCACTACCCGTCGTCCACTCATCGGATAGTGATAGGCGATCAAGCCGTTTTCGGCCTCTAACAAGTGGCTATAGGTGATCTGAATCCGGCGCGATTCACCGGCCGGAATCGGGAACACGTTCGCTTGGATCACGCTCGTCCCGACGTATTCGAGCAGGGCCGGATCGCGATATTGACGCACGATCTCGTTATAGATATTGCGGGCTTCATCGGCGGCTAGGATTTTCGCCTCATACGCGATCCCGTCAATGATCATGGTCAATTGATCGACCGCCGCGCCTTCGGGCAGTGGAAACAAAAAGGTGCCTTCAGCAAGTGCGTCTCCGGTGTTGGTGAATTGCAAATCGACATCCGTTGTAGCGACTTGATCAGTAATTGCGACATTCACCCGATGAAAATCAATCCGTAGCCAATTGGGATCGGTAAACACGCCAGGCGGGGTGATCCATTCTTGGGCCGCAGCCGGCGCAACCAACAAACAACTTAAAAGACCGACTATCCATAGCAACCCCCAGCGTTTCATCGTCTCTGCTCCTATAAACTTAATTTTTATGTACGCTTGGGGATAAGACGCGCAAAGCTGAAGCAGAGTTCCCATTGTGATGAATTTCTGTTAGAAAGATGATCTTTTGCCTCATCATCTGTTTAAAGTCAGGTTAGAATGAAAGGGAGTTGTGGATTGTGGAGTATGAGCGATGTTTGATGTCACCTTAGGATTGGCGTTTCTCGGCGGATTGCTCTCGTTTCTCTCGCCGTGTGTTTTGCCGTTAGTGCCGGCCTATCTGGGTTATATGAGCGGTCGGGCCAGTAGTCACCTACAAACTCAAGTCACCGTATCCCCTAGCGGTGGTGGTAGCGCCACGATGACGACCGGCGGTCAACGGTTTATCATGTTGGCGCATGGATCAATGTTCGTCTTGGGTTTTATGATTGTATTTGTGGCGATCGGGATCTTAGCGACGGTGCTGGTCGGTAGCATCGGCGTAAACCTGATGAAAGACGTGATCGGGCGCTTGGGCGGCGTGGTGATCATCTTGTTCGGGTTGCATTTTATGGGTGTGATCCCGTATCTGTTACAACGTATAACCACGATTCAGCGACCTGCATTACATTTCGCTTTGGTGATCGGGATCAGTGTGATCGGTTGCGTCTATCTGTTATGGGGCTTTACCGGACAAGTGGATCTGTGGAACTCGCGTTTATGGGGGCGTGAGGATTGGGCCCCAACCTTTGCCTTGATCTTTTCCGCGTTATGGCTATTTTGGTTGTTCATGAGTGGCGCGTTTACCCAACCCGGCATCTTTTTAAACGGGACGGTGGATCGACTCAACACCGCATTTTATGCAGACACACGCCGCGATCTGGCTCCGCAAAATGGCGGACTTGGCGGGTCGCTGACCATGGGGATCGTATTTGCGGCCGGTTGGACTCCGTGCATCGGGCCGATCTACGGCAGTATCCTCACGGTTTCGGCCGCTACTGGACAAATGGAATACGCCCTCCCGCGCTTGATCGCTTATGCGTTTGGATTAGGGGTGCCGTTTTTATTATGCGCGTTGTTGTTGGATAGCGCGCAAGGGGCATTACGCAAACTTCAACGTCACATGCGGACGATCAAACGGGTGAGCGGCGCGTTTTTGGTGATCATGGGCTTGTTTGTAGCAACCGGAAGTTTACAATCATTAAGTCAACAATTTGCAAACGATTTTACCGCCATGACCACCCGCATTGAAACTTGTGTGATCCAAGTGACCACCAATGAGATCGCTTTAGGGGAGTTGGGGACGTGTTTTAACACCGACGAAAGTTAGTGCGTGTGAATTGCGCGGTGTTAGGAAACCAGAGTGTGATTTTTGCGTGGTGCTAGGTACAATAGCCGCCGTTTAAGTCTCGCGATATGAGGATGGTTATGGATCAATACGCTTTTGCGAATCTTGTTTTGTTTGTGATCGTCATCTTAAACGTGGTGATCATCGGGCTGGTGATGCGCGTCGGCACGCAACACGACGAACATCAAGATGTCAAAGAGATCAGTTCATCAAAATCGATCTCGAAACTATATGAATTGTATGGTGCGCCGCCTGTGGCCGAACAACCGTTAACCGACATCCCGAATCCGGTGAATCCACAGATCACCGATTTGAGTATCGAAAAGCCGGCCGAAGAACTCTCCAAGGCCGTCGCAGATCTGCAAGATCAATCCACCGAAGCCAAACATGACTAAGTGGGCGGATTCCGAGGCCGTCCTCGCGGAGATCGCCCAAATTGTCGAAGATAAGAATCAGACCGCGATCCCGCGTCTGATCGCATGGTTAGAGCATCCGGCCGAAGCGGTCAAATTGGCCGCGATCGCGGCCTTGGGGCAACTCAAAGCGATCGAAGCGATCCCAGTATTGCGGGGTCTCTTGGATCGTCCGGAAGCACGGGCCGCTTTAGCCCAGATCGATCCGTCGGAAATGCGGCGAGGCTTGGTGATGCGCGCTCAAAATGCCTTTCCGGGGGTGGAAGTGTCGTCATCAGAGACGGTTAATCCAGATGTGCAGTTTTCGACCTACTACCCCAGTGAGATTCGGCCAGAGACTTGGATGCCATTGACGGCGTACATCTTTAAATCGTCTGCGGCCGAAGCGGTGATCGCGGACGCGCAACGGGTGTTCGGCGGTACGATGGCGATCATCCGCCGCATGGTGGAGTCAGCGCAACGGGTGTTACCGATCGGCACGGTGATCACCGCCACACCAGATCTAGCGGGGGTGCAGTTTAACCCGCCGCAGATCACAATCGGTTTTTTTGAGGATTGGCATCGACTAGAGTTTAAATTTCGCGCCTTGCCAGAGACACCCATCGATCAAGCAGTCAACGGGACGCTCAATTTTACGGTGGAAGGCGTGATCGTGGCGGATATTCCGCTATCGGTGTTTGTCAGCGCAACGGCCGAGTCGTTGACCATGACCACCATGACTCAAAAGCTGTATAAGGCGATCTTTTGCAGTTACAGTCGGCGCGATACCGCCATTGTGGAACGAGTCGAAAAAGCCTATCGCGCCTTGGGGTTTGATTTTTTGCGCGATGTTCAATCGATCAAGAGTGGCCAAGATTGGGATGATCAACTGTACGCTTTGATCGAACAAGCCGATATTTTTCAGCTTTTTTGGTCACATACCGCACGCGAATCCGAATGGGTAGAGCGCGAATGGCGCTATGCTTTGGGGTTAGATCGGAATACGCTGAATTTCATCCGGCCGGTCTATTGGCAACAACCGATCCCTCCCGTCCCACCGGAATTAGGGCATATTCACTTTGCCTATGAACCGGGATTAGACGATGAGATCCCCTAAACGTGGGGATCTCTAGGGATGTTAGCCTAATTCGGCCCGTAAAAAATCCGTCAAGAGATCGGCGACTCGTGTAGCGGTCGCTTCGGTAAAATGAATGCCGTCAAATGAGTAGGTATAACCGCCCTGTTCGCGTTCGCGCTCATAATCTTTCCAACCGCTTTGTACCCGATCACCGATCAAGAAGATCATTTTGAGATCTAACGGCGGACGATCGGGAATCGATTCCGGCATGAGCGCCGGATTTAGATCAAGGATCGGGACCTTGTGAGCGCGGGACTCATCGGTGACGATCGTATTAAACAGTTGTGAGGCCTCCGCGATCGTCGGGTTATATTCCAACGGTGGCAAGCCGATCAACGGTCGGATAAAAGCCAATTGCAACCGTTCGATCAATTCGCGAAACATCTGACCAAATTCGGCGGGGGTCAAATAACCGTTGGGCAAGTTTTGCGCCGATTTATAATACGGACGGGTGAGCGGTTGGCTGTAAGCGATTGCATCATTACTTCCGGCCATGATCAACACCGCGTCTGGTTGAGTGGCGATCGCGTCATCAAGGCGCTCTAAAAGGCGATTCATGGTGCTACCGCCTACGCCCATGTTGATGATCTCATGTTCCGGCATTCGTTCCGCCACGCCGCGCACAAAGTTACCGCCGTAGACCCCTTCGGTCAAACTCGCGCCTAAAAATACAATACGCAACGCATATACTCCTTTGATCTCATTCTGATGTACACATCGCATAATCCTTACATGCCATAGCGCCTCTTGTCAAATTCGCACATTTGTGCTATTATTGAAGTCTTCCTAGCCCTTTAATTGGATCGATTTTTACGGAGAATCGTGATGTCAAAACGAGTTACTTCGCGTCGTGTTATGTTTGAAGACCAGACACGTACGCAATTGATCAAACACCTACCCGCTTGGTTGATCTTGAGTGTGATTGTGATGATGCTGCTACCGCCGTTGATCAATGGGATGAGTCATATCGCTCAAAGCACGGTGAACGCGGGTAAAACGTGGATCGAAGATCGGATCGAGTCATTTTCATCGTTGCCGATAGAAAGCCAACTACAGACGGGGGTGATCGCACCATTGTTTACCCCTCAAGTCCAACGGTGGGCGGGAGATATTGCGCGGTGGGCAGCAGCGCATGAACTTGATCCGAATTTGTTAGCGACGGTGATGCAGATCGAGTCGTGTGGTCATCCCACCGTGAGTAGCGTTGCGGGGGCGCAAGGTTTGTTTCAAGTGATGCCATTTCACTTTGGTATGAATGAGGATCAACTTGACCCAGAAACCAATGCGGATCGCGGCGCGGCTTACCTCAATTCGTGTTTAGGGTGGGCCAATGGGGACGCTGGGCGGGCGATGGCTTGTTATAACGGCGGCCCGTCGGTGTTACAAAAGCCGTTTGAGTCTTGGCACAGCGAGACCCAACGTTATTATCGTTGGGGGACGGGTATTTACGCCGATACGAGTCAAAATCGCGCCTCCAGTGCCACGTTGGATCAATGGTTAAATGCGGGTGGTGCATCGTTGTGTCAACGTGCGTCAACTGTTTTAGGACTCAATTGAGCGATCTAGATGATCGCTCTTTTGATCTCTCGCAACTTTGCCATAAAGTGATTACAATAGAACAAATTTTTAGGTAATGGATTCTATGGGAACCGATCAAGATTATCTCAATATCCTGCTGAGTCGTTTAGAAATTTGTAAATCCTACTTGCCAAGATTTGGGCAAGGCAGTACACGCGGTTTAACTTGGAATGATTTTGAATCCCTATATCGTAATGATGCGTTTTATCATTGGTTTGGTTTAGACACGCCATTGATGTATTCAGCCCATCGAGCAGCAGGTGGCATTACGTCAATATACCGTCAAATTGGTATTGGTTGCGAAGAACTAATCCGTCAGATCATCCAAGATCAGTTAAATTTAACCGCCACTCAAACCAAGTGGATATATACGGTAGAGACAACCGCAGGTAAAAATCGTGCTTTATCTTTAGACGCAAGAATCGAATTAGATGACATTGCCGATCCTCTAAAAAAACAACGAGTTCGCGAATGGATACTACAAGCTTCAGCACAATTAAATATCAGTCCCACAATCGCACAGGCATTACGCGGGGTGGTGTTTGAGATCCGTCAAGGTTATAAAAGCAAAGACTCTAAGCGGCAAAATGCGGATTTAGCCAATGCCGCTAACGCTTATGCACAAGGGTTATTTACCTGTCGTAGTCGTACTTTCAACCCAAATTGATCGCGATGTGGCTTACCGATATCAACTTGCAAAATGGTTGTTATTGCTTGGCTATATCAACGGAAACTCTACCGATTCCATTTATGTATTCGTTAAAGAAGTCCTTGATTATGATCTCGCGCTTTTTTTTCAAACTCATCAACAAACCATTAAAACGATGATTTTTGGTATCTTAAAGACGTTGCTTGAAACACATGAATAGACAACGCGCAGAAATGACCTTTAAGTATAACCTTAAACAGGGGCGGCATGGGTGGTTACGTCTTACCCCCGCTTATTCGATTCAAGTCGTTCATCAAATTCTTGATCAACACAACAATATTCGACAAGTGATCGATCCCTTTTCGGGGACAGGCACCACCGGACTTACGTGTGCCGAACGTGGGATCGCATGTGATTTATATGATCTGAATCCATTTTTGGTGTGGTTAGCGCAGGTCAAAACGCAAAATTATGCACCTGATACCTTAAATTCAATACGTCAATCGGCATCTACCCTTGTTGAAAGGCTTAACAGATCATCTCCTTCGGATCATTGGCAACCTCCGATCTATCAGATCGAACGGTGGTGGGATGCTTTTGCGTTAAATTTACTCTCGGAAATCTATCAAGGCATTCAAACGATTGAACCTAAACAGCGGGATCTCTTATGGATCGCATTTTGCCGAGTCTTGATTCAATGGTCAAATGCCGCGTTTAATCATCAATCCATGTCTTTTAAATCACCCATGATTGGTTTATTTGATCGGAGTCGGGCTTGGCATTTAGACGAATTTTTAAATGAGGTTTTGCAAGTGATTAACGGTGCGTCCACAGGATTAACTGGTCAAGTCAGCGTCACTCAACAGGATAGCCGTCATTTACAAACCGATCAACGTTATGATGCAGTCATCACCTCTCCACCTTATCCGAATCGCATGAGTTACATCCGTGAGTTGCGTCCTTATATGTATTGGTTAGGCTATTTGTCCACAGGCGCACAAGCAGGGGATCTCGATTGGCAAGCGATCGGCGGGACGTGGGGAGTCGCAACCAGTCGTTTAAATCAATGGCAACCCACCTTAAACCGTCCCTATTTTACCGAATTTTTACCGTTGATTCAGGCGATTGAAACAGAAAGCGTCTTGTTAGCGCGGTATGTGCAACGGTATTTTGAGGACATCACCACCCATGTCGATCATTTATTGCCACATTTGACGCATGGCGCTAAATTGTTTTACATTGTCGGAAATTCTAAGTTTTATCAGACCTTGATCCCTGTCGAGAAAATATATGCGGCCCTATTTGCCGAATTAGGACTTGCACAAGTGGAGATTCATCCTTTGCGTAAGCGTAACTCAAAAAAAGAACTGTTTGAATTTATGGTGAGCGCGGTAAAAATATGACGTTTCAAACTCCCGATCACATCGAAAACATTTTAGCCAGCTTGCCCCTCAAGCCTGGTGTCTATTTGATGAAAGACAACCACGGCAAAATTATCTATATCGGCAAGGCGAAAAAGCTCAAAAATCGCGTCCGTAGTTACTTCACGCCCAACGCCAACCTTGAACCGAAAAAGCTCCACATGCGGACGTTGATCGCTGACATTGATGTGATCATCACCGAAACTGAAGTGCAAGCGTTGATCCTTGAAGAAAACTTGATCAAACAGCATAAACCTCGCTTTAACGTGCTGATGAAAGACGATAAGCGCTATCCCTATATCAAGGTGACATGGCAAGACCCCTTTCCCAAAGTGGAGACGACACGACGCATCCTGAAAGATGGGAGTCGCTACTTTGGCCCATATGCCGCAATGTGGGCTGTCCAAAATACCTTGCGCGTCTTACGCAAGGCCTTTCCCTATCTCACTTGCGATCGGGTGATCACCGGCAAAGACGAACGCGCTTGTTTATTTGCGGACATCGGATTGTGTAATGCACCGTGTATCGGACGGGTGAATCAGATCGAATATCGCACGATGATCAGCGAATTGATGGATGTGTTAGGCGGTAAATCGGAAGGGGTGATCGCCCGTATCACCGTACAGATGAACGCGGCCGCCGAAGCACTGCAATTTGAACGTGCAGCTGCACTCCGTGATCAACTGCGTGCGATTGAATACATCACCCAACGCCACCGAGCCGTCAGTCCAAAGATGACCGATCACGATGTCCTCGCGATCGCCCGCGAAAATGGTGATGCGATCGTGCAGATCTTGTTTATCCGCAATGGTAAGTTGATCGGGAGCGATACCCGCCGCTTGGATAACGCCGAAGATGAGACCAACGAGTCGATCTTGAGCCAATTTATCACCCAATTTTACAGCGAAGCGGAGGAGATCCCGCGTGAGGTGATCCTACCGAATGAGGTTGAAGAAACCCGAATCATTGAACGTTGGCTCAGCGATAAACGCAACAGTAGCAAAGTAGAGATCACCGTGCCACAACGCGGTAATAAGGCCGATCTGGTCAAAATGGCACAAGAAAACGCTGATGAAGCGCTCCGCATGATGAAAGCGCAATGGGAAGCCGATACCACGAAACATGAACAAGCGTTAGCCGAATTGCAAAATGAGTTGAAACTCCCGAAACCGCCCAACCGGATCGAATGTTATGACATCAGCACCACACAAGGCACGGCGATCGTAGCGAGTCGGGTGGTCTTTGTACAAGGTGCGCCGGCCAAAGGTGAATATCGCCGCTTTAACATCCGATCAGTGGAACACGATGGCCCCGATGATTATCAATCAATGCGAGAGGCGCTCACCCGCCGCTTTAATCGTTATGTCTTGACCCAAGATGAACAGGCCACGATTGCCCCCGGCAGAACCGATCGTGATGAGACTTGGCGCTTATTGCCAGATCTGCTGTTGATCGATGGTGGTAAAGGTCAACTCAACATTGCGATCGAAGTGCTTCAAGCGTTCGGTTTAACCGATCGCGTTCCGGTGGCTTCACTAGCCAAGCAGTTTGAGGAGATCTATCTACCCGGTCAATCCGCCCCGGTGATCTTGCCACGGCGCGGTCAATCGCTTTACTTGGTGCAACGCATCCGTGATGAAGCGCATCGATTCGCCATCACGAGTCATCGCAATCGTCGTGATAAACAGACCATGATCAGCCTACTAGACAACATCCCCGGCGTGGGGCCCAAAAAGCGTAAAGCGTTGTTGAGCGCTTTCGACAATTCGATCGATCGCATCCGTCATGCCACCGTCCAAGATTTGATGCAAGTGCGCGGGATTAACGCTAAGCTGGCGGAGACGATCAAAGCTGTCCTTTAAACCTTTTGCTAACTTTCATCGTAGATTAACGTGCGTAAAAAATCGTACTAAGGTTTCAACAAACTAACCTTTTTGTGATAACCTAAAGGTTAACTTACGATGAGATCAGCCTAGAAGTTGAGGACGCTATGCAAGACACATCATCAGAGATCGATCTTCAGGCGATGGGTGAACGGGCGCGCCTCGCGTCCCGACAATTGGCGAAAGCGACCACCAGCGCTAAAAATGCCGCGTTGATCGCGATTGCAGACGCACTTCAAACCCATGCCTCCACAATCCTTGAGTCAAATCGTCTTGATCTGATCGATGGTGAACGCAACGGTTTAACCCCCGCCCTGCTTGACCGTTTAGATTTACAAAAACGCCTTGATCAGATCGCCGATGATGCACGCAATGTCGCGACGTTACCCGATCCGGTGGGACTCGAATTTGAAGCACGAGTATTACCGAATGGGCTTAAAGTCTCGAAACGTCGCACGCCGATCGGCGTTTTAGGGGTGATCTATGAGGCGCGGCCGAATGTCACCGTAGACGTAGCCACGCTGGCCCTAAAAACAGGTAACGCAGCGATCATGCGTGGCGGTAAAGAGACATTGCGAACCAATCTCGCACTGGTTCAAGTGCTAAATGACGCGCTTGCCCGTCACGGCTTACCTGCCGATTCGATCCAATACATCGCCAGCACCGATCGCGCCTATGTCGGTCAAATGCTCAAATTACACCGTTATATTGACATGATCATCCCCCGCGGTGGAAACACCTTGCATGAATTTTGTCGTGAACATAGCACAATTCCCGTGATCATCGGCGGGATCGGGATCTGTCATGTGTTTGTTGATAAGTCGGCTAAGTTAGATGATGCGCTTAACATCACCTACAACGCCAAAACACAACGCCCTTCAGTGTGTAACGCCTTAGATACGCTGCTAGTCCACCAACAGGTCGCCGAAACCTTTTTACCCTGTGTGATTGAGCGACTCGGACCGGCCGGGGTCACTTTTAAGGCGGAGCAACGCGCTTATCAGTTGATCGGGACATGTGCCGGGGTGGAGTTGGCGGGACCCGATGATTTTGATCAAGAGTGGATGTCGCTGATCTTGGGGATTAAAGTGGTCTCGGATCTAGATGAAGCGATTGATCACATCCGTCAACACAGCACCCAACATTCTGATAGCATCATCACCGAAGACATCGATCACGCCAATCAATTTCTAAATGAAGTGGACTCCGCAGCTGTCTATGTCAATGCCAGCACACGCTTTACCGATGGTAGCGCGTTAGGACTCGGCGCGGAAGTCGCCGTGAGTACCCAGAAACTTCATGCCCGCGGCCCGATGGCCCTTGAAGAACTGACTACTTACAAGTGGATCATCATCGGTGAAGGGCATATCCGTCCCTAATGTCTTAAATTGGGAAGCATTCGAGTTTTCAAGTTTTCAGTGAGGTCAACGTGGCAAAAGTGCTTTTTCTTGAGGACAATCCCGATATGCTCCAGATGTTTTCCGAAATTTTGGAACTAGATGGACATACGGTGATCACGGGTAAATCTGGACGGGAAGGAGTCGCGCTGTTAGAGGCGCATAAAGACTCCCCACCCCAGATTATCATTACCGACGGCTCAATGCCCGTGATGGACGGGTGGGCCTTCTTAGATTGGTTACGCCGCAATTCACCGTGGACGCAACTGCCTTGTATTATCATTAGCGGTCATGTTGAAGAACAACAACGGGCGCGTATCATGGGCGCAAACCTCTTCTTGTTGAAGCCCTTTCAGTATAAAGAGTTAGAACGGGCGATCACTAATCTAGTGGGTGAAATGTAATCACCTGAAAGATCATTCGACTGGATCATCTAACACGTCTTCAATATACAACATGCGGATCAGCACCACCCCGGTAGCGGCCAATGGCGCGGCTAACACCAGCCCCAAAAAGCCCACCAAAACCCCTAGTAACAATTGGGTGACAATCGTCAACGCGGGCGGTAACAATACCGTCCGCCGTTCGATGTAGGGGGTCACTAAGTAGTTATCGATCTGTTGCACCAAGATATACAAGCCGCACACATATAACGCTTGTTCTGGACTTTGCAAAAAGGCCAATAACGCTGCTGGCACAACCGAGATCAACGGCCCAAAGGTCGGGATAAACGAGAGCAACCCAGCGATCAAGCCTAAGGCTAGTGCCAAGGGAGTCCCCAACAAATACAAGCCGATCGTGGTGGCAATCCCAACAAAGGTCATCGATACAAACCGCGCTAACAACCATTGTTGTAAAATTTTAGCGATCGCCTCTAATACTTCGCGGGTACGTTGTCGTCGTGACTTAGGGAACAAACGCACAAAGCTTTCCGTGTAAATATCCGGTTCTACTGCTAAAAACAGCGATAAGAAGATCACCACAAACGCATTGGTGATCGCGGCCAAAGTGCGCGAGAAAAATCCGGTTACTTGCCCGACTAAATCCGCCTGATTGCCTCCGCCTAACACGATGTCATTCAGTTCACTAGAGGACGGCGCTTGATCCAACAAAAATTGTCCCCAACGCGATTGTGACAAGCTTTCCCGCACTCGTTCGATCGATTGTGGCAGTTGATCGCTTAGTTGTTCAAATTGCGTCGATAATTGTGGCCCTAACCATGCTACAATCAACCCTACTATCAGAATCAACCCCCCTAACACGATCAAAAAGGCGATGTTTTCTCCTATCTTGGTGTTATGGGTGATCACCCGCATAAAACTACGGAAGATGATCGCGAATAACGCGCTTAAAAACACCAGTAACAAGATATTGACCGTCACCCAAGAAGTGAGCAACAACACGATCACCACCGTGCCAAGTCCGATCACGGTCAACACACGCCGCTGAAACACCCGCTGATCGGGATCCTCTTGTTGCATGGGGGGCGTTGTGCCAAGAGACGGCGGTAAAACCGTTGGCAAGGGTTGCGAGTCTTGCGCTTGGGAAGTCGTGGGATCACTCATAGATCTACACTTTCGCTTGATTTAAGCTCATCTTGTCATCGTAACACGTTTATCACCCGTCAAAATGAAGATTCGCCTAAAAAGGGCGCACATAATGCGCCCCTTTTAGGATTACGCGATCACCCCTAAGGCCTTCCCAACGGTCTCAAACGCCACTAAGGCTTGCTCTAGATCCGCTTGGCTATGCGCCGCGGTGTTCATCACCCGAATGCGGGCCGCGCCTTTGGCTACGGTCGGAAAACCGATCGCCATGGCAAATACACCATTTTGAAACAATTGACGGCTGAATTGTTGCGCCAAGGGAGCCTCCCCTAACATCACCGGGATGATCGGCGTTTCACTCCGTCCGATGTCAAAGCCCATGGTTTTTAACTCTTGTTTCATGAACGCGGCATTATCCCACAAGCGTTTGACCAATTCTTCTGACTCTTCTAGCATATCGATCCCTTCAAGGCACGCCGCCACATCCGGCACAGTCATCGCGCTAGAAAACAGAAACGGCCGTGCGCGTTGTCGCAACCAATCGATGATGACCTGTTTTCCCGCCACAATCCCACCAACCACCCCGAACGCTTTGCTCATCGTGCCGATCTCAATATCGACCTTGCCATGTAGATCAAAGTGATCCACGATCCCGCGGCCACCACGCCCCAACACCCCTTCCCCATGCGCGTCATCTACCATCAGCAGGATCTGATGTTCTTGTGCGATCGCATAGAGTTCCGGTAAAGGTGCGATGTCACCGTCCATGCTGAACACCCCATCGCTGATGATCAAACGTCGTCCGTAGTCGGTGGTTTCGGCGATCTTACGGCGCAAGTCGTCCATGTCGTTATGAGCATAGGCCACAATTTGCGCCCGGCTTAACCGACACCCATCGATAATGCTGGCGTGATTCAGGGTATCGGAGAAGATCACATCGCCTTTACCGACCAAGGCCGGAATCGTCGCTAGATTCGCGGTAAAACCGCTTTGGGTGGTGATCACGGCCTCCGCGCCTTTAAACTCTGCTAAACGTTGCTCTAAGCGCACATGCAGCGACATCGTACCCGCGATCGTGCGAACCGCGCCGGGGCCAATCCCGTATTGATCGATCGCCCGTTTCGCGGCCTCACGTAAGCGCGGATGATTGGCTAAGCCTAAATAGTTATTCGCACAAAAATTGATCACCGGTTGCCCATCCACCACGATCCGCCCATCCATCGGACTGTCGATCGTGCGAATCGTGTTAAACAGGCCTTGATCACGTAATTCATCCAATTGTGTCGCTAAATAATCGGTTTTTGCGTCCACCCCAATTCCCCTTTTTTCATCAACGGCGCTCTTAGTTGAATTTTAGCATATCGTTCGCTTACAGGCTTCCGATAACAGGGTGATCGAGTCCTCTTCAATATTCATCTGTTCCGGGTGGCGGCAGTAGTAGCGGCAAAGGGAAAAAAATTTATTCGGCGACAGCGGCAACGTGGTTAGGCGGATCGTAAGATTAGGTGTGCGTCGCAAAGTTGAAAAGTAAGCTCGCTCAAAACAGCAAAAACCGAGTAGAAACGCATGGTTATCCGCTCCTTCTAATGATGATAGCTTGGATCATAGCACAAATGGGCGAAAAAGTCGTAACATTTGTCTGTATTTTTAGAGAATATAGCAATAAAACAAAAAAGAAGAAAAAGAAAACCACAGAGGACACAGAAGTAATATCAGAAAAGTTTCTTGCGTCCAACCCCCACCCCTAACCCTCCTCATACATAGCTGCTGAGGGGGCGACAGTAGCAAAAAGAAGGTTCATCTGGAAGACTCTTTGTCATCATAACAGAAAGGTCAACCTGATGAACCTGAGAAAACTATACCAGTGGGTGAAGAAAAGCAGCAAGACGTGGAATGGGGTCAGCCGCCATTTTGAGGACGTGCAGACAGTCAGCGGCGACGGTGACAGCGGTTCATCTTGCCGATACACTTGCCGCCATTTTGATCAGGACTTAGATGATCATCGTCTATCGTCTCTGGCATTTTGTGGGTAGAATTTTGAGAGAGTCGCTCAATCACACCGCAAAGGATACATATGGCGCGGATCGCACAATTAGGGATCGCCTTAGGCGCGTTAGGCATGGTGTTAACCATCATGGGTTTATTTCCGGGCCTTACGGGCATTGATCCTACGCCCAGTATTGGAATTGTGCAGATTATCGCAATTTTAACTGGGTTCACCTTGGTCATTTTGGGCGCGTTATTGTATGTCAAGTTCACTTTTTATCCGAATACGCCTTCTAACCTTGTCCAACAGATTGGAACGCGCTTAGCGTTAACTGGGTTAGTGTTTGCGGCACTTTCTGGTTTAGCGGACATCTCCGGCTTTGGATCGCATACTCGCGCTTTTGCCGTAGATGTCTTTTTGGGGCCTTTACAAGCGGTCGGGGTGATCGGAAATTTTCTCATTTCGGCGTTAGGCGTTCTACTCTATGCCATGACGGGAACACCCGAAGATCCTCAACAAATTTAACGGCGCATGTTAACGTTCACCAGACACTCACATTAAACTTATTTTTGACATTGTAAACTCATGCTATATACTCTGTAGTTTAGAGTTCCACTCAAAAAATTGGAACATTTTACCCGCTTACTCTATGAGGAGATTGAAGAATGCGTAAGTTTTTAGCTCTTTTGCTGGCTGCGCTTCTCTTGGTTGGGGTTGCGCCCTTGTTTGCCCAAGATGCAACGGAAGAAGCACCTTCTGGCCCGGCGTATTACCGTGTCGCACATTTCGCCCCTGATGTGCCGAATGCGCGTGTTTTCATCAATGGTGAAGTTCGCTTCAGCGGTTTGCGTCCTCGCGCCGTTACGCGCTGGATCGAAGTTGAACCCGGTGCGTATGAAGTGGCTGTGGGTGGAAGCAGCAACATCGCGAACGCTGCGATTGGCCCGTTGACGGTCGAATTTGCGGCTGGGGATTATGTCACGATCGCCGCAGTTGGCAATGCTGATGCTGGTTATCAAGGCGTGTTGATCGAAGAAGACTTCAGCGAAATTGAAGAAGGTAATGCCCGCGTTACCGTGTTCCACGGTATTCCCGGGGTCGATCCAGTTGATGTACGTGCTGGCGAAAGCGTGATCGTGAGCGCGCTCGGTTTCCCCGGTTCGTTCCCGACCCCCTTAGGTCCGTTGAATGATGGCGTGGTCGTGTTAAATGTTCCTGCCGAGACGTATGACTTGACGGTCGTCCCGAACGGTTTAGCCGCTCCTGTGTTGATCGACTTGACCGGCACGGAATTAGAAGCGGGTTTGAACTACTTAGTGGCTGCGGTTGGCACGGCGGACGCACCTGGTGTCGTGGTTGTTGCGACCGATCCTGCTGTTGATTTCCAACCTGAGGAAGATTTTGCAGCGCCCCCGGCCGTGACTCCGGCTGAACCGGCCGCAACGGAAGAAGCGACCGAAGAAGCCAGCGCCGGAACGTTAGTAGACATCGCGTTAGCCAATGAAGACTTTACGACCTTAGTCGAATTGGTCTTGGCGGCTGACCCGGCTGTGGCGGCGGCCTTGAGCGGTGAGGATGAATTGACGGTGTTTGCTCCGACCAACGATGCGTTTGAAGCGGCGTTGGAAGAATTGGACATCACGGTTGAAGATCTCACGAGTGATCAAGAGATGTTAACACAAATCCTGCTCTACCATGTGGTCGAAGGACGTGTGTTAGCGGCCGACTTAGAAGACGGCCAAGAGATCACCACGTTACAAGGTGGTATTTTGACCGTAGCGATCGATGGTGATACCGTCACCTTGACCGATGAACGTGGTCGTACCGTTACCGTGGTTGCGACCGATGTAGAAGCCAGCAATGGCGTGATCCATGTGATCGATGGTGTGGTTCTGCCTGCTGAATAATTTAAACAACTCGAATTAAAAACAGGGGTGATCTGGTTTAGATCACCCCTGTTTTATTCCTTGATCGGTACAGAGGGAGTGGTTGCTGTGGTGGGAGTATCGGGTGCGATCGGGCCAGAAGTAGGTTTAGATCGGACTTGCGTTGATTTTGCGCCGATAAATTCGCTTAGCACGCGGGTCAAATCATGGGGTAAGCGTTGACGGAATTGGCGTAATGTTTCGTTTCCGGTCTGTCCGTAAAGGGTAAAGGTGTAACTTTCATGCAGGGTTTTTCCGGTCACGATCATCTCTGGTTGCCAACGATCTAGGGGGAGCCAACCGTTGGGCTGAAATTGATACAATTCAAAGAAAATATTGACCTCACCATGCGTTCCTTTAAGACGAACATCTAACGCGATCGGTAGCATCGCACTACGCCGAGTGATTTTTTTATAAAATTGACGTATGAGGCGCTTCGCGATCGGTTGTAAGTGTCGCTCAAGCTGTTTAGAGTTCAAGCCCCGATTCTTTTGCATGAGGCGATTTAAGCGTTTGAGCATCCAAGGTCGGGCAAGGGTTTGACTCCGTGACACCCGTCCGAATTGATCGTATTGAACGAGGCGCATCGCCATGATCTGCCAACCGGACAAATAAACGCCGTCTGTGCCGATCAAGTGCTTGGTGACATGATAAGCATTTGGGATCGCTGTGGCCGTAAGCGTGTTATTTTGGGCATACGGTTGCCAAGCTTGACGCACTCCCCCCACACTATAAGGATCAAGTTGAGGCATGGTGGCATAGGGAGGCTGCCATGGTGTGGTGAAGTCGACGGGTTGACTGAATAATAAGCGCCATAAGAGGCGTAACAGTAACAAGAGCAGCATCGTTGCCGCGATAATCCCCATGGACAAGAGGACGCGCTCTTGGGCGTTAAAATTGAGTTGTAACCGTAGATCGGGGAATTGAAACTCCGGCGCATTGGTGGGACTTGGGTTAGGCGCGGATGAAGTGGTCATCGTGAGACTGATCGACTCGGTATCACTGGTGATGGCAGGTTGACCGGGAAGACTGGCGATCTGAATACGAAAGATCTGCTGACTATTCGCCGGAAATTGAACAGCATCCGCTCGTAAAATCAAGGTTTCGCGATCGGTATTGCCATTAAGTGGCCGCAAGGTTTCGCGTGCAATCACCCGCGCATTTCCATTATCATCAAAGGCCACCAGTTCCGCCTGTGTGCTGATATTGGAAGCGCCGCCGATATTGGTAACACCAAATTCAATTTCAATTTGCCCGTTCGTGATGTCAGCCGTGATCAGATTGATCACATAATTTGGGGGAACATCGGTGGTCGCCCTAGATGTCCCCGCCCCTAAGATAAGTCCAATGATGATCAGTAGTCGATAAAACATACGATTGTCCATGTGCATTCCGCCCGATGAGTCAAACTATAAAGCGAAATGAATTTCTTTCCAAGTTGGATAAACCACGATCACCCTACGCTTTGCCTGCTAATATCATTCATAGTTCACTAACCGTTCACTGTCAGTTTTAATAACTTCACAAATTACGTTACATATTTATCTATTAAAAAATTCATCGATTTTGGTTTAAGAAAAAATAAAAAAGTGTAAGAACTTACGCTGAATCTGTAATTAAATTGACGAAATTCCGTCTTAGTATTAAGTATAATATATTAATTAAATGTCTGTAATTGTAGTAAAAACGCCATCTCTCACCTGTCGGATTTGAAATACTGAAGACATCAAACGACAACTGAAGAGAGGAGCGAACCGCAATGTTATTCCCGATTTTGCCCTGATTTTTGATGTAAGCTTATTAAAAGCAAACAGCCTATCGATGAGATAGGCTGTTGCATTTTTAGGGGGTGATGTGGGTTAGCTTAGTTGTGGGTCGTCGTTAATGATCATCTGTTGCAATTCTTCAAACTTCTGTTGAAGCATTTGGAATTGAGTCTCGTTTTGCAAAGAGGAGAGGACTTCTAGCCCAACTTTGATCTGTTCTAAGCTATCTTGACGGCGATCGCGCTTCGCATTCATATAAGCATTGGTGTGGAGAATGTGTAAGCGTTGGAAAGTGTTATTGGTTTTTTGGGCGATGTCGTCTGCTTGGGCTAAGTTCGCCTCGGCCTGCTCAAATTGACGTTTATGAATATGGGCTTGAGCAATGGCGTGATAAGCGACGGCATGTTTATTAGGGTCATCCAATTTTTTGAATTCTTCCAAGGCTTTTTGTAGGTACTCTAGACTTTCATCAAAATTTTGATGTTCGTTGGCGAGTTGGCCTTTGAGGTAGAGAATTTCGCTATATTGCCAAATATAGTCGGTTTTGGAGTAGCATTGTTCGGCAATTTCTAACCAACTTTCGGCCTCTGAGAAGTTACGGAGATAGATAGAAGTGATCGTCAAGATTTTAGCAGAGCGCCCCACTTCGACATAATTATTCTGCCTTAGCCAATAGACATAGGCCATTTTGGCATAATCGTTGGCTGTCTGGAATTGCGCCCATTGCTTACAGGCATTGGCGATGGCGAGATAGAGTTTACCGGTCATCATACTATCCCGAAGTTCAGGATGATAATCCAGTAGCGCAGGTAGATCTTGATAGGTGATGCGTTGATAGGTATTGAGCGAAAGATTCATCATGCCGATATAGCTGTTGATCACTTGGCGCGGTAAATTATTCTCATAGGCAAGGTCACAGGCCTTGATAAATAACTCTTCCGCACGTTCAAAATCGCCATACATCGCGTACATATTGCCTGTGGCGATCATAATCTCACAGCGCAGAGCAAGATTTTTAGAGTTTGAGGTTACATTGATCGCATTAACCATTAAATCGCGCCACGGTTGCAGTTGTCCGAGGGTTGGTAAAAAGGGTTCAGTGGCGATCAATACACCAGTAAACTCTTCACGTTTTTGGGGAATTTGCCGGAGTCCCTTTTGGATGTCTCTATAAATCTCAGGAGCGGCTTCTGAAAACCACTGGCCGTTTACGGCGTGTTTGCGTAATTTTTCTTTCCAGACGGCTACGGTATCGATGATCATGGTTGTTTTCTCCGAAAAAGCATAGTTCACAATAGACTAAGAATATCATAGATGTTCTTGTTAACGCAACTTTTTTTTGAAATTAGCTCGGTTTAAGCTACTAATTTCACATTTTGAGCATCTCAAACTTAAAAAGTGCATTCATCAAGCTTGTTTAAATTTTATTTAAAAAAGCATTTTTTGCTTTACCCGCTCTTAAAGTGCCTTTTTGTCCTTTCTGGTCAATCCATAAGTTGAGGTGTTGAAGAATCGGTTAGTTGTAGTTGCTGTTGGAGGGTTTCAAAAAGTTGCGTAAGATGTTGTTTGTAATCCTCTTTCAAAAGCCTACGGCTGCGTTGTAATCCTTCTTCCACCATTTCGAGCGCCGATGCTTGATCATTACGTTTAATCGTTAGGAGTGAGCGCGTGTAGTAGATATATAACTCTTGAATACGGTTATTTAAAACGCGCATGGACTGATCCGCGGTGTTAAGATGCTTTTCGGCTTGATCAAATTGCCCTAACATCATGAGCGCTTCAGCGATCCGATGATAGGTTTCGGCCTGTTTAAAATAATCGTCTAATTGCAGATATTCGGTGAGGGCAAAGCCATACATTTCCGCAGATTTGTTATAATCCTCTTGATCGTAAGCGATTTTACCGCGTTGTAATAATACCTCACCATACTGCCAACGATATTCACATTGTAGGAAGTAAACGCCACTGAGAGCGAACCAAGTATCTGATGCTTCGGTGTTGCCTTGAGTTAGATAAGTTTCAGCGATAGCTTGTGCGGAGCGCGCAATTTCTAAGGGAGATTCTAACCTTTTCCAAAAAATGAAGGCGATGTAAGCGTAGTTCAACGATTGTTCAGTATCTCCGTTAAAGCGTAAAGCGTAGGCGACGGCCTGATACAAACGTGTGCTAAGTTTAGGATCGCGCAAATTACAGCGGTAAGTGATGATTTCGATAATGTCTTGAGGGGCGATACGTTTGACCGGACGATGACGATTTAAAAACATCAGGCCAATATAAGCCCGGATCAATTCGATCTGGAGATCATGGGTATAAGCCAAGTCAATACTTTGTTCATAAAGGGATTCAGCAAGGTCTACTTTTGAAAACGCCGAAAGAAAATTTGCGTATGAGAGCAGCGTTTGACAACGTAGTGGGATATTGGGAATACGAGAGGCGATCTCGGTGGCTTGATTTAAGAGGATGCGCCAAGGTTCAAATTGGGTTTGTGTTGGGAGATAACGTTCACTTTCAATTAAAACTTCTATAAATCCTTCTCGTTTTTTTCGCTCTTTTAAACCCGCTTCAATATCACGATACAATTCTGGAGCAATTGTATGAAACCATGGTAGATCAAACGGACGTTGGCGTAGAGTTTGGATCCATGTTTTTGCGTTGTTCATAAGCACCTCTGGAGTTCATGGATTTTAATCTGTCTGATAGTATGGGCAATACTGTATTGTTTTACCACATCTAAGTCAATAGATACAACTTACCCTTTTCAAAAGCTCATAGTTTAAAGCGGATTTAAATGATGTTTTAAGGCAATCACGCCCATTTACTGCCTATATTTTAGAGCAAAATATAGTGTATGCAAACAGCGCGTAGATCGCCATAGGACAATGGTGTCAACCTGTGTTCAATCACGAGATGATCGAACAACGGTCAAACGAAAAATTTTCGGCGGTCGCATCATAAGCTTGACGGTAAGATCAACGATGAGAAGGCAAAAAATCAGGCGTAAGCACGCTTTATCGTTCATCACCCCCTCCTTAAAAATACGAGTCATCTTAGATAAAGTATAGCACTCATGAGCGGAAAAGTCGTAACCCATGTTTCGTGTTTTCACCGATGTGTTTTGACACGATTACTTACTCTAACAATCATCAATGGCAAGTTATAAAGGGGTATACGCCCAAAATATGCCCATTTAGCCAAGTTGCATCACAAGGATCACACAAAACCCAAGAAGAATTACTTAAATCTGAGTAATACAAAACTTGTTTATGTCCAAATTAAGGGTATTGATTGACTAAACATAGGATGCTAAAACGCGGTTAGTAGCCGTTTAAAGCATCAAACTGAATTGATAATTTGCAATGGTGAACACATCAACAGATGAGCTTCTGAAAGGATAACGTCATGGTTATTAGTTCCACCTATTGGACCATTCTGATCAGCGTTTTAATCACCACGAAAAACACCTATTTTTAGTAGGCGTTTTTTTGCATCTTTTCTATGTAGTAAATCCACGCATTGCTTAAATCGCTCCCCTACTAATTCGTATTGAACAGGATAAGTAAAAATATCCATTTAAGCCTTCACATTAATTTTGGGTATTTTTGGTTTACTATCATGTCGACAATAAACCCTGTCATTGGCTGTGTGTAGAATGCTGAAAAACTATTAAATGCCCGTCAAAACTCTAAGACTTTGTGTTGATTTGAAATACTAAAAACATCAACTATGTAGTTATTGAAAGGATGAGATCATGATCATTGTACCACCTATCGGGCCATATTGATAAAGATAATTTTTTAAATGTTAAAGATGTCTATTTTGTAATAGGCATCTTTTAATTACACATCTTCAAAAACTTTTAGCTGCTTAAACAAGATCTACACATTTAGATTTCCTCTAATCTCCTCATATTTTGGCCAATCTTGGAATTTAACTTGAGTTTTTTACTAAAACGCCTTGTGTTAAACCAAAACGATATTTTAAATATTTGTTATATATTATTTTTCTTAGTTCTGAAATTGACGTATGTCAGAATTAAGGGTTATAACTGACTTCATATAGTTTGGCTAAAGACTATTAATTGTCTGTTCAAATATCGGTCAAATACGCTCATTTGCGATACTTGGAATATCAGCAGATGAATTTTTGAAAGGAATTGTGGTATGCCATTCCCGCCCATCGGCCCTTACTGATTAAAAACAATAAAAGTTACTAAAACACAAACGCCTGTCATATGACAGGCATTTGTGTTTAAATTATGATTTCTGTTAGGTGTTGTTTATCAAATCTCGAAATTTCTTCTCTAGAAACTGCTGTTGACCAATATCTTTTAACTCACCGATTTCTTTTAATGCCTCTTTCACAATCGTCTCAGCGGTTTCTTGATTTCCAAGACCTAACGCAATACACGCACGACTGTGTTGGGTATGTAAAATTTGGAATGAGCTATTGGACTCACGAAAGTAAGAGACAGCTTGCTCCAGTGTTTCCGTTGCTTGACTATACTCTTTTTGCATCACTAAAACGCAAGTTAAGGTATGATGCAAGATACCGGAAAGGTAGATGTTCCCTAATTTTTTAGAGTGAGCAATGCCTATTTTCAGGTGTTCAATGGCTTTGTCGTATTCTTGGCGGTAAAACGCTAAACTACCGCGCAAGTGGGATATTTCGCCGTATTGCCAGATATAGGAGGTTTTTTCAAAGTTTCTGGCGGCAATGTTAATCCAACGTTCAGCTTCATCATACCCGAAAACCGTCTCACGCCGAAGATGACACTCGCCGATGATCTTGGCCGCCCGTGCCACTTGCAGCGCATTTCCTTGATTTGACCAATAAGCGAACGCCATTTGAGCATAATCAAGCGCTACCTGAAAACGTCCCCACTGTCTGCACGCATTGGCTATAGCCAAGTAGAGATCGGCCGATGTATTCGGGTCACGTAATTCACGATGATAAACCAAGAGATGTGGAAAATCTTCATATTGGATATGGGCGCTGGTGTGATATTGTGTTAAGGTGAGCAACCCAGCATAGCCTTGAATGACTTTGAGATGGACTTGATGCTGATGCGCCAATTGGATCGCTTGGATATAAAGGCGCTCCGCTTGATCCGCATCCCCAAAAAGCCGATAGATGTTGCCTGCGCTGATCATAATCTGACAACGTAAGGCGATATTCTTGGATTTAATCGTCTCTGAAACCGCCTTGAACATCAGATCGCACCACCGTTTTAGATCAATTTGTGTGGGGATCAACGTCTCAATCGAAATTAAAAGCTCCGTAAAATGGTCTTTGCGTCCGTATTGGTTTAATCCTTTGTTGGTGTCTACATAAATCTCGTCTGCTACACCGTTAAACCATGCCGCATCATTGTGATGTACGTCCAACTCTTTTAACCAGACCAATGCCTTGTTCATAACTGCTCCTTGTTAAGACTGGGTATATAGCAAAAAACCACGCTTATAAATTAATGATACGATGAAACAGATAAGATGCAACTGTTTTCCATAAAGAACCGAAAACGATTAAAATAACACAATTTCATTAGAAAACGCAAGCGTAGGGTAATCGTCGGTAAAGCGATGGGATTGACAGCGCGGCGTTGATATATAATGCTAGAAGTTGGTGAATCAGATTGGGGTTAAAGGATATGTTTAAACGTGCATTCATGGCAGCACTCTTGCTGCTGATTACCATGGGAATTTGGGCGCAAGATGTGACACCGGAAGCGACCGCTGAACCACTGCCCACCTATTATCAACTGCAAAATGTCCGGTGGGAAGCGCAATGGTGGAACAATTGTGGCCCCGCTACTTTGACTAGCGCGCTCACCTATTTCGGTTATTCGGATGATCAAGGGCGGGCGGCGGAGTGGCTTAAGCCGAATCGTGAGGATAAAAATGTTAGCCCGTGGCAAATGGTGGAATTTGTCAATAACGAGATCCCCGAATTGCCCGTATTTGCACTCAAACGCTATGGCGGCGATTTGACGTTGCTCAAAACCTTGATCGCGAATAATTTTCCGGTGATCATTGAAGCGGGTTATGACCCTGAACCGGATCGACTTGGTTGGATGGGGCATTATCTGTTCGCAAAAGGCTATGATGACAGCGTGAATGTGATCATTACGAACGATAGCTATCTGGGTGAAAATCAGAATTACTCTTACGAACACATCCTGACGTTTTGGCAACACTTTAACTATGCTTATATCGTCTTGTACGAAAGCGGACGTGAGCCGGAATTGCTGCAATTGTTGGATACCGACGCGGATGAACGGCAAAATTACATCAACGCCTTAGAATTGGCGCGTGAGGAAGCGGTCGCGGATCCGACTGATGCGTTTGCTTGGTTCAATATGGGAACCAACTTTGTCGGACTTGGCATGTATGCCGAAGCGGCCACTGCTTATGATCAAGCGCGTAATTTGGGTTTACCGTGGCGGATGTTGTGGTATCAATTCGGCCCACTGGAAGCGTATAACGCGGTCGAACGTTATTCCGATGTGATCGCCTTAGCCCAACAAAACCTGAATGACGGGGGTGGGCATTATGTGGAAGAAACGTTCTATTACGCGGGAGTAGCGCGTGAAGGGCTAGGGGAAATTGACCGCGCCATTGATAACTATCGCGGCGCGATCGCTTTTAACCCGAATTTCACCCCCGCCCAAGAAGCGCTTGATCGGCTCACGGGACAATCGTAGATAATCAAGGGGTTGGGTTAAATCAACCCCTCTTTGGTTAAAAATGCGTCCACCGCTTCTCGCCATGGACGCAAAGTGAGGCCGATCTGGTTTCCAGCAAGATTAGCCAAGCTAGAATAGGCGGGCGGTGTTGAGGGGCGTTGCCATTCTTGACGACTGATCGGGGTGATCGGCGTTTCAGTATGACCCGCCCGATCTAACGCATAACGCGCAAAAGCATAGCGCGAACACGTCCCATGATTGGTGAAATGGTAAAGGCCATAACGCTCGGTGGTGATCAATTGCGTGATGATCAGCGCGAGGTCTTCATTATAAGTGGGATTGGCGATCTCATCTGTGACCACGCGCAAGGTTTTTCCGGCTGCGGCCGCATTGAGGATCGTCTGGATGAAGTTTTTCCCGCCATGGGCGAATAACCAGGCGGTACGCACAATATAATGACGCGGGTTCAAGCTCATCAGAGCGCGTTCCCCGACCACTTTGCTGTAACCGTAGGCGTTGATCGGATTGGTTTGATCATATTCGTAATAAGGGCGGCGGGCGCGTCCGTCAAACACCTCATTCGTGCTGACATAGAGATGCGCTGCCCCGATCGCCGCGGTTGCTAGGGCGATGTGTTGCGTGCCGAAACCATTGATCGCGATCGCTTTTTCAGGTTCACGGGCGCACCCATCAACGTCTGTCCAAGCGGCGGTTTGAATGACAAGGTTCGGTTGATATTGGTGTACACAAGCGCGCACTGCGTTAAAGTCGGTGATGTCACAATCGGCGATGTCCAGTCCGATCGCATCGGGCAGATAAGTGTGTAGACTGCTCCCTAAGCGGCCGCCGGCCCCGATGATCAAAATTTTCATTGTCTCTCCCAGTAAGCGCAAATACGCTCAAAATCAGCGCGCCAATAAGCAATCGGATCGGCGATCTCTCCTTCAATCACTGGGAGATCGGCAAAATAACCCGCGCCACAAATACCGGTGTCTTTGCGGACGACGAGTGCGGCTAATGGGGGACGGCCTGAGGCCTCCTCATCGTCGCATAATTCGCGGAGCAGTTTATGAAAGTAAGGGGCGCGATGATGTACATGAGCGATGGTTAGCTCGGCGGCCAATTCAGAGTAGGTGATAGTGGTCTTTAGGCGAGCGACTCCGATCAAGATGGCGCGCATCTCATCTTTCAGTTTTTGCCAATCGGCGGTCGAAAAACGATCTGTCATCGCGTTACCTCAAAATTAAAGTTAAAGTGGTGTCGTCGGCATAGACTTCGGCTAATTGTAAGGTCTCACCTCCGGCGCGGATGCTCAAATCGCGTAAAAATTGATTGCCGCGTTGAGTCACCTCGTTTACAGTATCTTGAAGTTGACCGGGTGGAGCTTGATACAAAGTGCCGCCAAGATCGACTCCTATAATTGTAAAGCGTGCGCTTCGGCTGTCTAAGCGCAAGACCAATCCGCCGGATTGCCAAGTTGCCAATTGTGGGATGTAAAAATCGGCGTTGATCACCGCCCCACCGGGGCGCAGATCGATATTGGCGTTACGGATGCGTCCGTCACCCGCGCCGCAGATGACTAACTCGGTGAGGCATAGGTTGAGGAGGTCAGTTTCGCTAAACGTAGCGCGTCCCAATGATGCGCCAGCGAGGTCTTGCCCGATCGCGACATTGCCACTCAAGGCGCGGGGATCAAGACTCAAGGGCCGGCCGGCGTTACCGGGATCGATCTCCACCCGATCCGGTATCACCGGATTTTGTACCACAACATCGGGGATCGGTGTGCCAGCAGGAAACGCATCCTCAGTGCGGCCGGCGGGTTCGAGTCCCGCTAAGCGTGCGCCGATCTCGCCGATGCGTGGCAATAGTAACAGCGTGCCGAGTCCGCATAGCACAGTTAAAAAGAGCAATAACGCCCCGCATCCCATAAGCCAAGCGGGAATACGGCGGCGGTAAGGGTTACGTCGAAGGGTTCGCGTCATCAGGAATCCTTTTATAAAATTTTAGGTGGTCTGTAGATTGTACAAGGGGTGATGGGATGCGTAAAGTAAGCTTATGGCTCATGATCATGTTGTGCGGTTCACTGATTTGGGCGCAATCCGAAGGCAGTGATGAGATCGGTGATGATTTTTATCCGGGAATCGGGAATGGGGGTTACGATGTGCAACATTATGATCTTGACCTTGAAGTCGATCTAAGTCGTGGATCGATTAACGCCGTGGCGCAGATCGGCATCATCGCGACACAAGATTTAAGCGCGTTTAACCTTGATTTTAATGGGTTTACGATCGAAAGCGTGCGGATTGACGGGGTAGAAGTCGATTATCGGCGGGCGCAGGCCGAATTGACCTTGATCCCGAATGAGCTGATCGAATCGGAACAAACGTTTGAGGTAACGATCGCTTATCAGGGGATACCACCGAATAGCCAAAACCCGACCTTTGCCGAGGGGTGGGTACAGTATCGACGCGGGATCTATGTGGCAAGTGAACCGGCCGGAGCGCGTAATTGGTATCCGGTCAACGATCATCCGTTGGATAAGGCCACTTATACGATCAAAATTACCGTGCCAGAGCCGTATGTCGCTGCATCCAACGGACTTTTAGTGGACACGCAAGATCACGAAAATGACACCCGTAGCTACGTCTGGGAGAACTTTGAACCGACAGCCAGTTACTTGGTGACGGTGCAGATCGCGGAATTTGAGATGCAATCGTATTACACCGAGGATGGATTGCTCATTCGGAACTTTTTTCCGGTGGATATTGCGGAGGATGCTGAAATCACTTTCAGTCAAACCGATGAGATGATCGCCTATTTTGAAACGGTGTTCGGGCCTTATCCGTTTGAGGTCTACGGCGCGGTGGTGGTCAATACCAGTTTGAGCTTTGCGCTAGAAACCCAGACGCTATCGATGTTTGGGCGCGATATTGTGGTCGAACAGAGCGGCCGTCGCACGGGAAATCAAGGGATCATCGCGCACGAATTGACTCATCAATGGTTCGGTAACAGCATTAGCCCGGCCACATGGCGCGATATTTGGTTAAATGAAGGCTTCGCCACTTACGGGGAATTGTTATGGGTTGAACACACACTCGGCGTTTCCGACCGTGATGAAATGATTAGCAATTGGTATGCTTCACTCAATACCCCCGATTTTATCCAATCACCGATCGCCGCTCCGGGATTACCGCCTGGAAATGAGATCTACAACCTGTTTAACGCGAGTGTCTATTTGCGGGGTGCGTTGACGCTTCATGCATTGCGCTTAAATGTGGGAGATGCGGCTTTCTTCCGTATTTTACGGACATACGCGGCGCGTTATGCTTATGGCAATGCGACCACCGAAGATTTTATCCAAGTGGCCCAAGAGATCAGCGGCATGAACTTACAAAGCTTTTTCCAAGGCTGGTTATATGAAAAAAAGCTGCCGCCGATCCCACAAATGGGACTGTGATCACACCGACTAAGGGAGAAATTTAGATGCGAATCGGGTTACAAATTCACCTGTACAAACAAGTGGGCGCGCCGATCGACATGGGGCGCGTGTTAGGCGAGACCGCGCAAGCAGCGGAAAACGCCGGATTTTATAGCCTCTGGGTATTGGATCACTTCTTTCAAATGGAAGGGGCCGGCGCAGTGGATGAGCCGATGTTAGAGGCCTATACCACCTTAGGATACCTCGCGGCCTTGACGCAACAGATCAAGTTGGGGGTGATGGTCACAGGGGTGATCTATCGCTACCCAGCGATTTTGGTCAAAATGTTGACAACGTTAGATGTCTTATCGGGCGGACGATGCTACCTAGGAATCGGGGCAGCATGGTATGAACGTGAAGCGCGGGGATTAGGAATCCCTTTTCCGTCTACAGGTGAACGTTTTGAACGACTGGAAGAAACGCTTCAGATCGCGCATCGCATGTTATCCGGCGATCGGCAACCCTATCAGGGTAAGCATTATCGGCTTGATGAGCCGATCAATGAACCGCGCATCGGACGGCCGCCGATCTTGATCGGGGGTATGGGTGAACAAAAAACCTTGCGTCTGGTAGCCCGATACGGGGATGCGTGTAACTTAGACGGCGGTGTGTCGGATGAGGTGTTGCGCCATAAATTGGAGGTGTTGCGCGGACATTGTATGGACATCGGTCGGAACTTTGAAAACATCGAAAAAACCGTGATCTGTCATGTCTCTAACCCGCACGATGTCGAATCGGTGATCAAACGATGCCACACGCTTCATCTAATAGGCTTTCAACAAGTGATGTTTAACATGCCCACTTGGAGTGCGTTAGACCTGTGGGGCCGTGAGGTGATCCCGGCGGTTGCAACGCTATGATCGCTTATCGAATCTTGCGAATCGCGCTCATCGTGCTAGGGGTCACGATCGGGTTTAGCCTTAGCGCCGAAGGGGATCGCTATCCATCGCTGTGTCCCGTGATGGGCATTCAGCCACCAGTAGACATCCCCGGCGGGATCATGCTCACCTCCTTTGATCGTCATAACCTCTGGGTGCTGGATTTGGATCGGAATCGGCGTTATCCGCTTCCAGATACGCGGCCGTGCGGCACGAATTGTCAAATTTCCCCGGATCATCAGTGGATCACCTACTATCATCCCGCCGATCAAACGTTTATGAAAATGCGGATGGACGGTACAGAGCGCACGATCATCGCGGAGGATGTTACGGATGTCGGGTGGTGGAGGCAAGATACGTTTGTCCTCTGGACGGCGGGTCAACGGGTGTCTTTGCTCCATGATGGTGCGTTGGAAACGCTAAACACCTATGGCGCGATTAGTTTACAGCCGGACGGAAAATGGACACTGAAGATCGATTACCAGGACGGGCAGTTTGTCCGAGTGCTGCATCATTTGGACACCGGAGAAGCGATACTCTTGGCCCCAGAGGCCCCGTTTTTTAACGGGAATGCGTGGTCACAAAATGGACGGTGGTTTGCGTATGTGGCCGTTGGCGATCGAGGTGGGGAGGTGTTTGGCATTGAACCCGACCGACAAAATAGTGCCACTCAATGGACAGCGTTTGCTGTTCGCGATGGCGGAGTCCGCATCGGGGGTCAAACGCCATTGGCTGGTTTACGATGGTCACCGGATCATCAAAAACTTGCGTTTTGGGTGATGCCACTGCTTGGAGACGATCCGCTAATAGATGTGGGGCCGGCGATGATCCATGTCTATGATGTCGATACCCAGACAGTAACGGCATATTGTGGGTTTACCACTGAAGATCACAGCCCGAATCCGGCGCGTTTGATCTGGTCACCGGATAGCACGCATCTCGCGTTCGGGGATAACCCAGAAAATGACACACGCGGGACATTGCTGTTGGTGTTAAACATCGAAACAGGGATCTATATGGAAGTTAGTCAACATATTTACCCGGCCTTAGGGCGGGCTGATGTGATCGCATGGGGGGTGCGATGATGATCAACGTATTTCAGACTTGGCGTTTGTGGTGGGATTTACATCAAGAACCGGTTGCACATCCTTTGTTTCGACCGAAAGACCCACCAAATACTGCCACGGCTCCGCGTCCACGTTGGCGGGTGTTGTTGACCGACACCTTACTCCCGATCATCGGGTTAGGGTTTGTGCTGGCGACGTTGTGGTATTGGGCCATGGTGTTATTAGGATCGGTGGTGTTTGTGATCGTGTTCGGGGGCTTGCTTTACGGGGGTTATGCCACGGTCAAGTTGAGCCAACAGATCATCCGCTATCAGGAACAGGGGATTTATGATCTGTTGGCGCTCACCCCTTCCGGTCGGATGAGAACTCATTGGGCCATGGCGGCGCGGTTTTTACAAGATAACCAGATGTTGACGGTGTTTCGGGCGATGATGACTCGGCTATATCTGTTGTTGTATCTGGCGGCCTTGGTGTGGTTGTTGGCGATTCCGATGTTTTTCTATTTGTCGGGAGAAACACAGATATTAGATATTACGCCGATTTTGATCTTTGCGATCGGTGTCACCGCGCATGTAAGTGATATGACTCGCGCCGCCTTAAATGGAGTCTTGGTGGGTATGGTTGTTCCTTTATATACCACAAAACGAAGCGATACCCTCTTGATCACGATCGGCGTGTATTTAGCGCTTCAAGCTTTGTTTTACGGGATTTATCTGGTGGTGGGTGTACAAATGATCAACTTGTTGGCGATCCCGTCGGTCTTGGTACAAGCGATGCTGCAATTGGTGATTTTGTATGCAATGCGCGAGATCTGGTTACGGGGATTATGGGGGTGGTGGTTATGGCAATTCCGAGACCAAATATCCTAAGTTGGCAATTGTGGAACGCGATTTTTCGGCATCAGTGGTTGGAGCATCCGATTTATACACAGGTGTTTAAGTCCGGTAAACACGAAACCGATCGCTTGACTTGGCGTGAGGTACTCATGTTGATCTTTGCTGTCATCTGTTTGTTGCTGATCTTGCATGTGAGTTTACAAACGGTGCCGTTTTGGGCGATCTCGTTTTTGTTGATAAGCGGATCGGTCTCTGGATTGGTGATCAGTTGGCGGATTGTGCGCGCCTTACACCGTGAATATGCCGAACATCGTTATGACTTGATCAGCGTCACACTGCCGGGAGTCACGGGCTTTCACTGGGCGCAAGTGACGCGGGTGATGATGGATGATCGCACCGTGTTTTGGATGCGTTGGCTCACGATGGGATGTTATAGCTTATTGTTATTCCCGATGTTGGTCTTATTATTGCCATTGGTCTTGATCTCGCTTTTACAAAATGCGGGCGGGACATGGTTATTGTGGGCGGGTATGTATGTCACCGTTATCAGTGTGTTTTTGGTTGATTACGTGCAATCGGTGTTAACCGCGATCCTGTTAGCCATTACCTTGACACGCGATAGCAAAGACCCCGCCGGAAGCTTGTTTCAGGTGATCACCCTGTTTACAGTGGTGCAGTTGATCTACTATCTGGTGTATGGTGGGATCGCGTGGATCTATTTTGGGGTGATGATTGTCCCGTTATTGATGAGTGGTCAACTGTTGATCGCGTTGGTGTTAGGGGCGATCTATCCGTTGGCCCTATTTGCCTTACGTGAGATGAGTTTACGTTGGGGATGTCAGATCGCGGAAAACCGTTATGGCTTACAACTAAGGCTCATTTCATGATCAGCATTGAATTATGGCGTATTTTTTATGACTCGTTACCCCGTCATCCACTATTTTGGCGCACTTTTGTACTTCAAGCGCAACCGACCGCTCCCCATTGGCGCACCCGCCTAGTACAGGCTTCCGGGGGTTTATTTATCGTCGTGTTGGGTTGTGTCTTATGGTGGGTGTTTATCCCGTTGTTTGGGATCACCTTGATCGCGGTGATGGCCGGGGGACTGTTCGCAGGCATCAACAGCTCATCCGGCGTGGCCCAAGCGATCGCGGCAGAGCATGAACAGGGGCGCTATGATCTGTTGATCTTGAGTCCTGGGGGGCGATGGTTGACGGCTTGGGTTTTAGCGACGCGCTATCTTCGCACCAATCGCACCACCATACGACTCAATCGGCTCACCAATATCTTTCATATCATTTGCGCGGGGGTGGTCCTCTTATCGGCTGTTACCTTTTTATTGAGTAACCTGTTTTTAGAGTCCAATCCCTCCGGCGTAAACCTCACGCTTGGGTTGATCCAGGTGTTTACCCTGTTCGGGTTGATCATCGCGGTACATCTTGATTTTCGGGTCTCGGTGGTGTTAGGTGCATTGATCGGGATGATCATGCCGTTGAGGAAGCGCCTAGATGCGGCCTTGATCAGCGCTAGTTTGTTTGTGGGGATCAAAATTGCGATGTATATCGGCTATTTTTTGATCTTGAGCGTATATGGTGCCAATATGAGCGGCATATTGAGCGGATTAGGCGGGGCGATCCTTGCGATCTTGCTTGTGATCACCAGCCATGAGTTGTTGTTACAAGTGATGTGGAGACAGCTTCCGATCTGGTTGAACACGCAACCGGAAATGTTATGGGCGATTAAAAAATATGCTTAGTCATCTCCTGACATGGCGCTTGTGGCGTGCGCTGTGGCGACCACCGATGATGCACCCGCTCTATCAACAGTTGATCGGGCAACGCAAGCGCGAAGGGTGGTTTCAGATCCGTAACGCCTTTTGGGTCACGATCGGTTTCGCGATCCTCTTGATGATCGCCTACATGCCGATCATCGGTTTTTGGCTGATGGTGAGTGGCCCGATCTGGTACGGCTGTTTGAACACGTTGTTATTGGGATCACTTTGGACGATGGACATCGCTGGAACGGTGGCCCGCGATCGATCGCAGCAAAGATATGATTTACACTGTTTGATCCCTGATGGTGTCACCGGAGTCCATTGGATTATGATCGCGGCGCGACTTCATTATCAAGGGGTGTTAGAGCGATCGATGGGCGAAATTCAAGGCGTGATTCAAGTGGTCTTGTTTGTTGATTTATTGGTGTTGATCGGTTTAGCGTTGGCCATTTCATCCCCGTCTCGTGAGTCATTGTTAGAGCTGTTCGTGCTGATCTTGTCGATTGCTTGGTTTATCTATATCGATCGGATTCACGCGATCCTCACGGGTTCGTTGATCGGGTTGAGCATCGGACAAAGGACGCAATTGGTCGGAAATGCGCGATTGTGGTCGTTTGGTTTGTTTCTCTTGTCGCAAATGTTGTGGTACTTGCTGATCGTGATCGGGATATTTGTCTTGATCCCGTTGATCTTTCAGATCTTGGGGACGGAATCGGTATGGGTTTCGATCGCGATGCCGTTGATCGTCTTAAGTGTGTTGTTTATGCTCCGCGAAATGATCTTACGGAGATTGTGGCGTGGTTTACAAGCGGACATGGATGAATTTCAACAGTTGGAGCGGTTTGTGTGAGTATCTGGTTATGGCGGAGCTTGTGGAAACGTCACCCCCCGCTAACTTGGCTTGCAACCGCACAAGAGGAGATGGCGTGGTTTGCCGGAATCGAAGTGATCATCTTGGTCTTGCTATCGTTGATCGGGTTGATGGCGGTGTTGTTACCGCAACAATTTTCGCCCATTTATAGCTTGATCGCGATCCGTTTAAGCCCGCTGCTTTCCTTAGTATATATGCTTGAATGGGGACTCAAAACGGATCGTCAGATCGCACAATGGCAACGCAAAGGGCAATTTGATCTGTTGGCGATTCAACCGTATGGCGTTCCCGTATTGTTATGGGGGCTATTACAATCTAGTGCATCTCCTCGTTTACTGGTAGCGATCCCCGCCTTAGCTTTCAGTGCCGTTTTTTTGAGCGGTTATCAGGCGCTGTTTACGCAGGTTTGGCAGCCTCTGCTCCAAAATGCGCTGATCGCCTGTGGGATCACTTTCAGCATGATCCAATTCACCGCGATCACTGGGTTGATCGTGATACTGAACGCGCAACTCACCGCCTTTCAGCGGAAAATCAGCTTGAGCGGGGCCGCGATCACCCTGCACCTGATATTTTTAGCGATCCCTCTCCTCATCCTATCGCCGGTGTTATGGATCGGCGCGTTGATGATCGGCGAGGGGGTGGTGTGGGGGTTATGGCATAGGATGATCGAACACTATGGCGAAACGCCGATTTAAACCCTAAAGCCAAAAATCCCCTAAGCTTAAGCGGCCGGAATCCCCCATATTTCGATCGGGCCGCGCGCATCAAACATCAAAACCACCAGACCATCACCTGTCCAATGCAAGTTGAGGATGTTAGGATTGCCAAATTCTTGGGCGCTACGGGTGATCGTGCCGTTGGCAAGGTTGGAAAGATTCCAGAGGTTGACACCGGTTTCATAAGTCGATGTAAACAACATCGTGCCGTCGGGGGATAAGGACGCATCTACATCATCCCCGCCAATATCTGGTAACACGGCCGCGATCTGCCCCGTGCGAAGATCCCAGATCGCGCCGTCTTTGGCACTTCCGATCGTGATCAAGTAACTGGTGTTCGGGATAAAGAAAAAGACTGCATCTGCGCCCCCGTCCATGATTTCTAAGAAATAACGTAAGCGTCCGGTCGTCAATTCCCAGACGACCACATACGGGAAAGCGGATACCGCGATATAATCGCCGTCCGGTGAAAAGCGCGCTTGATCCAAGACCACCCGTTGCTCTGGGACAATTGCCTCTAAAGTCAAGCTTAAGGTGCGTGTGGCCCAATCCCATAACTGTATACTGGCATCTGCATAGATCACCGCTAAGGTCGCCCCGTCGGATGAAAATTCAAGATCAGTGATCAAGGTGTTGGCTTGTCCGATCAAGGTTGCGCGTGATACCCGCTCAAACATATCCCACACTTTGATCTCACCATTGACCCCCGCTAAGGCGATTAAGCCTGTATCGGCATGATAAGCGGTGATCCCGTTATAGTCTGGATGCGCGATCAAGGTCGTCTCATAGGTGCCGTCTTCGGTGTTGAGGATGTTGATCAAGGCGGGGGGGCCGCCGATCGTGTAGATCTCATCTTTATCGGGTGAGTAGTAGATCGTGGTTTCTTCACGACGTTCGGTGAAAAAGACCCCTTGCCCGGTGATCAAGTCCCATGAGATCACATCGGTATTATTCAAGGCGGCTAAGCGAGTGCTGTTGGGCGAAAGCGCAAAGGCGAAGATCGTGCTAGGGGTGGAACTAGGGGCCTCGATCCGTCCCAATTGCGTCAACTGTGTGATGTTGCTTAAGTTGATCGCGGTGGAAGGCTCACGCCATGCCGGGGCAGGAGGTAAGGGAGTCGCGGTGGGACGTTCCCCCGGAAGTAAGGTTGGCTCAACGGACGCGGGGTTACAGGCGATCAAGCCCACCATTAACCCTAACAACACGATCGATAACAGCGCTAATCTCATGGGAGTTTAATTCTCAACCCTCTCATCGCTTAAATAGATCTCAATGCCTCCTAAGAGGATGCCAAATTGCGGGAATTGAGCGAGACCGCATTCCCCTTCAAAAGCCTCTACTTGGCCGTTTTCGTTAAAATCGAAACCGTCGATCAACTGCCCGATGACCTCGGTAGATTCGGTGCGTTGTGAAGCGGTGGACTCAAAATCTGGCGCGGCCAACATCTCCTGCTCTAAAATGATTACTTGATCGGCACGTTGACGCACATTTAACAGACAGATCCGCACTTTTTCCGCATTGCTCACCGTCAACGGGGTGACTTCAGGTGCGGCCACGATTTGATTTAGCGCTTCGGCGATCTGGTCAAGTTGGCGATAGATCCCGATGCCACTACCGGGGTTTTCGGCGCGTCCGTCCCCGTTATAGTCCACTTGGGTTCCGGCGATAATGTTGATCGTGTGTTCGGCGTGAATGCGTAGGCTACGTAAATCGGTAGAAGCCGATGCGAGTCCGGCGTGTTGTTGTGCCACGCTGGCCTCACGGTCAAGTCCATCTATTAAACTCCGCTCACCCTCACTCGCTTCGACAAACAAGGCGGTGATTAAGTCCATTACTGCCGGAGGCACTTGGCCACGATAACGCCGTTCGCCTTGTGGGTTGGTGACATCTGCGTTGTCCTCTAAGGAGATCCACACCGCGTTATACAGCGTCGGTAAGATCGTGCCATCGGAGACGGTGTAAGAAAGCGCGCCATCGCCTACTGCGTCTACGGTGACTCGCCCGATATTGAGGACGGTCTCATCACGGGTATTGAGTAACCAAGCGACATACACCTTCCCAGAAGGAGGCGGCTCGATCTGATTAAGGCGCAAACTCAAGGTGTCGCCGGGGCTGTTGATCGTGCCGAAACTTAAAGATCCAAAGGTCGGTATCGCGTCTGGAGTGGTGAATGTGACGGGCGGACTCACGATGATCGTTGAATTTGGGGGTGGGCCGGGGGGAAACCCTGCATTATTGGCCGCATTGACGATCGCAATGATCCCCACGATGATCAACAGGGCCAGTAAGGCAAAACCGCCTAATAACACGGGGGTGTTGTTGGTGCTTTGTTGGATGATCACAGTCGGTTGTGGTGTGCTGGAAACCGGAGTCTGGGCTTGTTGTTCAGTGGGAATCGGTGCTTGGGTGGGTGCGGCCGAACGGGGAGTCGATGAAAAGGTCAATTGACGGTATTCACCCGTTGAAAGCCCTTGAATCGTCCGGTTAAACTCATCTGCAAATTCGGTCGCTGTTTGATAACGGTCATCGGGTTCTTTGGACATCACGCGCAACATGACCGGTTCTAAGGCACTGGGTAACTCTGGCGCAATCGTCAAGATACTGGGAATGTCGGATTGCATGTGCTTCATCATGGTTTGAAGTGCGGTTTCGCCTTGATAAGGGGCGCGTCCGGTCAATAATTCAAAACAAATGATGCCCAAGGCGTAAATATCGCTACGGGGATCGGTGAGGCCTTGCACTTGTTCCGGGGCCATATAGGTCGGTGTGCCGACGATCCCCGTCCCGGTCAAATTGACCTCACTGCTCATCATCTTAGCGATGCCAAAATCGGCTAAAAGGGTGTGGCCTTCGCTATCGATCAAGATATTTCCGGGTTTTAGATCGCGATGCACCACCCCTTGACGATGAGCATAATCTAAGGCGCTCCCGATCTCACGCACCAATTTGCCGATCTGCTTGGGAGACATGCTACGCGATTTGATCCAAGTCTCTAATGAACCGCTCTTGACATAAGGCGTAACAAAGTACAACACATCGCTTTCACGCCCATAATCGTAAAGCTGCAAGATATGGGGATGTTGAAGGCGGGCGACGGTGCGCGCCTCTTGCTGAAAACGCTCTACAAAACTGGCATTCATGCCCGGGTGAGGGGGTAGGATCTTGATCGCTACTTGGCGATCGATATCCCGTTGATAGCCTAAGTAGACGGTGGCCATCCCACCTTGCCCGATCAGGTCAACGACTTCGTATTTTCCAATGGTCTTGCCGATGAACGATGATTGTGACATAAGCTTCCCTCACTGTGACTAAATTGGATTATAGCGCAAAATGGACACAGGATTCGATAGTGTATCAAAAAAGCCAAGTGCGGCGGTAGAAAGAAAAAATTTTTCGGCGGCATCATCATTAAAATCGTTAGATTGAAAAAATCACATGCTTGAAAAAAGTTGATCGGGGATTTTGATCATGATGCGCTCCTTTCGTGATTTAATAACGATAGGATGATTATGGTACAAATGAGCGAAAAAGTCGTAACATTTGTCCACTTTTGCGTTAGAAGATTCGAACCGATGTGAAAATTACATGCGTGGGAATGTTTCTTGCGTACAACCCCACTCTAACCCTCCCCAACCATGAGGCGAGAACTGGTCCGCGGGTGGGCTGCTTCATCTCCATTGGTGGGGACTTTTCTGAGATTACTTCTGTGTTCTGTGGGTTTCAAAGTTTCTAACGGAGATTTTTGTGTACATGGTCAAAAAATATCCTAAACTTCAGGGTTTCAGGGTTTAGATCGGTATTTTCTCATCTTATTGCGCTAAGATTGGGTGCATGGATTCGATTTTAATTGAACACCGGAAGGAATTAACCCGCGTGAATACCCTAAGCCAAACCAACGCCCGACGCTTACGTGCCGATCGCCCCTTCCATCTGCCCCCCGGCGCACAACCGATGCGATCGAGGGTTGAACTTGTTTTAGAAGGTGTGGATACGCTCAACATCACCCCGATCATCGTTCTCACCGACACCCGTCGCGATTATGAATGGCGTGTTGCGATGACTCAAAATGAGGGGCGTTGGCGCGCAACCGTGATGATGCCGTCAGAGACCACGATTGTCACCTATCATTTTTTGGTGGGTGAAGAAAAAATCTTAGAATATCGTCAACTGGAAGGCCGCAATAAAGCGATCTATGGTGAGTGGACTGAACTTGACTTCAAGATCGCCATTTATGATCCCGCTGGAATGCCCGCCGATTGGACAAAAGGCCTGTTGATCTACCAGATCTTCCCGGATCGTTTTGCCAATAGCGATCCCGATCGCCCGCTTTCGCATGGCGGTGTTTATGGCAAAGAAGCCTTATTTTTGCCATGGGGTGAGACTCCCGAAGCCCCCCCCACCGGCCGCGATTTTTTCGGAGGGGACTTACGCGGGATCATCCAACACCTAGATTATCTCAAAGCGTTAGAGATCGAATGTGTTTACCTCACCCCGATCTTTGAGGCCGCTACTAATCATCGTTATGAAGCGATCAACTTCATGAAGATCGATCCGATGTTAGGCACAGAACAAGACTTTGATGATCTCGTCCGCGAAGTCCACGCACGCGGTATGACGATCATCTTAGACGCGGTGTTTAACCATTGTTCTTCTGATAGTGTCTATTTTGACATCACAGGCAAACAATCCGCGCTGACTGGAGTCCCCGGTGCGGCTCAATCGCAAGACTCTCCCTACTACCGTTGGTTTAAGTTCAAAGAGTGGCCGACCGATTACGACGGTTGGTGGGGTTATGGGTTCATGCCAGAATTTGTCGAATGTCCGGAAATGGAAGAATTTTTCTTGGGTGAAAATGGGGTGACACGCCATTGGTTACGACGCGGGATCGACGGTTGGCGCTGTGATGTGGCGTTTGATAACACCGATATTTTCTGGCGGCGCTTTCGGAGAGCTGTCGAGGCCGAAAAACCCGGCGCTTATACGATCTCAGAAGAATGGCGCGATTCTACCCATTACCTGTTAGGCGATATGTACAATGCAACCATGAACTACCGTTTCACTTGGGCCGCACGCGGATTCCTCGCCACACATGACCTGTTACCTTCGACCTTAGACGACCGTTTGCAAACTTGGTTACGTGATACCCCTCCCGATGCGATCTACTCCCAAATGAACCTGCTAGACTCCCATGATACCGATCGCTTATTGACGCTGTGCAAAGGCGATCGCCAACGCTACTTACAAACGATCGCGTTCCAATTGTCTTATCCCGGCGCGCCCTGTATCTACTACGGCAATGAAACCGGACTCGAAGGCGCTTACGCTGAAGATGGCCGCCGTTGTATGCCTTGGGATCACTTGGATCAAGATTTGATCGATCGCTTTCAACAGATGATCCACGCCCGTCAACAATCGCGGGCATTGCGAGTCGGACGGGTGGAAACCTGTGTGATCGATGATGATCAACGCACCTATGGCTTTATACGCCAAGTCGATCATGAAACGGTTTACGCGCTGTTTAATGCGGGCGATCAACCTGCAACTGTGCGGATCGCTTTAGCCTCTGATACCTCCAGCACATTCCGTGATTTGTTGGGACTTAACCCCCAGATCAGCGCCGAATCAGGTTATCTTACTGTCACTCTGCCCGCGTTAGGCATGGCCTGGTATCACACGCAATAAATAGACACGGGCGACTCGTGGTGAGTCGCCCGTGAATGATGCTTGGGATGACGGGTTACGTCACATTATTCGCTGGGTTCTACAAACACATCCAAGATGGCGCTCCCAGAGCCGCCGCCATAACTGACTGTCACACTGATCGGGCCATCGGCATTCGGGGTGAAGTCAAGCGCAATTTGCGATCCGGCGCTAAAGGTGCTTTGTACTAAGATGACACCGTTTTGAGTCACTGTGATGCTCACCTCACCGCTCAATTGACCTTGTGGCCGCAAGAACAAGCGTAGGCTTTCCCCTTCACGTCCTTCGATCTTGATCGGCGCGGTGGTGCCTTTCGGGGTCACGACGATCTGTTGCGGGATGTCAGTTAACACCTCTGGGCTGATTTGCAGCAACACGATCTCAACTTCACCGGCCTCTAAAGCCCACGACTGGACGATAATGCGATATTCACCGTCTTGGGGCAAGATGATCCCGCGTAATTCTGGGTTCAAGCCCACATTCGAGTCGTCATCATTGGCGATTTGAGTGCCGTCGGGTGCAAACAAGCGCATCACGGTGTCTAGACGATCGCTATAGGCGTAAATATCGACCATATCACCTGTTTCGGCGTTAAAGCTAAACACCGCCGCTTCACCGGAGCGCCCCTCAAACAAAAATTCACCCGTATCACCATAGGCTAAGGCTTGTGCTTCGGCCTCACGCGGGTTGATCTCCAGACGTGGTAGCGCATCAGTGCTACTCGGCACATCATCGGGCATGGTCAATTCGGGGGTACTTTGTGGCAACGGTTGATTGTCTTGCGGATCAATTTCCCCCGCTTCTAACAGGGTCAAAGTCAAACTGTATTCACCCAACACCTGTTGATTGCCCGCAAAACCACGGAACGCATCCACCACGATCGTATAGGTCGCAGTTTCAGTCAAGGTGAACTCGGTGATACGTGCTTGCAGATTGCCCCCGCTATCATCATCCGCCGCGATTAGATCGCCATTTCCATTTAACAGACTGACAAACGGATCAAAGTCATCCGACATGAGATCGATCGTAATCACATCACCAGCGCTGCCCATGAATTGATATTCGGCCAATTGGGTTTGTTCGTCAAATTCGCCGCTCACGGTTGCGCCATAAGCAATTTCACCGGCCGCTAACGGTGGGGTTTCGGTCGCATTCGGTTCAGTCGCTTGGGGTGTTGGGGCCTCGGTAGGAGGTGTTACCACGTCACTGCCTTCTTCAAGGGTGAGTTGATACAACCCGCCGATCACTTCATCCCCGCTCACACCCCGGTATCCGGTAGCGATGAGTTGGTATTGACCGCTAGACGGCAACGTAAAACCTTCGATCAACGCATTGGTGCCGGGGCCGCTGTCATCATCGCGTGTCAGCTCTACGCCGTCTTGATCTTGTAGGATCACGAGGGTATCAAACTCATTTGAGTCCATGCTGATCGTGATGATGTCGCCTTCATCCCCCTCAAACGTATAGACTTGTTCTTGGGTTTCATCGGTTAATTCACCCGTCACGGTCTCACCATAAGTCACGGTGATCACATCGCCTTCAACCACAGGCGGAACTTGTGTGGGAGTCGCATCAGGATCGGTAGTTTCTTCACGGGTGATCCGCAAAGACACCCAGTAGATCCCTTCTAAGGTGCGATCGCCGGTGAAGCCGCGATAACCGTCTACAACGATCGTATATTCGCCGTCCTCATCCAATTCGACAGCAATTAAGCGGGCATATAAACCCGGGCCGCCGTCATCATCGGAGCGGATCAAACGGCCATCGGGATCAAGCAAACCGACCGCCGGATCAAATTGATCGGAGGCAAGGTCAATGGTCACAACATCACCCACTTGACCGACAAAGGTATATTCCGCCGTCTGTTGATCCGCGTCTAAGCGACCTTCAACCGTCTCACCGCTGTTGATCACACCCGAAGTAGCCACTCGCGCCACTTGGATCGATAAGGTGTAAGCGCCTTCAACAGAGCGATCGCCACCTGTTTCTTGATTGCGGCGGCTGGTTGCAATGACGGTATAGGTACCAGTTTCCGGCACGGTGTAGATAATTTGCGCGTTTTCACCGCCGGCTCCGTTATCATTCCGCATGATCACGTCGCCATTGTCATCTTCTAACAAGAGATACGCATCAAAGTCCGCCGATTCCATGACGACCACCACGGTTTGACCCGCTTCGGCTGTCACCTCATACGGATCACCGCTTTCACCGATGCTTAGATCGCCTTCGATCAATTCGTTGATTGTGGCAATTTCATCGGGGACGGTGGTTTCGGCTTGGGCGACCATTTGTAACGTCCCCGTGGCCACTAACACACGATTCGGCGTGTAGTAGAGGTTCAACTCGTAGATTCCGATTGGATCAGTCCGCTCATTAACCAAGCTGATCTCAAAGCGTCCCGTGTCTGAGGTAAAGTCTACGGACTCAAAGATCACTTCCCCATTGACCACGATCTCAAAGGTATGTGACGCATTCGGACGTAAGCCATCAATCGATACCACATAACTAACCCCCTCTATCACCACGGCCGGATCGACCGACAATTGGCGAATCTCCACGGTTGGGGTAGTGGTGGGCGCGATCGTTGCCGAAGCGGTCACAGTTGGAGACGGGGTATTGGTAGGTCTAAGTGTCGGGGGTGGGATCGGGGTAGACGTTGCAGGAGGCGCAGTGATTGTAAATAAGGCCGATGCAATAGAGCGATCCTCCACGACGATCTCCGCGTTATACACCCCCGGCGGGAGGTCTTCACTGTTAAAGTTTACGCTAAACGTGCCACTGCTGCTTGAGGTCACAGGGGTGTCTAGCACATTGGTCTCGTTAGGGCCCGTGATGATCAAGGTGTAAGTGGTGTTCGGGGTCAAATTTTCCCCGTAGATCAAGTGCAAAGTACCCGCTTCGCCTTCGCTAGGTGCGACCACGAGTCGGATCGGGGTGGGTGTTGCTTGTTGGGCATAAAGAGCAGAAACCACTAAGAACAGCAAACTACATAAGAATATGAGTTTGCCCAATCGAAAGCGCAGCATTAGCACATCCTTCCGTCGGCGTAGCAAACGATTCTGATTATACGGCAAAAGGGGCATTTTGGGAAAAGACTCAAATGACAATATTGTTTCGCCATTTGAGTCCTAAGTTAAACATTAGACATCGGTCGGGACACGCAATGAGTCCAAGATCAATTGCAAGGTTGGCACCAGTGTATTGGCGGTGCTATCGGCGGTATAGAGTTCTAAGATCGATAATTGATCACCTTGCGCTTGATAAAATACATCCATTTGACCGGGGGGATTAAATGGTGCGGCTGCATTGACCCGATAACTCCGGCGGAGTGTGCCGTTAGGGGCGGTAGCTTCATCGATCAAGGTTAAATATTCACTTTGGGGTTGAACATACCGTTGATCGTAAGCGTTGATCGCCGCCCGAAAACCCGCTTCTGTGCTTAAGTTGTCCGCTCCCACCAAGGCAAAAGTGACAAAGGCCGTCCCATCAGTGGCTTCCCAGGCGTGGATCATACGATCGCTGTCTGAATAATCGTTGAATACTGTGGGCGGAATCCAAGCGTTCGGGATCGTAATCGAATAATTGGGCTGTTCGACCACGCTTGAATTCGGGAAAGCGGTAGGGCGGGCGATTACATCGCTTCCGGTATCGACATTTAATTGGGTCACGATCAGCGTGATCCCCCCGATGAACAGGAGTAGTAAGATGCTCACCACCGCGATCGCCGTCCAATTGCGTCCACTAGACGGCGCAAGTACCGCTGTTTCGCTTGGCATTGGGGCGGTGATCGGCGTGGTTGCCTTAGGGATCGGGGCTGACATCGGCGCAGTTTTGGTGGGTAGTTTGAGATTGGCAGGCGGAGGAGCATCGGGTTCACGGAGTGCGGTTGCAAACGCTTCTACCATAGAACTAGCGGAGGTGTAACGATCATCTGGGTCTTTTGAGGTCGAGATCGCTAACACATACTCAACGGACATCGGCACATCGGAGCGATAGGTGCTGATCGGCGGCATCGGTTCATTGATGTGTTTGAGCAAGATCGCCATTGGCGTTTCTGCTTGATACGGTTCGCGTCCGGTTAACATCTCAAACAACACCACGCCCAAAGCATAAATATCCGACCGGCCATCAATTGGTAAACCGTTCGCTTGCTCTGGAGACATATACGCGGGTGTACCGACGATCATACTTCCGGTGAGGTTGCTTCCTAAGACGCGGGCGATCCCAAAATCACTTAGATAAGCGTTACCGCTCTCATCCAACATGATATTCCCCGGTTTAAGATCGCGGTGGATGATCCCTTGTTGATGAGCATAATCTAACGCTTGCGCGATCTGACGGAGTGGGCGTTCGATCTCATTCAGGCCCGGCAAACGCCGCCGAATTTGTTGTTCTAAGCTCCCGCCGCCTAGGTAACGCATCGCGATGTATGGCACGCCTTCATCTTGACCGTATTCGTAGATCGGCACAATATGCGGATGTTCTAAGTGCGAGATCACCTCTACTTCACGCTCAAACCGCTCATAGAAACTGGGATCATGCAGCAGATGACGCGGTAAGACTTTGACCGCCACGACACGATTCATCATTGATAATTGTCGCGCCCGATAGACGGTAGCCATCCCGCCGCGCCCGATTTCTTCTATAATTTCAAATTGTCCTAAGACCTTGCCGATCAAGTCGTCTTTCTGCGTTGCCATCTTTAGGTATCTAACCCCTTAAGTAACTCTGCCAGTTCAGGATCGATAAACAGATTGGTGGTAGCGCGGCCTTTTTTGCGGCGTAAGACGCGATAACCAATCTTCAGATCGGTGCGGCCTTTGGTTTTGGTCAATTCGATCTGCTCACATTCAAACAGATCACGCACCTGTTCATAGGTTGCTTCACTGATGATCACATCGCCGCGGGCATTTTCCTGTAGGATCTTGCTGATTTCGGGTGCATCCCCCAACGCGGCAAACTCTTTACGATCGCGGCTGCCCACATTCCCTAATACCGCGCTTCCGGTGTGAATGCCGATCCCATAAAATAAGCATTGTTCTTCGGGTAATACTTCATGGAGCGCAAAGAGATCCACCAAGACGCTTAGGGCCGCTTGCACCGCCCGCACCGCATGATCGTGTTGCGGGTTCAGTTGGGTGTTAAACAAACCCGTGACCGCATCGCCCATATATTTATCGACGATCCCCTCATACAAGTTGATCGCGTCACTGGCAACACTCAAATATTTGTTGATCACCTGCATCAAGGTTTCGGGTTCGAGTCGCTCACTAAAGCTAGTAAACCCCCGCACATCGGCAAAGATCACGGTGATCTCGCGCTCTTGCGTGCCGATGTTCACGTCATCAATGCTACGAATATTCTTTACCAACGCGGTCGGCAAGTAACGGCCGATCTCGGCCAATTGCGACTCGCGTTCTTTTTGTTCGGTGAGGTCATCCAACATCAACGCTAACCCTTGCGCCGCGCCACGCACGTTATGTAACACGCTTGCGGTGATGTTCCAATAACGCCGCCCACTGGTATTGACGATCGGGTTCGCCTCAATGAGCAGTTGTTGATCGTTTCTTTGGACTTGTTTCAACTTGGGGTAAAAGTCATCTGGCATCACGGGTAGCACTGCTTGTAACGGCATTCCAGTCATATCTTGATCAAAGTGTAAGATCTTGGATGCTGCGCTATTAAACCCAGTCACGTTATATTGTTGATCGGTGGTGATCACGCCGCTTAGAATGGAATTGAAGATGTTGTCCATTAGATCGCGTAATTTTTTCACCTGCTCCAATTGCATCCGGGCTTCTTGGAACAAGCGGGCATTTTCGATCGCCACGGCCGCTTGATTGGCAAAAGCGGTTAACATATCGCGATCGTGTTCTTGGAACAAGCCCGCCAAGATCCGATTATCACAGTACACCACCCCGATCACCTCATCGCGCACCTTCAACGGGACGGCCATGATACTTCGCAACGCATAGGCGACAATGCTTTGCCGTTGTTGATAGCGGCTATCATGGCTGGCGTTATCGGTGATGATCGGTTGTCCAGTTGCGGCCACATCGGCCACGATCGATTTACTCACAATAAAATCGCCGCGTTTGCCGTCCTCGCTGTTATTAGCTAATTGTTCTTTGTCTAAACCGCGTGCGACTTCAAAACGGTCAAATTGTCCGGTTGCGCGGTTTTTCATCACGATATAACCGCGTTCTGCCCCGGTCAATTGGATCACGGTGTCCATCACCTGATTCAAGATCTGTTCGGTGTCTAAGGTTGAGGTGATCAGCGAGGTGATCTCTGCCAAAGCGCGAAGCGTTTTGAGTTCAACGCTGGTGGTAACCAATTGTTTCGCGAGAGTTTCTAGACGGTTTTTCAGACTTTTGAGGCCATCCAAGGAACCGGAGGGCAGGTTCATCCCACGTTTACGCAATTGCTCTTGTTGAGAACGTAATAATTCGGCAAGGTCTTCTACCCGCCGCACCAATTGGCGCACCTGCTCTTGGGACGTTGGTTCATTCGATCCACCGTCGGATAAAGGGATTCGATCAGTTTGGTTAATCGTCATAATGATTATACCCTAAATATTTCGTATACGCGGGTGTGCTGCTGCCGTCCCTTCACTTGCAACGGCTCTAATTCTACCAAGCGGATAGGCGCATTTTGAAGCAGTTGGCGGGTATCCTCGCTGATGATGATCTGGCCATATTTTGCATTTTCTTGTAAGCGTTTGGACAAGTTGATCGTGTCGCCGATCGCGGTAAAATCACGCCGGATGATGCTCCCCACATTGCCAAGCGTCGCTACACCGGTATGCACCCCGATCCGGTAATAATGTGGATTCGGGTCAATCCCTAATTTACGATACAACTGGATAAAGCCTTCACGCATCAAGAGCGCCGCTTCAACGGCCCGGGCCGCGTGATCTTCCATCGGGTTCAATTGCGAGTTAAACAAGGCCATCACATCAGTACCCATGTACTTATCGATCACGCCTTGCACCGTATGGATCGCCTCGGTGGCGGTGGCCAGATACGCATTGACCATTTCCATGATCTGTTGCGGGGGTAAGCCTTTTGCGAATGTGCCAACCGATCCGGCTTCGGCAAAAATACAGGTGACTTCGCGCCGTTCGCCGCCTAAATCTAATCCGGCGATCGAATGAATATTTTCGATCAAGGCGGGTGGAAGATACCGTTGCATCACATTGAGCATTTCATCGCGTTCGCGTTGTTGGGTGAGGTCGTCTAACACGATCGCTACGCCTTGTGTGTTGAGATTGGCATCGCGCAACGGCGAAAATTTCATATTCGCCACGACCCGCCGATTTTTCGACACGCTGAACTCGGTTTCAATAATAAGGTTGGATTCTTGCTGCGCTTGTTGCAAGATCTCGTCTAGATCGGCCGCCACTTCTAACACCTGATTTAACGGTTGGCCGATCACAGCATCATGTTCTTTTTCTAGGATCTGACAAGCCGCTTGATTAAACGTGGTGATCAAATTGTTGGCATCGGTGGTGATCACACCGCTACCGATCGATGCAAACACGTTATCCGTGAGTTCTTTCATCTGAAGGATCTCTTGAAGCGAGGTTTGAATCCGTTGAAACAAACGCGCATTCGCGATCGCGACCGCGACTTGATTGGCAAAAGCGGTCAACAGATTGCGTTCGCGTTGCTCAAACACGCCCGCTCGAATACGATTATCGACATACACCGCGCCCAATACTTCATCTTTATATTTGAGGGGTACGCATAACACCGACCGTAAAGAGAACGCCGCCACACTTGCGTTTCCTTGCCAACGTTCATCTTTATAAGCATTATCGGTCAACAGCGGCGTACCGGAGTTTAGTACCTCATTGACCACACTCATACTGATCTGGGGGGCGGTGGAATGAGCGCTACCGCGTTGGGCGACTTCATTTTCACGCTTTACGCGAAATTCAACTTCACCGCTGATCTCATTTTTCAGGATAATATAGCCTCGTTCGGCTTGGGTGAGGCTGATCACCACTTCCATGGCGTTACTTAAGACCAGATCAAGGTCGAAGGTTGAATTGATCATCGCAGCATTATCGGCCAGTGAGCGTAACTGCCCGATCTCGGTCTGTTCGTTGATCACTTTTTTATCCAGTTTATCCAGTTCGGTGACTAACGAGTTTAACGTCGAAAAAGTCATCGGTGGTAAGGTGATGTTGCGGACTTTTAGGATCTCCCGTTGGCTTTGCAACGAGGCCGAGATCTCCTCTAGGAGCGTTTTCAACTGTCGGAGTTCCGTTAAAATCGTTGTTTGGAGCGCTGATGGATCGGACATGACCAGTATTCTCAACCACAGACTAAATATTGAGGTAGTATATAGTCGGACGCGATCCAACGCAACTCTATACCCGCCCGAAACCGTCTGCATCTGGTATGGATTGCGTTAGATCTACCCACATCGCACGAAGATGAGGTAAAGGGTGAAGGGTTTGTGTGTGTATCTCCGTTGGTTAGAGGCTTTTACCTCAAGGCAGGTCATGTTAAGATCAGGATCAAATGGTGAGTGAATTGAGTATGATCGTATGAAACAACCTGTTCAACCGGATGTGCGAAACGCCTTGCTGATGATCGCGTTAATCAGCGTGATGATCGTCGGTTTCAGTTTGGTGATCAGCAGTGGACAAGACCCGGTGATCGCCTTACAGACGTTTAGCACCCGCTTTCTAGGGATTTTTATTGAGGCTGCACCTTTTTTGCTGATGGGTGCGTTTGTCTCTGGCTTGATCGAAGTGTATGTCAGCAAAGAAGACATCGTGCGTTTAATCCCACGTCATCCAGTGTTAGGCACGGTGAGCGGTGCGTTTTTAGGCTTTGCTTTTCCGGTGTGTGAGTGTGGAGTCGTCCCCGTCACACGCCGCCTGTTCATGAAGGGGCTACCGATGTCTGTCGGTGTGGCCTTTTTGTTAGCGGCCCCGGTGATGAATCCGATCGTATTAGTCAGCACCTATATCGCGTTTGGCATGGGGCCGGTGTTGATCGGTCGTTTTGTGATCACCGCGATCGTAGCGATCGCCGTTGGGATCGTGTTTGCGCTTTCCGCCCGCCCGCAAGATGTCTTGTTACCGGTCTCATTTGCCCCAGTGACCGGGGGAAGTGGCACGCCAATCACAGATGCTCCGGTGCGAGGGTCGCGTTTTATTCGGGCGTTAAGCGTTGGGAGTAATGAATTTTTTGACATGGGACGTTATCTGGTGATCGGCACGTTGTTAGCCGCGCTGATGCAGACCCTCGTTTCGCAAGAGCAATTGTTAACGGTGGGTTCAGGTGTATTTGTCTCGGTGATCGTGATGCAAGTGCTGGCGTTTGTGTTAAGCGTGTGTTCCACGGTAGACTCGTTTCTGGCGTTGTCATTTGTGAACACCTTTACCACCGGATCGATCCTCTCATTTTTGACATTTGGGCCGATGATCGATGTCAAGAGTACGATCATGTTTGCAGGTGTGTTTAAACGTCGCACCGTGTTATTTTTGATCGTGTTGCCGTTCCTGATGACGCTGTTGATCGGTGTTTGGATCAACCTGTTGATGCAATATTAAAGAGGTATTGGGATCAATGGAAACAACTTTAGAACAAGCTCCCCCGAAAGTGGAGTTACAACAATGGGCAAAGCTGATCGTGCAGTTTGGCTTAGCTGCCTATTTCACCTATAACATTTCGAGCGGTAACTTAACCAACTATGTGAATGAGCGTTTCGCTTGGTTATCGTATGTGGCCGCGATCTTGTTTGTCTTGTTGGGCGCAGCGACCTATCTCCAGTTGCGCCATTATCACCGTGTTCCAGAACATCAGCCCGTCGGTTGGGGCGTGATCGCGATCGTGGCTTTCCCCTTGCTGTTAGGGACGTTGATTCCTTCGCGTCCGTTGGGCGTAGATGCGATCAACGGGAGTATCAATCTAACCGGAGTCAATGTGGGAGCGGCCGCGATTGTGGCCAAAGACCCGTTACAACGCAACGTGTTAGATTGGTTGCGGGTGTTCGCTCAAACCGATCTGCCGGCCAGCTTTGACGGACAACCCGCTAATGTGATCGGCTTTGTCTATCGTGAACCGGACTTCCCAGAGAATCATTTCATCGTGGCACGCTTCACGGTGAGCTGTTGCGTCGCGGATGCGCTCCCGATCGGGTTGCCAGTGTATTGGGCGGATCAAACCACACTACCTGAAGGCGGTTGGGTGGAGATCCGCGGGGATTTTGAGGCGGGTCTGTTCCGCACCGAGAAAACCCCGATCTTACAGGCGCAAACCGTCGCCCAGATCGAACAACCTGATCACCCGTATCTCTATCCGTGAGCCGACTCATGAGCCGATTTTCACGTTTTGAGCTGATCGCGGGTGGCGTGATTTTGATCTTGATCGCTTTGATCGGTGTCACCTTTTTGATCGCGCAACGGCGTGATCCGGGGCCGCGGATCGCTTATCTGGGGCCGGTGCGTGGGCCGCAAAATGTCTGGATCGTCGATCCCACCGTGGACAATGCGACCCCGCAACAAGTGACCTTTTCGGAGAACAACGTCTACGACTTCGGAGTCAGCGCCGATGGGCGATGGTTAGCCTATGCGGAGATCATGGATAACGGGATCCCGGAGATCTTCTTGTTAGATCTGCAATCTGGGAATCGCCGTCAACTGACCGATTGCACCGGGTCGGATGCGTACTGCACGACTCCGGCATGGCGGGCCGATGGTAAGGTGATCGCCTATCAGCGAAGTGAACTCAATAGCGCGTTAGGAGTCCCACCCAGTCCCCCGCGGATCTGGTTGATGGATCTGGCCGTGGATCCGCCCACCACATTTCCGCTGTTTCAGGAGTCGCAAGTGTTGGGATCACAGCCGCAATGGTCAGGGGATGGTGGGCGACTGGCGCTCTATGACTCCGCTACCCAAAGCATCTTGATCTATAATTTTGATCAAACCGATGAATTGCGCCGTGTGCAAGCAATCCCCGCCGGAAATGGTACGGTGGGCGCGTTATCCCCCGATGGGACGTGGATCGCCTTCCCGGAATTGGTAATGGGGACGTTGCCCCATGCGGTATTACGCCTTGCTAACCTTGAAACGGGTGATTTTGGATCACTCACGCCGGAAGACGCGGATGATGTCGAAGACCTCAATGTGGCATGGCATCCGGACGGAGCGCGTGTGGTGATCACCCGACAATATATGGGCGAACGCTATACACGCGGTTATCAACTCTACATGGTGGATGTGAACACGCAACAAGCGACTCCGCTGATCTTTGATCCCAATTATCAACACAGTTCACCGGGGTGGGATCAGACCGGAGAATGGTTAGCGATTCATCGCTTCTTGGTGCAAGGCACCACTGCGGACACCACCCCGGAGATCTGGGTGTATCAGATGGAAACCGGAGCGCTACGGCGGGTCGTGTTGGATGGTTTTAACCCGCGCTGGGTGAATTAAGGTACAGGGGCGCAGGTTAACGCTGCGCCCGTTTTCACCTAGAGCGTTTCGGTGTTTTCCCGAATGGTGATGCGAATGCCAAGGCTGACTCCCGCGCCGAAAGCCGCACCGAGTAGCCAATTGCCAAACGCCCGCCCAAACAGCGCGCCGAATAACGCGCCGAGTCCCACTGTGAGGCCTAATCCTTGCATCGGGGGATCTCCTTCACATTCTCTGATGATCACCGTAATCCGATTGATTAAGCGTGACATGAAGCGCCGATGAATGCTAACTGCTGAAGTTCATCAGCAATTGCATTCCGAGTTCTTGCATCTTTGACCAGCGGCCGTTACCCGCCGTGAGGCCGCCGTCTACCACCAACGCATGACCATTCACAAAAGTCGAGTCGTCACTGGCTAACCAGACCGCGGCCTTCGCGATGTCCTCCGGCATTCCGGCGCGGGGGATCGCTTGCACAGTTTGTAGGATTTGTTTCACCTTATCGACAGTTGCATCAGCCGCCGCGATCTCCATGCCGAACCCGCGCGCAAAGATCGGAGTCGCGATCCCACCGGGGCAAATGGCGTTGACACGCACATTGTGTTCGCCTAATTCTAGGGCCACTGAACGGGTTAAACCGATCACGCCATGTTTTACGCCCGTGTAGATATGTCCGGCGTGGCCCGCTTCGATACCGGCCACACTGGCCGTATTGATGATGCTGCCGGAGCGTTGTTCAACCATGACTTGCGCGGCGTATTTCATGCCCAAAAACACCCCGCGTAACATCACGGCCACGGTATGATCAAAGTCGCTGACTTCGTTATCGAGTAGACCACTGACCGGCCCTGGCACACCCGCATTGTTAAAGATGCAATCTAAACGCCCGTATTTTTGCACTGCAAGGTCTATGAGTGCCTTCACTTGTTCCGCTTGGGTCACATCAGCGCGGAGAAAGGTCGCATTGTCGTCTAATTCCGCCGATAATCGCGCCCCTTTGTCCGCTTGCAGATCGCCGAAGATCACGCGTGCGCCTTCTTGCACAAATAAACGCACCGCGCCTTCCCCGATCCCACTTGCGCCGCCTGTGATCACTGCGACCTTGCCGTCTAACTTGCCCATAAAAATCGCTCCCTAAAAAACTCTATTCAGATGATGCTATTTTAGCGAGATCCGCGTGGCACGTCATGTAAAAGGGAAAATCCAACGTGTTATGATCATACTACTAATGCAGCGGCGGCAGGAAAAAAATTTTTTTCGGCGGCGTGTTTAGCTTGATTGTAAGATTGGAAGGTGGGACTAAAAAATTTTGAAGTGTGTGGGTGAGCGTAGGTCATAGCTGATGCTCCTGATGCTGATCGTCGTCTACGGGTGATCCTAGCACAGATGAGCGAAAAAGTCGTAACATTTGTCCACTTTTGC
>JALOOG010000183.1 GCA_025454525.1 Anaerolineae bacterium | reverse complement strand
GATCGTGACGTTTTACCTGTTCATCGGCGGCTTGATCCTTGTGATCCCGTCCGCGTTGATTGAACTCCAGACCAAGCCGATCGGCGTGATCGATAGCGGGACGGTGATCGGGGTATTGTATTTAGGGGTGATCTCCACAGCGGCTGCGATGTGGTTATGGAATCGGGCGTTCGCGTTGGTCGATGCGTCGGTGGCCTCGCTCTTTTTCTTCGCGCAACCGTTGGTCGGGGTAATCTTAAGCGCGTTGATCTTGGGGCAAGGCATGACCGCGCCCTTGTGGATCGGTGGGGCATTGATCGCGATCGGGGTCTTGATCGCGTTGCGTCCACCCAAAAGTAACCTTGTTGAGCAGAATCACCACTAGATCTGCAAAACGACACTTTGTAAACCGATGGAACAGTTTAGCGATGCAGAATGGGTGCGCTTAGCACAAAACGGGGACAAACGCGCTTTTGATGTGTTATGTGAGCGCTATCACGCCTTAGCGATCCAAGTGGCTTATCAACGGGTGGGATTGTTGGATCTCGCGCAAGATCTAGCACAAGAGAGCTTGTTACAGGCCTATCTTTCGTTGGGTCAATTGCAAAACCCAGCCAGTTTCAAGAGTTGGCTCTATGGGATCACACTCAACGTGTGCCGGAACTATTTCCGCGCCCAACACCATGAACGTGATCATGACGGTGGACGCACGATGTCCACCTCTGATTGGGAGCTATCGCCGGAGGATCATCTAGAGCGCGTCGAATTGCAGACGCATGTTTTACAAGCAGTGGCTCGCTTGTCTCCGGTTAATCGCGCCGCGATCTACTTGTTCTACTATGAGGGGTTAAGCGTGCGAGAGGCCTCCGCCACTTTAGGGATCAAGATATCGGCCTTCAAAGGGCGCTTACACAAAGCACGCCAACAGTTGCAGCTCGATTTACGGGTGTCGGATGACCGCTTAACTCAAGGAGCAAAGACGATGATTCCTGTTCAGATCGTAGACGTGATTCGTAGAACCAGTACCAATCAGACCGGACACACCTTCACCCATTGCGTGTTGATCCTCTATCACGCGGAAACGCGGCGGGCTTTGGCGATCTGGGTCGGTGAGGTGGAAGGGCTGATGATCGCACAAGGGTTACTCAAGATCTCGGTGATGACCCGCCCGATGACTTCAGTGTTTATGTTGCGTTTGTTAGAGGCGACGGGAGGCCACTTAGAACGTGTAGAGATCAGCGCTTTACATGATGAGGTGTTTTATGCGACGGTAGCCATCCGTCAAGGGGAACAACATCAACGTTTTGATGCTCGGCCCAGCGATGCGTTGATGTTAGCGGTACAAACCGATGCGCCGTTGTATGTGGATGAAACACTGATGCAAACGATCGGAGTCACTGTGCCGGAACATCAAAGCGCCGGGCGGGGTTTGACGGCCTATAGCGCCATGTTAGAGCAGATGCGTCAAGCGTCACAAAGTGCGGTCGCCACCGCGATCAATACCGCATCAGAACGTGATCAATTGATGATCGCGATCATTCAAGAGGCGTTTGAGGCGTAATTAACGAGGGTAGCTGTTGAGGCTACCCTCAAATACCCGCTCATGAGATCGAGTTCAATGTGGAAATCGGCTGATTCCGGTCATCGCATCCGATGGTGGCAAGCGCTATAATAGAAAGAGTCTGTCTATCCGCTCACCTGATTTCTTGAGGCAACTGATTTATGAAAGTCCCCGGCACGAAATTGCGGCTGACATCACCCGATGAACCACGCCATGATTTTTCGTCTAACCATTTTGGGCATATTCGCCTATTCTGCGGTTCAGCGGCAAAACATCTTGTCGGTGAAATTGGCAACTATTTAGGGATCAAACCCGGCGCGTATGAGCGCACCACCTTCTCCAACGAAAACATCTTCATCCAACTTAAAGAAAGTGTGCGCGGTCAAGATGTTTATCTGGTGCAGACCATGGGATCGCCTGTGCATGACAACATCATGGAGATGTTGATCATGATCGATGCGCTCAAACGCGATTCGGCTTGGCGGATCAATGTGGTGATCCCCTACCTATCGTATGGGCGATCGGACAAAAAAGATCAACCGCGTGTCCCGATCACTGCACGTTTGATCGCCAACATGATCGAAGCGGCCGGCGCGGATCGGTATATCACGGTCGATCTGCACGCTGGTCAAATTCAGGGTTTCTTTAACATCCCCGGCGATGCGTTGAGCGCACTTTTGCTGCTAACGGATTATGTGAAAGAGAAAAACATCCCGGATCTGACCGTCGTCTCAACCGATCTAGGATTCGCTAAGCAAGCCCGCAACTGGGGCGAAAAGCTCAATGTTCCCGTCGCTTTGGTGGAAAAACGCCGCGTTGATAATGCCGAGCGTCCAGAAGCGCTCTCGATCATCGGGAGTGTGGAAGGTCAAAATGTGTTGTTGGTGGATGATGAGGTCAACACGGCGGGCAGTGTGGCGAATGCGGTGCGAGTCTTGCGTGAAAACGGTGCAAAAGACATTTACTTGGCCTTTTCGCATGGGTTCCTCAATCAAAAGGCCTTTGATCGGTTGGCAAGCTTGGATCTCACCGAGATCATCATGACCAACACGATCTATCAGCCCAAAGAACGTCTTTTACCCAATATGACGGTGTTATCAGTTGGGCCGATGTTAGCCGAAGTGATCCGCCGCGCCCATGAAGGCCGCAGCGTGGGCGAATTGTTCGACGAATAGCGGTGAAGATTTTTCGCTGGATCGTGATCGTAGAGCGCGGGATTCGCGCTCTCCTCCGCTTGACCGCTTGGGCCATATTATGGATCGGGATGCTGTTCGGGATGCAGCGATCCAGTGTGCCGATCGCGTCGGAATGGCAACAATTTAGCCGCTTGATCGAACCCTATTCGTTTGATTATCTCCGGTGGGAGCTTGGCGCGATCGGCGCGAAACTCGGTCAACAGCTTTGGGGAGTCCATGCGTACATGGATGAAACCACCCGCTCCGATCAGGTGCGGGCCTATTTTGTCGACTTACAAACCGTGCAGACCTTGGAGCAGACGATCGCCGAACAATTTAGCGATCCGGCGATCAGCGATCCCGAAGTGGCGACCGCCGATCTACAAATGCAACGCGATCAATTGCGAGATGATCTCGCATTACGGCAAGATCAAGTCGAAGCGATCTTAGAAGGCCAAGTATCGACGGTCTTGATCGATCTCGGATTCGGCACGGGCGGACAACTGTTCCCCCCCATGGCGATGCGTTTTACGATTCCGCCGAATATCTTGGTGATCTCCCCGCGTGAGACGATCCGCTCTGAATTGCGACTCGGTTTAACGCCGTTGACGATCGATCAAGCGGCGACCTTAGAGCGATCGATCGAAACCCGTCAAGGGGTATCGGCTTTGGTGATCCCGATCGGCGGTATGGCGCTGTATCCGGCGATGATCATGGAGTCGAGTTATCTTCCGTGGGTGATCGAGGTGTTCGCCCATGAATGGTTACATCATTACCTCTATTTTTTCCCGTTGGGGCAATATCTCGATTTTGGCAGCGAGACGCACCCGATCAACGAAACGACGGCGGATCTATTCGGGAAAGAGGTCGTCGGCTTGGTGTTGGCTCGCTATTACCCAGAGTATGCTGCCACACCCTACCTTAGGGTGAGCGCCTCCGATTTTGATTATTTTGCGGAGATGCGAGAAACACGGGTGATCGCCGATCGTTTGTTGGCCAATGGTCAGATCCACGCGGCTGAAGTGTATCTAGAGCGACGGCGGGCGATGTTTTATCGCTATGGCTACCCGATCCGGCGGTTGAATCAAGCCTATTTTGCTTTTTATGGCGATTATCAAGGGGGAGGTGCGCCTGGTGCGGCCGGATCTGATCCGATCGGGCCCGCGGTGCGTGCGATCCGCGCCGCGAGTCCCGATCTACATGAATTTGTCGTGATCATGCGCGGGATTCGCACACGATCGGAGTTATTGGCTTTGCGATCACGTTTAGAGACCCTGCCGCACCGCTTGGCCGCTTGGCCGCTTGGCCTTAATCCGATAACAACCCGATCTCACGGGCGCGATCTTGATCCAATTTGCCCTTCATGTTTTGTTGCAAGGCGCTACTGGCGAGGCGTTCGATCTCATCCAAGCTAAACAGGTCTTCCATGTTGGTATCGTCTACGGTTTTCCCAAAAATATCATCAAGGTTGAGATCCGCGATCGGTTCAAGATGCAAGGCTTGGGGTTCTGGTTCCACTGGGGTGAGGTTTAATTCCGCTTTCGCGAGGATGATCTCCTCTTCTTCTTCACGGGGTTTACTTGGTTTGCGGCGGATGCGGGGTTCTTCTTCACTCTTGACCTTCGGTTGGACAAAGAAGGCATTCGCACCGATCTTGGCGATCAGATCTAACACGGCCCGCCGTCCGAAACGATTCACTGCGCCGAATTGTTTCGCGCCCATTTCACCGTCAAAGATCACACAGAGGAAATGATGTAAGCCCACCGTCAACAAGAACACGTCAAATTCTTCGCCGTCATAAAACTGTACGCTGGACATCTGCCCGCCGACAATTTCTTTGACATCGATTCCGGTCAACACGGCGGGCAATAAGGCGGCGGTCAATTGTTCACGGTTGAGATACCCCACCGCGCCGCGCTCTAACAGGACTTCGCCCGTCCGTGTGGAGAGGATAATCGCCATCGCACCCAGATCCGATAACAGACTGTCGATGATGTCTTGCGCGCCGTCAAGATCCAAACCCGGCACGGGGCCCATCTCATCATTGATCACCGGAGCGGGGAGCGCTTGGGGACTATACGCCTCATGCAGATTACGGCCTTCTAGGCCCGCGCTCAACACGCGCAAAAACTTCTGAACGTCCAACGGACGACTCAGGTAGACATATGGGGATTCGGCCGCGGTTTCGGGATCAAACTCGCCTGGATCGCCGTCATCGCCCATAACGATCACGGCCGTATCCGGCGACTCGCGTTTGACTCGCATCGCCAATTCAAACCCCTTCATATCGTCGTCAATTTCAAAGTTGGTGATGATCAGGGTGCATCCCTGTTTTAACTCTTGCAGAACTTGGGCGCTGCCCGGAACATCGACCTGAATGATGGGCCGATCCATGAGATCGATCGCGGTGCGAACAATACGCGCAATCGTCCATGTGGGGTCTACCGTGATGATGCGTGGTATTAGCATAACGTCATCCCTACGAATTGCTCTCTACTCTGTCAGAAGCTTAACTCATTATAATCAAAAAAACCAAGACTTGATCTCAACGAATCGGTTAGAAATCGGTCGGTGCAACCCTAACGCGGTTGGCTTGACGGTGATTCGCATGGCACGGAACAGTTGCCAAGTTAAGCCTTTGATCCGATAATTGAAGCACATCGATCAAACATAAGGCGCAATTCAGATGAGCGACTCCTCTCATAACAGCGGGATTAGCACCACAGCGGGATCCGGTAGCACGATCACCACAGGCGATATTACCCAAGTGATCAATCACCTTGCCAATAACACTGGAAAACCCCATTGCCCTAGCGCACCGCTCCCACCCGAACATTTCACCGGCCGCGGTAATGAAATTCAGGCACTTACCGATCGACTCGATAGCGATCAGGTCGTGGCGATCACCGCGGTGCAAGGCATGGGCGGAGTCGGCAAAACCAGCCTCGCGAAGGCCCTGTGCGCGCAAAAACGCGATCGCTTCGGCGCGGTGTTATGGGCGGATGTCACCCCCTCCCCGAATACGCGGGCGATCTTGGACAATTGGTATAGCTACGCCGTGACCGACAAAAAACTTCCGGCCGACTGGCCCTTAGAACAGATCGCCGATCAGGTGCGCGGGCAATTGACGATCGCGTTTCAGGAATTGGCTTGCAAAGGGCGCGTGTTGGTGGTCTTGGATGACCTGTGGGACAATCGCGAATGTCTGGACGCGGTGACGATCTTACAGCGGGCCGCACCCCAAGGATCAAAGATCTTGATCACCACGCGCAATGAACAGATCGCCCGCGATCTGAACGGCAAATTGATCCCCTTGGACGAATTACCCGACGATGACGCGAAAAAATTGGTCACGACGCTCACCGCCGACTCCCTGTTGATCGGCCCCGATTTTATCGACATCTTGATCGAGGTGATCGGCGGACATCCGCTTGCCTTAGAGATCGCCTCGGCGAGTCTCAACGCGGCCGCTGATAAGGATGACCTCAAAGGCATCTTGACCGCTTATCGGCTTGGCATGAAGGACGGTAGCCCCTTCGCGGCTTATCATCCGAACGCGCCACGTAACCTCTCGGTCGTGTTTGAGCGGAGTTATACCCATCTCACCGCCGATCAACAACGGGCGTTCCGTTGGTTGGGGATCTTGGCCCCGGAGAGCGCGTGGGATCGGACATTTACGGGCGGGTTATGGGAGATCGACGACTCGATTGTGTTAGCCGATCATCACCGCGCTTTACAGGGACGCGCCTTGATCCACCGCGATCGGGCCTTATCGACCGATGAGACGGCGTGGTACGGACAACATCCGCTGTTACGGCGCTATGCCTTAGGTTTGTTAGAAGCGAACGGAGAGCGCGCCGCCGCCTTTGATCGCTACACCGCGATGATGACTGCATTTGCAGATCAATTCCGTAAACTTCCGCCGGAAAACTGGGGCCAGTTATCCCCGTATCTCCCGCATGTGCGTGAAGTGGGCGATCGTCTGGTGCAAACGTATCCCGCTAAGAATCCCGATGAAGCGGTGATGCGACGGGCGCTCCAGTTTGCCTTGAATACTTACGGTTATGTCCATCGCCGGCCGGAAGAGCGGCGGGGATCATGGGTAGAGTTGGGCTTGAAGGCGGCGCGGGGTTTAGGAGATCGCAAGCGTGAAGGTTTGTTTTTGGCCCAACTAGGCCTGATCGCGGACGGTTTGGGGGTGAAAGCGCAAGCGTTAGATTACTATGAGCAGGCGTTGAAGATCTATCGGGAACTGGGCGATCAAGAGGGTGAAGCGACTACGCTCACCAACATCGGTGCGGTGTACTCCGCTTTAGGGGACAAAGCGCGGGCGTTGACCTATTATGAACAGGCGTTACCGTCCTTTCGGGCGGTGGGGGATCGCGGCGGTGAAGCGGCCACGCTCACCAACATAGGTGCGGTGTATTCCGCTTTAGGGGACAAAGCGCGGGCGTTGACCTATTTTGAACAGGCGTTACCGTCCTTTCGGGCGGTGGGGGATCGCGGCGGCGAAGCGACTACGCTCAA
>JALOOG010000182.1 GCA_025454525.1 Anaerolineae bacterium | reverse complement strand
GGTTTCATTCACTATGACCCGTTTGAGGGTACTGAAACCGTTGAATATATAGCCCTTTTTGGACTTTTCAAATGTTTCATTCACTATGACCCGTTTGAGGGTACTGAAACATGGGATGCGTTAGAGTTACTTTTTAAAATCATACAGTTTCATTCACTATGACCCGTTTGAGGGTACTGAAACTTCAGCGCCATCATCTGAATGTAGTTTCCATCTACGTTTCATTCACTATGACCCGTTTGAGGGTACTGAAACTATGTCCCTCATAAACACGAACCACAACATCCGAGGTTTCATTCACTATGACCCGTTTGAGGGTACTGAAACTAAAGTACGATCCCACGAAGCCGATACGAAAGTACGGTTTCATTCACTATGACCCGTTTGAGGGTACTGAAACCATCGGGTTTTGGAAGTGCTTTGACGAAGCGATCCAGTTTCATTCACTATGACCCGTTTGAGGGTACTGAAACCATTAAAAAGGTTCAAATATAAAGAATCGTTACGAAGTTTCATTCACTATGACCCGTTTGAGGGTACTGAAACTGCTAACTTGGCGGCTTCGGCGGCGGCGGCTTCGGGTTTCATTCACTATGACCCGTTTGAGGGTACTGAAACTTCATTAGTTGAAATGCGAATCGATCGCGTTGAGGTTTCATTCACTATGACCCGTTTGAGGGTACTGAAACAAGGTGTTCGCAACGTGTACACCTGCGAAGTTCTGTTTCATTCACTATGACCCGTTTGAGGGTACTGAAACTGCAACTCCTGCTCCAGAAAATCGCCTGTATATTGTTTCATTCACTATGACCCGTTTGAGGGTACTGAAACCTCTGCAATCCCTCACCAATCTTGTTAGTTTTGATCTGTTTCATTCACTATGACCCGTTTGAGGGTACTGAAACGATTGATAGAATACAGCTTCAATCTGCTGCTTCCAGGTTTCATTCACTATGACCCGTTTGAGGGTACTGAAACCCTTCTCAGAGCTTTGGTGCATCATCTTGCGATCGGTTTCATTCACTATGACCCGTTTGAGGGTACTGAAACATGACGGCTCGTAGCAGGTTGTCCCTTCGGACGTAGGTTTCATTCACTATGACCCGTTTGAGGGTACTGAAACAAAATACCTTCCGAATTCACATAATGCTTGAACTGGTTTCATTCACTATGACCCGTTTGAGGGTACTGAAACTTGGACTTTCGGTCCTTAAATCCTAAACGTCGCCAGTGTTTCATTCACTATGACCCGTTTGAGGGTACTGAAACTCTTTTTCAACGTGTTGGTACATCTTGTTAAAATCGGTTTCATTCACTATGACCCGTTTGAGGGTACTGAAACTCCTTTAGGGACTTTGCTAGATTGTTGATCCATTGTTTCATTCACTATGACCCGTTTGAGGGTACTGAAACAATGCGACGTTGCATCCACTGGTCGATATTTACGGTTTCATTCACTATGACCCGTTTGAGGGTATTGAAATAAACAGACAAACGGACAAACAAGAAAAAGCATACTAAGCGCACTCATGGAAGTAGATACAGAAACGTTTTTTGCGTCCAACCCCACCCTAGCCCTCACCCATACATGGGGAGGGAACTGGCGTGCTTGGGACGGGATGTTCGGTCTCCATTGGTGGGGGTGTTTTTCTGAGGTTGCTGAGATGTGATTTCACCACGATGGCCGGTTTGAGGGTACTGAAATCAAAAAGTCGCTCCGAGAGCGACTTCTTATTAGGGTTTAAATCAGGGCGCATCAATCGATCGATTCACCTTGATTTTTTGTTAGATCGAACGCAAGACCGCGCCGAATTGTTTTTCGGCCGCTTTGACCACCTTCTTACGGATCGCGGCTACCTCCGCATCGTTGAGCGTCTTTTCATCGGTCTGATAGGTCAAGCTAAACGCGAGGCTCTTTTGTCCTTCACCCAATTGCGGCCCACGATACACATCAAACAAGCGCACGTCTTTAAGCAATGGCCCACCTGTCTGCCAGATCAAGCGCTCTAAATCCGCCGCGTTGACCTCTTCTTTTACGATCAACGCAATGTCCTCCAAGATCGCCGGGGTGATCGGCAAGGGTTGGATGTGATGCAAGCCGTTCACCGCGCCCAAGATCAGATCAAGGTCAAATTCAGCGATCATCACCGGCACATCGGCGAGATCAAAGCGGCGTGCGATCACCGGATGCAGTTCTCCGAACGCCCCCACATTGAGATCGCCGATTAACAAGGCGGCCGATCGCCCCGGATGCAAGCTGGGATGTCTGGCACGGGTAAAGCTGAATTTAGGGATATGAAGCCCGCGTAATACGCCTTCGATCACGCCTTTCAGGTCATAAAAATCAACGTCTTCACTGGTCTTGATTGACCAATTGGTCGCTTGACGCGCCCCGGCAAAGACGATCGCGAGTCGGCGCGGCTCATCGGGCAGTTCTTGATCGGGACGGGCAAAATAGACGCTGCCGATCTCAAACACCCGTTGCAAGCTCTGATAACGCAAGTTGGCACGCACATTATCCAACAACCCCGCTAACAACGTCTTACGCAAAACCGATTTTTCTGGTGAGATCGGATTCGCGATCTGTACATAATCCATGTGGGCATTCAGGTCGCGCCCGTTCGGTGCGATCAACGCCTGTTCGCGATCGGGGGTGGTAAAACGATAGCTGATGTTTTCGCGCAAGCCTAAGCCCACCAAGAGATCGCGTGTGATCTCTTCCCATTGCAATGCGTCATTGTTGCGTTGTTCCGGTAACAGATCGTCTAATAAGGTGGTCGGGATCGCATCGTAACCCATTACGCGCATGATCTCTTCGATCAAGTCCGCTTGTCCGATCACCCCCGTGCCGATGTCCATGCGATGATCTGGAACGGTGACATGCAAGACCGGCCCTTCGATCGTCACATCAAACCCCAAGCGACTCAAGTAATCGGCGGCCGTGGTCGCTTCCATGGCGATTCCGGTGATCCGTTCGATCTCACGGATCGGGAGATCCAATTGCACCATAGGGAGCGGTTGCGGATAGAGGTCTAATACCCCCTTGGCCACTTGTCCGCCGGCCGTTTGACGCATTAGCTCCATGCCTCGTTGCACCCCTAAGATCGCCTGTGACGGATGCACACCGCGGCTAAAACGCACGCCTGCATCGGTGAACACTTTATGCTGTTGCATCGTGCGACGGATGTTGATAAAGTGCCAATTGGCCGCCTCTAACAATACATTGCGCGTGGTAGCGCTGATCTCGGTTTCCGCGCCGCCGATGATCCCACCGAGGCTCAATACCCCCGCGGTATCGCATACCAAGATGTTTTCACCCTGTAATTCACGGTTGACTTGATCCAAGGTTTCTAAGGTTTCGCCCGCTTCAGGTAGACGGGTGATGATCGTGGGGGCTTGTCCGCCGACCCGGGCGACCAATTGATCGTAATCGAAAGCGTGCAACGGTTGCCCGATCTCAAAGGTGATGTAATTGGTCACATCCACAATGTTGTTGATCGGCCGTTGACCGCATAACTTCAAACGCCATTGCATCCACTCCGGTGAAGGTTGGATCGTGGCATCGCGTAATAACATCAGGGTGAAGCGTGGGTTTAAGGCTGGTTGGCGGATCTCACAAAACACTTGGCCGTTGATCGGCGCGCCGTCCATGATCACCTGATGCGACGGTTGGCGCAAGTCCTTGTCCAACAGCGCGGCGATCTCGCGGGCGACCCCTAAGACACTCCAGGCCCGCGCTAGATTCGGGGTGAGTTCTACCGTCAACACCACATCCCCCAAGACATCGGCTAATGGTGTGCCGGGCGCGTGGGGTTGACCATGCGCGGTGCGGGGTTGCTCTCGGAGCAGGATCACCCCGTCATGGTCTTCGGCGATTCCGAGTTCTTTGTCCGAACAGACCATACTTTTGTTGTAGATCCCGCGTAATTCTTTGCCTTTCAGCGTCATACGTTTGGGCGTGTCGCTGTGGCCATCCCAGACTTCTGCGCCTTCGGCCGCGAACGCCGTCCATAGGGGGTGCGGTAACACACCGAGTCCCTTGAACTCAAATAGGTTGGGCGCACCGGTAACACATTGTTCTAATTCCGCACCGCCGTAATCGACCATGGCCAACACCAACCGATCCGCGTTGGGGTGCGGTTTCACTTCGCGAATCGCGCCCAATAGCAAGCGCTCCCGATCCCAGACCAGATGATCGGATTGGGGATAACGCACGCCTTCCACTTTGGTTTGTGGTAAACCGATATAGTGTAAATGACTGACTTCAAGGCCGGCCTTGGTGAGCATCTCCGCCAATAATTCCACCGGAACATCGATCTCGACAAACTCTTTTAACCATGAGAGCGGTATTTGCATCGTTTAAAATCCTTGACTTAAACCTAGATAGAGAAGCCCTACAAACGCGCCGGCCACAATCAACCACGTCGAATTGACCTTAAACCGGATCAAGGCGATCGCGGTGAGGATCGCGATCGCGATCGTGATCGGATCGATCAAGGCGGCTTGCGCTAACTGCACCGTGACCGCGGCCATTAAACCCAACGCGGCCACATTCACCCCGTCTAACAACATGCCGAGCCAACTGTTTTTCCGCATTTGTGGGATCAGCGGACTGCTGATCAGGACAAACACAAACGACGGCAAAAAGATCCCGATCGTGGCCAAAATCGCACCGGGGACACCCGCGATCACGTACCCGATAAACGTGGCGGTGGTGAACACCGGCCCGGGGGTGAATTGACCGATCGCGACCGCATCTAACAATTGTTGCTGGGTCAACCACCCTAAGGTATCGACAAAATCGGTTTGCAAAAACGCCAATAACACATAGCCACTTCCGTATAACACCGATCCGATCTTTAAGAAGGTGAAAAACAGCGTGCCTAAGGACACTGGCACCGGTGCGATCGCCGCGCTTTGTAACATCAATGAGGTGAGTGGCAATCCGATCCACGCGCCGCCGATTCCCAAGCGACTCCGGTTGGCATACAGCATATACAGCGCACCGAATCCGAACATCAAGAGGATCTCGTTTACGCCGATCAAGTAGAGCGCAAAAGCGGCGATCCCGATCCCCGCTAAGGCCCGATTTTTAACCGCCTTGCCCAACAAACCCCAGATCGCCTGTAGGATCACCGCGATGATCACGGGCTTGATCCCATAAAGTATCGCGCCGGCCGCGGGAGTCGTGCCGTATTCCACATATAACATCGCGAGGATCAACACGATCAGCGCGGCGGGCAGGATAAAGCAGATCCCAGCCGCCAAGAGTCCGCGCCAGCCCGCCCGCACATAACCGATATGGATCGCCATTTCCGTTGAGTTGGGGCCTGGGATCAAATTGGTTGCGCCCAAGAGATCTAAAAATTGTTCATCGGTGATCCACCCTTTGCGCGTGACCACCTCATCTCGAAACATCGCGATATGCGCGGCGGGCCCACCGAACGCGGTGAAACCTAGCCGCAAGAATAAACGAGCGACCTCACCCACCATGTTAGAATTGACCTAAGAAGCGTTGATCATTGGCCCAGAAGTAACGAATGTCGGTGATCCGGTGTTTGAGCATGGCGGTGCGCTCCGGCCCCATGCCAAAGGCGAAACCGCTCCATTCCGCCGGATCATAACCGCCGTTTTGTAAGACCACCGGGTGGATCATGCCACAACCCGCGATCTCTAACCAACCCGAATACTTACAGAGGTTGCATCCCTTCCCGCCACACACACAGCACTCCACATCAACTTCCATACTCGGCTCGGTGAATGGGAAATACGAGGCACGAAAGCGCACCCCTGCCTTAGGATGAAACATGCGCTTGGCAAATTCGGTGATCGTGCCTTTCAGATCCGTCATGCGGATGTTTTTCCCGATCGCGATCCCTTCGATTTGATGAAATTGCACCTCACTGCGCGCTGTGATCTGCTCAAAGCGATAGCACATGCCCGGCAACACCACGCGGATCGGCTTTGTGCCATGATCGCCATATTCCCACATGGCGCGGATCTGACCGGCGGATGTGTGGGTGCGAAGGATCACATCGGGTTGAGTGGTGTAAAAGGTGTCTTGCATATCTCGCGCTGGATGATGCGGCGGGAAATTTAACATGGTGAAGTTCATATCATCGGTTTCGACATCCCGCGTCCGATACACCTGAAAGCCCATATCGCCCCAGATCTGATAAAAGCGGCGTAACACTTGCGTAGACGGGTGTAAACCGCCGATTTGGGCCGTGCGTCCCGGTAGGGTGATGTCGATCTCGCCTTGTTCTAAGTCTTGGGCGAGTTCGCGATCTTGGATCAATTGTTGGCGCTCATCGTGTGCGGCCGTGAGGATCTGTTTGACTTCATTGGCCGTCTTGCCAAAAATCGGCCGTTCTTCGGGGGATAATCCCCCCATGCCGCGCAAGAGTTGGGTTAACGCGCCTTTGCGCCCGATGTATTGCCCTTCCCAAGCTTGTAAACTGGCACTATCGCTGATCATTTGCAGCGCGGCTAACGCTTCTTCGCGCAATGTCTCTAACTGGTCTAACATGCCGTGATCCTTTCCCCTACGCAAATAAAAAACGCCCTCATCCCATGCCGATCGCCAGCAGGGACGAGAGCGTATCACTCGCTCACGCGGTACCACCCTGATTGACAACGCCTTGTCATGCGCTGCCCTCTCAATAGGATCTTGATAACGCCAGATCACGCGGAGCAGACTACTAGGGGGATCGCTGTCCCCGTTCCCCTGTCAGTGATAGAGATCCGATGATCTCAATTCTGGAGTGAATTTCACATCCGCAAAATCCCGCCCGCGCTCACAGCCTACGGCGCTTGGCTCTCTGAGGGATGCAAAAAGACGTGAACTGTCTCCATCAACACCTTTATCTGTCTGATTATGCCGAAAATCGCACGGTTCTGTCAAGGTGGGGCATGGGAAATATGTATCAAAGTAACATCAGGGAAGCTTCTTGCGTCGAACCCCACCCTAGCCCTCACCCATGGAATTGGCCCGCGTAAGACAAGGGGATGTGTCTCCATAGGTGGGGTATTTTTCTGAGATGACTCGAAACTCACCTCAAGCAACTCTTGGTTTTCTCCTACAATTCAGGACAAAGTGGAACGGCGGGCTTAACCCAACGCTTCCCGCCGAAACCGCAACGCGATCTGATCCCCCTGATGCGACCAAGCGCAACCCCTTAGCCCGCTCATTGCATGGAACACCGCCACACAATGTCCGCTCTCCGCCTCCCAGATTCGCGCCGTTTGATCCCCCGAAGCGGACAAGATAAAGCGACCGTCCGGACTCCATGCACACGCCCTCACCCAATCGGTATGCCCCTCATAGACGCGGATCACCGCCCCCGTGTCTCGCTCCCACAACCGTAAGGTCTGGTCGGAAGAAGCGGACAAGAGAAAACGCCCGTCCGGACTCCATGCACACGCCGTCACATAACTCGTATGTCGCTCGTAGACGCGGATCACCGCCCCCGTGTCCCGATCCCACAACCGTAAGGTATTATCACTACTTGAAAATATATTCCCTGAAGCGGACAAGAGGAAACGACCGTCCGGACTCCAGGCACACGCCGTCACCTGATCGGTATGTCCCTCGTAGACGCGGATCAACGCCCCCGTCTCTCGTTCCCACAACCGTAAGGTCTTGTCATCCGAAGCAGACAAGATGAAACGACCGTCCAGACTCCATGCACACGCCGTCAC
>JALOOG010000181.1 GCA_025454525.1 Anaerolineae bacterium | reverse complement strand
TCGCATCCTGATCTGGAAAGCGATCTTCGGATGTTGGAACAGGTCAAACGTGAACGTGCTGGCGAAGCCGCTCCAGTTCAGACTTTGCCCGCCGATCAGGTTGATCAGCTGGTACAGAGTACAATCGCGGTGAAAACGTTTGCATCGGACAAGTTAGGGGTGTGGCGGAATGATTTGGTACGAAATAGCGCGATTGCCCAACAACACAACATGACTCATGAATTTGAATTTTTCAACGCCTTGATCGCGATCTTGGATGATCAACCGGTCACCATGCCAACGGATCATCCGTATATATCGCATGTGGGACGGGTGATCGATGTGATCGCATCCGACCAGACAGCATCATGATCGGCGATCGCTCACAGTGCAAGACACCCGATCAAATGGGGCGCGATCATCGGATGACCGCGCCCCTGCCCATTGTGATCCGTCTTTAGGAGTGTATTGACGAATTACAGACCTCATTTTACGTCTAAAATAACCGATGATCTATCCTACAAACTGTAGAAATTTCGGGTGACATCCGTCATCCTTAAAATCGTCCGGTCATCGCCTGCACATAACCCGTGAGTTCAGCGTAACCATAGCCCGTTACATCCCCCGCTAAGACCACCGCGCCTTCCCAGTAGGCAATATCCCCGCTGTGAAGTTCTTGATCGCGCATCATCGGAGTCGCACTAAAGGTGAACGGATCGCCCTCCGCCGGAGTGACGGTGATCTGCCAACCGGACGGATAAACCGCGCCTGTATGCGGACTCGTCCAAGTGTCTAACGCGGTGATCGTGAAACTGGACGCGGGGAGATACTCAGTGCTGCCATCAACGCCCACCAAGAGGCCACCGAATGCGGGTTCACGCCCTCCATCGGCGAGACGAATCTGCCCGACCATCAGATCGCGCCCATCGTCGAATTTCAACCCGAACCAATCCCACCCAAGCGCGTTGACCCCTAAAGCGCTGGTGCTGAACTCTTGATCCATCCAAGTGAGGCCGGATACGTCATGGGATTGATCGCCCGCTTGGATCGTGCCAACGGTCGCAATTCGGGTGAGTGAATAGTAGTGACTCGCGTTGCCGGGTTCACTGCTTTTCGCACTCAAACCACGATCCCCCTGTAACGCCGGGGGCTTTTGTGGAGTCAAGGTGAGATCTACCGCGAAGCCGTTCGGACTGGCCGCGGTGATCCGAAATTGTCGCCCATCCCCGACCGGATCAAACACCGTCCAATCTTCTAAAGCGACCCGAAATGCTTCATCCGGCGCTAATTCATTCGGCACAGCAAACGCTAAACCCGCCGCACCTCGACTGTAGCGCTCATCATGGTAAAAGCGGCCGGACTCGATATCACTCAGCGTAAAATGCGCTAAAAAGATCTGATTGGTGCGCCATTCCGACGGCGACTCAACCGCTTCTGGGGTGATCGCACGCCGGAACACGGTAAACTGATAGCCAAAGTGTCGCCCTTGTTCGGTGGTCAAATTGCCCGTGAAATACCACCATTCGGTCTGATAAGCGAGATGCGCGCCATGATCACGCGGAAATTCCCATCGTTTCGGTTCAGTCGCACGCGCATATCGGGCGACTTCATCCGGTGAGGTGACAAAAACGGCCGAGGCACGCACCTCCCCGTCACCCCCGTCAATTAAACTAAAACCTAACAATACGACCGCAAAGATCCCGATCCCAGCCGCTACAAACTTCCACATCGAATCCACCTCATGTCCCAACTGTTAAAGGCCATTTTAGCAGGTTGCGATCGGGTGTGAGCTTAATAATTGAGCAACATTTCACCGCTCACTGATCTAAGCGGATCACACAGCGCATTTCCCGCGTGCTGTCTTGATCCACAGTCGGGCATTGTCCCAACACTTGCCGGCCGCGTCGCACCTCAAATAACAACGGTTCGGACGGGTTCGGATTCACCCAAAATGCCGATCGCGTGGCATAAAAGCCTTGCCGACTCTGGCAGATATCGGCCGGAAAAACACTCGCTGGAAGGGTAGTGAAGCGCGTTGACCAGACCTGAAAACAATCACGGGGACGTAAGGCCGCCCGGTCTTGTAAGGTCGTAACCCCCCAATCTTCGGAGTTGAAGACCACTTCATTACCTTGTGCGTTGCGTCCAACAAAATTGAGGTTGACGATGTTGATATTTCGAGACGGATCGCGATTATATACCACCACCGAGTCTCCGTCATAGCGTAATAACAATTGCGCTTCCCCCGCTGCGGCCACCAATTCCGGAGTCGCGGTGATGGCCGGTGTGGCCGTATCGGAAGGTGTGACCGTTGGTGGGATCGCGGTGCGCGTTGGGGTGTTGGTCTCTGTCGGAAGCGGAGTCGCGGTCTCCGTTTCCGTTTCGGTCTCAGTCTCGGTGGCCGTCAAGGTCAATGTGGGATCGTCGGTGATGATCGGCGCGAGTCCTGCATTGGGATCCTCGGTGATCGTCGCTTCTAGCGTCGCTTCAATTTCAGGCGTAGGATCGTCGGTGCGGGCCGCGATGATCACGCCAGTCGGTTCGGAGGTGGTGATACCATTATTTAAGGTGATTGCCAAGAGGATCACCGCGCCGATCAATAAGACCACACTCATCAAGCCGATCAAGAGGGCGGTGCGGCTTTTTTCACCTGTGCTGATCGGATCAACTGCCGTCGGAGTCAACTGTTCGCGCAATACTTCCACGGAGCGGTTGTCGGTGATGGTCTCAATGGGATCGGGGTCAATCGGGCTGATCGTGCCGAAGCGCGGTGTAGCGGTGCGATGAGGGCTAGGTGAGGTGGGTGAATGGGTGTCTACCACGGGGAGCGCGGCCGTCCGCCCTAATTCTTCAGTGTCCAGATCGCTACTCATAAAGGCGGCTTCAAGTGCCTGCATAAAGGCCGCTCCAGAGCGAAACCGTCGGCGCGGTTCTTTGTCTAACATCTTGATCACCACTTCTTCGATCGGAAGGGTGATCGTGGGATTGACCAGACTCGGAGGCGGAGGGGGATCGCTAATGTGTTTGAGCGCCACACTCATCGCGGAGCTGTCATCAAATGGGACGCGCCCGGTCAACATCTCGTATAATACCACCCCTAGCGAATAGAGATCGCTTTGGGGGCTGGCTTGCGCGGAGGAAACCGCTTGTTCGGGTGCGATATAATGCACGCTGCCGAAGGTGTTACCTAATGTCCCCTCATTAGCGCTCAAAGCGAGTCCGAAATCGGTCAAGACGGCGTGATGATCTGCTGTGACCATGATATTTGAAGGTTTCACATCGCGATGAATCACCCCTTGTTGATGCGCGTAATCTAGGGCGGACGCAATATCGCGCACGATCTGAAGGATCTGTTGGTAAGCCATGCGTTGACCGCGGCGCGCATAATCTTTGAGGATCTGACGGAGATCACGCCCGTCCACAAATTGCATCGCCATATAGTACATATTGTCGGGGGTTTCGCCGAATTGATACACGCTGACGATGTTGGGGTGATTTAAGCGCGCAATGGCCCGAGCTTCACGGCGAAACCGCTCCCGATATTCCGCTTCATCCTCATACGACACTGTGTTCGGTTCGATCACTTTGACCGCTGAATAGCGATCGAGATTTTGATCAAAGCCTTTGTACACATGCGCCATCCCGCCTTGGCCGAGGCTTTCTTGTATGGTGTAATCCCCAAGTTTTCTACCAATCATCGCGTGTACAGGCATGACGATCCTAGTCCAGTTCTCTTAAAAAATGCGATCCCATTATAACGATCTTCCAACCAAAATGCTTGTAGGACTTATCGGGATCGAGTCCGTTTTAAACTCAGAGGGTCTCAGCGGCGGTGACGGCAGCGACTGAGGAAAAATTTTTTTCGGCGACAGCGGCAACGTGGTTAGGCGGATCGTAAGATTACGTCGGTCAACCCGAAACCGCAAAAACAAGGTGAAAGCGCATGTTGATCCAATCCTCCTTAGGGTGATCACGGTCGTATTGAATTGATGATAGCACAGATGAGCGGAAAAGTCGTAACATTTGTTACGACTTTTCACAGATGTACGGAGAATCATCAGGGTGTGATCTCTATCGCAGCCTAATGGGTGTAAGATGCTGTGCTGTTATTGTTTCATGAAGTTGCGTAACACGGTCTGCAAGATGCCACCATTGCGATAGTATTCCACTTCAACAGGGGTATCCACGCGCACGATCGCCTCAAATTCTTTCACTTCACCATTCGGTTGGTTGGCGCGCACCGTCAACCGTTGACCGGGCTTGAGTTGATCGTCTAATCCGACGATCTCATAGGTCTCGTCACCCGTCAACCCCAACGATTGCCAAGTCACTTGATGCGAGAATTGCAACGGTAACACACCCATCATCACCAGATTACTCCGATGAATGCGCTCAAAGCTGGCCGCGATCACCGCTTTCACGCCGAGTAAGAACGTGCCTTTAGCGGCCCAATCGCGACTGCTACCCATGCCGTAATCGTATCCCGCCAAGATCACCAACGGCGTACCCGCTTTTTGATATTCCATGGACGCATCGTAGATCGACATGGTTTCACCCGTTGGATGATACTTGGTGATCCCGCCTTCAGTGCCGGGAAGTAACAGATTGCGTAAGCGGATGTTGGCAAACGTGCCGCGGGTCATTACCCGATCGTTGCCGCGCCGTGCGCCATAACTGTTAAAGTCGTTGCGTTGCACCCCTTTAGAGAGCAGATATTGGCCGGCGGGGCTGTTCACCGCGATATTTCCAGCGGGTGAGATGTGATCGGTCGTCACGGAATCGCCGAATAGCGCTAACACCCGCGCCCCTTGGATCGGTTGGATCGACTGGGCATAGGTCGGCATATCGACAAAAAACGGCGGCTCTTGGATGTAGGTACTCGCTTCATCCCAAGCGTAAACATCACCTTCACTACCGCTGATCGCGTTCCAAGTCGGATTGCCCGTGTAGACGTTGCCATATTGCCGTTGATAGAGTTCTGGTGAGATCGCATGTTGGATCGTATTTAGGATCTCTTGTTGCGTGGGCCAGATCTCCCGCAGCATCACCGGGGCCCCCCCTTGATCATAGCCGATCGGCTCATGGTCAAAGTCAATGTCCACCGTGCCGGCCAAGGCATAAGCGACCACTAACGGCGGAGAGGCGAGGAAATTCGCCTTGACCGACGGATGTACGCGGCCGGTAAAGTTACGGTTGCCACTCAACACAGCGGCGGCCACCAGATCGCCGTCTTTTACCGCATTTTCGACAGGTTCAGGTAAGGGGCCGCTGTTGCCGATGCAAGTGGTACATCCATAACCGACGATGTGGAATCCCAATTGTTCTAGATACGGGAGTAATTGGGCCTTTTCGTAGTATTCTGTCACCACCCGCGAACCGGGCGCAAGACTGGTCTTGACATACGGTTTACGGGTTAAACCACGCTCAACAGCTTTTTTAGCCAATAAACCCGCACCGATCATCACCGACGGGTTGCTGGTGTTGGTGCAAGAGGTGATCGAGGCGATCACCACCGCGCCATGACCGATCTCGGCGCTGTAGCCGTTGTCTTGCACTTGCGCGGTTTTTGCTAAGGCCTCGTCGGAGAGTTCATAACCACGAGCGGCGGTAGGAGCGCGTAAGGCTTTTTGGAAAGCAGACTTGACCTCATTTAACACGATCCGATCTTGGGGACGTTGCGGGCCAGCGAGACTCGCTTTTACCGTCGCTAGATCCAACTCCACAATATCGGTAAACATCGGATCGGGTGTTTCATCTGTGCGGAAGAGTCCTTGTTCTTTGCTATAGGCTTCGATCACACTGATCAAGGCTTCATCGCGGCCGGTGCGACGCATGTAACTTAGGGTTTCTTCATCCACGGGGAAAAAGCCCATGGTTGCGCCGTATTCTGGGGCCATATTGGCGATCGTCGCACGATCCGGTAGGCTTAACGTGCCGCATCCCGCGCCAAAAAATTCGACAAACTTATCGACCACACCTTTTTTACGCAACATTTCCGTGACGACCAATACCAAGTCAGTGGCGGTGGTGCCTTCGGGCAATTGTCCGGTTAACTTAAAACCGATCACCTCTGGCATCACCATGTAGATCGGTTGCCCTAACATCGCGGCTTCGGCCTCAATCCCACCGACCCCCCAACCTAATACCCCCAACCCGTTGATCATGGTGGTATGGCTATCTGTACCGACTAGACTATCTGGCATGGCGACCTGTTCACCGTTGATGGTGAAGATCTGGACGATCTTGGCTAGATATTCCAAATTGACCTGATGTACGATCCCAGTGGCAGGCGGAACGGCCTTGAAGTTCTCGAAAGCCTGTTGACCCCAGTGAATAAATTCATAGCGCTCACGATTGCGCTCAAATTCGTATTCTGCGTTGATGCGGAGTGCGTCTGGATTGGCAAACGAGTCAACTTGCACCGAATGATCGATCACCAGATCCACCGGAATCACGGGGTTAATCTTCTTGGGATTCCCTCCGACACGGCTCATCGCTGACCGTAGGGCCGCCAGATCTACTAGACAGGGGACTCCGGTGAAGTCTTGTAAGATCACACGGGCGGGTTTAAACGGAACTTCTTCAGTTGAACGATTCGCCGGATTCCAGTTGGCGAGGTTGATCACGTCTTGCTGATGTACTTGAAATTCGTCTAAATTACGGAGTGCGTTTTCCAACAAAATCTTGATCGTAAAGGGAAGTTTGGTCACATCGCCCACCCCCGCGTCGATCAGACTTTGCAAACGGTAAATTACGACTTCGCCGCTAGGGGTGTGGAGCGTGCCGCGTGCGCCGAAGTGATCTAAAGTGGTCATAACGCTTTACCTTTGGGATTATGTTTACGGTGATACCGTAATTTTACCTAATCTTAACTGGACTTGTCAGAGGCCAATTAGTCCAAGATTATCCAACCTAAAGGAGCAAGACTTCGTGTGAAACGTTTTGACTCAGCTTGCACAGGACACTCTATTGCCGATTAACATAGATACAGCGACTCAATTCGACAGGATTTTGGAAGTGATACACCTAGGGATCTCGCACAGGGAAGCGTCCGGTTTGTTCATCGAATTGCTGTTCGATTAAACAGCTATGCCGACTTATCTCCAATAAATTTCTAAAAAGCGCGACATTTTTGTGTCGTCAACTTTACCATGCTCTCTCTTTTCATCATTCCCTCTATTCGTCTCTTGTAGGGATCTTTAAAGCTTTGATAGAATGATCGTTTGCGGCGTTGGCCGCCTCTGTCTAATCAGGAGCTACGCCATGCGTTTGTCCTTAAAACGCGGTTTATTTGTGGGAATGATCACCTTGATCAGTGTGAGTTTAGCGGCCTGTTATGGCCCCCCACCCACCGAATATGTGATCATCACTGCGACTAGCACCCCTACGCCCGTCGTGATCGTCGTGACCGCAACCCCGCCCGCAGGGAGTGCCACCATACCCGCGACGGTGGAAACAGCAACCTCAACGCCCGCTGACACCGCGTTGAATACGCCGTCCGCGTTCCCCACACGCACGACCAGTCAAGTCTATGTGGCGGAACAGCGCTTCGAGAACGGTCGCATGTTCTGGTTAGAGCCGATCGATCAGATCTGGGTGTTGCTGGAGACCGATCGCCGCAATGGGACATGGACGGTCTATCCGGACACGTTTGAAGAAGGTGAGCCAGAATTTGACCCGGCGATCCAACCTCCAGAAGACTTCTTTCAACCGGAACGCGGTTTTGGCAAGCTGTGGCGTGAAAACCCAGAGATCCGCGCTGCGTTAGGGTGGGCGATCGAACCCGAAGAAGGCCTCATCACCCTATACGAATATCAACCAGAAGGCGAGGTGATCAACGGGGAGTATCAGCGCGCGCCCGGTTATCATTTTGTCACCAGCAAGACCGGACGAGTCTATCGTTTTAACGAGATCAACGGCACTTGGCAGATGATCCGCGGTGTATCCACGGATCAATGACCGTCGGATCGCATTTTCGCCCACGTCGGCCAAAGCTATTGTTGTTTGCGAAACGCTCTGAACAGCGCCTTTCAGAAGCGCGTTTAAGCGTGTGGAATCAATCGGGATTGGTGCGCGGCCCGCTCCTGATCACCCTAATCGCGGGGTTACTGTTACCGATCGGAGCGGATCGAGTCGCTGCGGGATTGATCTATCTCAATATCCCGCTCATCTTTGCGCTTTCGCTGCTTATGGTGGTCTTGGTGAGCCGCAATCTGTTCGCTTATCCATGGGACGTGGTGCGCTTAGCACCACGCGGCCCCACCCTGTTCACCGATGCGATCGTCTCATTGGCCGAAATTAGCCTCTGGCCATGGATGCTGTTTGAAGCTGGATTACGGGTGACGATCGCCTTTCTTCTGGTCTTATGGGCTTATCTCAATTTACCGTTGGGAAACGGGATACCGGTCATTTTTAACCTCCTCAACCCCGGCTTTTGGATTATCACCGGCATGATCTATCTGCTTGCGTCGATCTTGGTGATCGAACCCGTCTATCGGATGCGCTTGTTGATCGTGATCACCCTTGGGGTAGCGCGCCTCCGTTGGGGGGCGTTGATCATGACGCTACAAGGCGTGGCCTTGATCCTCTTTGCCAATTTCCCCTATTGGTTTTTGCTGGGTTTCCAGCTCAATCACCAACCCTTGATGACGATCCTATGGGTGTTTTTAAGCCCGTTTTACCTGTTCAGTTTTGCGTTTTTACCGACCTTTTATCAACGTTTAGAAGCGCGCATCATGCGCCGCTTGTTCTTAGCGTAAACCAAAAGCGACTCCCAACCCCGGGCTGGCTTTCTACGCCGATCTGACCGCCCATGGCTTCGATCCACGACTTGGCGATCGCTAAACCGAGTCCCGATCCGCCGGTGGTGCGTGTCCGGGAGGGATCTGCGCGATAAAATCGCTCAAAGATGCGCCCTAAATCCTCGGGTGCGATGCCTTCCCCCGTATCGATCACCGAGATCATCAAGGTGCGCTCATCCCCTTGACCGGAGATCCGCACTTGTCCGCCTTTGGTATGGCGAAGCGCGTTGCCGATCAAGTTATGTAACACTTGGGCTAAGCGATCGGGATCAGCGCGCACGGTGGGTAACGGAGTCATGAGATCATAAGCGATCGCGGTCTGTTGATCTTCCGCAGCGATGCTAAACCGTTCGACCGTGTGTTGTACCAACGCTTGCACATCCACGGGTTGTAAATTCAAGGGGAGTTTGCCCGCTTCGGCCAAGGCCAACTCATGCAGATCGCGCACCAGACGCGATAACAGCCGGGTCTCATCGTAGATCGATGCGACCTCTTTCAGTTCCATGGGATACACCCCGTCCAACATGGCGCGTAAGTTGCCTTGCATCACCGTGAGCGGAGTTCGTAGCTCATGGGCAATATCCGCGATCAAGCTTCGGCGCAACTGTTCGGCGTGTTGGATCTCATCTGCCATGGCGTTAAAGGCATGGGCGACGTTTTTCACCTCAATCGTGCCGTGTAACCCAACACGATGATCCCATTCATGACGCTCAAAGGCCCGCGCCGCTTCAGCCAAAGTATGGAGCGGACGGGCGATCATCCGGCTAATCAAGATGCCGATCGCGATGCTGATCCCACTGCCTAACACGCCGGCCACAATCAGCGAGGTCTGAAAGCGTACCAAAAATTCGCGTTCCCGTTCCCGATTGCGCGGTGGGGGCGGTCGTCCGGGTGGGACGGAGGTTGAAGGCGTTTCGGCTTGATCGCGCAAATTGAGGTAACGCTCAAATTCGCGATTCACTTCGGCGTTGGTGATCAAGGCGATCATCAAGACCGAGAGTGCGTTAAGCAACACCACGATCAAACTTAAGCGTACCCACAAACGATTCATGGACGATCCTCTCGAAAGCGATAGCCGACCCCGAACACCGTTTCAATGTAACGCGGTTCATCGGGTTCGATCTTCTTACGGAGATTTTTGATATGGCTATCTAGGGTGCGTTCCATGCCTTCATAGTGATAGCCTAGCGCTTGTTCGATCAACTCGCTACGGGTGAAGCTCCGATTCGGGGCTTGCATCAGCGTTTTGAGCAATGCAAACTCCGTCGGGGTGATTTCGATCGGCGCGCCGTTGAGGGTTAGGCTGTGTTGATCGACATCTAAGCGCAGATCGCCGCTCTGTAAGACGCGTGGGGGTTGGATCTCCATACGGACGCGCCGTAAGATTGCCCTGACGCGGGCCACGACTTCTTCTGGATTGAAGGGTTTGACCAGATAATCATCCGCGCCTAATTCAAGGCCTTTGATCTTGTCGGTGTCCTCGATGCGAGCGGTGAGCATCAAGATCGGTGTGGCCGCCAGATGCGGGTCATTGCGTACAAAACGGGTGATCTGCCAGCCGTCTTGCCCCGGTAACATGATGTCTAACACGATCAGATCAGGACGTTCCCGCCGGATCATATACGTCGCGGTGTGGCCATCGGCGGCCGAGAGGACAATCCAACCGGCCCGCTCTAAATACGATTGAATCAACCGGACGATTTTGGGATCATCATCGACCACTAAGATCCGTGCTGCCATGCAAGTCTACTCCGTTTTTACCCTGATTATAGCGCTTAAAGGCCCATTCGATCCGGTGTTTGCTCAAATGGCGGCAGTGACGGCGGCTAAGGGAAAAAATTATTTCGGCGACAGCGGCAACGTAGTTAGGCGGATTGTAAGATTGCGCTACAAGGTGGAATAGCGAATACCCGCTGAAATTGTCCATTCATCTGATCCTCCTTAGGGTGATCCTAGTCGTATTGTGTAGATCATAGCACAGATGAGCGGAAAAATCGTAACATTTGTCTGTATTTTTAGAGAAAATAAGAGAAAAGAAGAAGAAAAAAGGAAAGTGAAAGAAAACCACAGAGGACACAGAGAAAGAACAGAGAGAAAGAGCTGTTATGAACCTTTAAACCCCATCCCTAGCCCTTCCCCAACCATGAGGAAGGGAATTGGTTTGCGTGGGGTGGAGGGATGTGGCTTCATGGGAAGGCGCTTTTTTTTAGACCCAAGGGTTACAATTCAGGTAGCTGGGCGATCAAGCGCATGGTCTCTAGGCTCACTTGGGTGACACGGCCGATCAACTTCACGATGTATTGCGGATCATCGCTATATTGATTCGGATCGCTCACAATGCCGCTCCGATCGTCTTTTTTCACTTGGTATTGATCGATGATCCATTCCAACGCGGATCGATTGCCTAAGCGATAGTCAAACGCGGCGGACGGAATGCCACGTAAGGTCAAGCTGTCGTTCACGGTGATCGCATCGCGATCCTTGCTCAATTTGAGTTTTTCGACACGATACGACACCGGACGATCCGGTTTCCACACGTATTGCAGATCATACGGTGCGATCGACTCGTAATTCAGATGCAGTTGGGCCAATTGTGACCCGATCACGCTCACGGATCGGAAGTCGGATAAGTATGGAATGCGAGGCAGATCGCGTTTGAGGTTATCGGCATATTTTTCGCGATAGGCGGTGTGATGCAACATGCCATAGACATAATAGAAGATGTCCCATTTGGTGATCGTCGAGTCATTGTAGTGCGTTTGGAATTGTTTTAAGGCCCAATCGGTGATATTTTCGCGGCGATTCGATCCGTCCTCATCGTAGGTATAGAATGGAAAACATTGTGAACTAGATCCAGCACCTACCAGATGTAAGTCGCTTAGATGATTTGTGATTAAGATCATGAAAGGTTTTTCTGAACCTAGTGCGGTTAAACAAATCACCCGATTTTCCTGTTCAGTATCGATCACTGGGAAAATGCGTGGAAACACGCCGCGTCTATGGACTAAAATATCGTCGAAATAGACATAGCGCTTATTGAAAGGCCTGTATACAGAAAACCGAATTTTAGCATCATCAAACTCAGCATAGATTTCGCGGACAAACGTTTCTTTTAGACGACTACTCCACTTGATCTTTTTATCATCGTTTAAGACAAATTCATCAATATTCGTGGGGCGTTTAGCACGCCGCCAACGGTCTATTTCGGCGTTATAAACTTCGATCATTTCGTTTACTTTGCTTGTAAGTAACTCACGATCGAAATTGCAAACCCATGAGTCGCGCCCAGTGTTTAAACCAATCGAATAGGTCTTAAAGATTGTTTCGACATCTTGTCCTTTAGCCGATTTGGTTGATTTGCTGGCGATCGGGATCAATGAAGTAAAAGAGTCAATGTTTTCGATTTTACGCCACACGAACCGATGATCAGGAGTCAATAAATCCCAATTGAAGTTGTTAAGCACAGGGTGACGGTTCTCTGAAGTGATTTGTGGCTTTAGATAGTTTAATTTTTGTTCCGCTTTCCAATAATCCGGCACGCGGTTGTAAAAACA
>JALOOG010000180.1 GCA_025454525.1 Anaerolineae bacterium | reverse complement strand
CCATCTCCGTCGCTTATTCACCCATCTCCGAACAGAAAATTACCCCACCAATGGAGGAGACGGATGAGTTCATCTTATACGGGCCAGTTCCCTCCCCATGCATGGGTGAGGGCTAGGGTGGGGTTGGACGGTCTTTATCTGTCAGAGAACCCCCTATTGGCATCAATAGGGGACTTTGCTATAATGCGATGAGACTTTTATCCGTAAAGACCAAGGGGCGCTTTGTCCGGCCCTTTCGGTGACATCAGCAGGGACGACCGTAAAATGGCCATTAGCAAAGAAGACAAAAACCAATTGATCCAGAACTACGCCCGACATGAAGGCGATACTGGATCCCCAGAAGTGCAAATCGCGCTTTTGACGAATCGGATCAACAGTTTGACCGAGCATCTGAAAATCAACAAGCATGATGAGCATTCCCGCCGCGGGCTGTTAAAACTGGTCGGTCAGCGTCGCCGTCAGTTGAATTACCTCAGCCGTACCAATCCCGACTCGTACCGTGAGATGTTGGAACGGTTAGGGTTGCGCCGCTAACTAAGGGTCACCGCGCAGGCATGGGAAGCTAACTTCCAAACGCTGCACAACGTTTTGTGCATCATTTTTGCACTCGGTTGCACAGGAATTGGGAACTATCGCTAACTTGTTGAAGGTTAACGCTATTTTCCAGTCCCTGACTACCGAGTGCTTTCGTTTTAATAGGGAGACAAGGTAATGGAACGACTTGAACTGAAAAGCCACCGCTTCACGACACAAGTAGGCGGCGAAGAATGGACGATCGAGACGGGTAAATTCGCCGAACAAGCTGGGGCAGCGGTCACAGTACGCGTAGGCGATACGGTGTTATTTGCGACTGCGACCATGAGCAAAAATGCCCGCGAAGGCATTGACTTTTTCCCGTTGAGTGTGGAATATGAAGAAAAATTGTACGCCGCAGGACGCATCCCCGGTAGCTTTTATCGGCGTGAAGGCAAACCGTCCGAAAGTGCGATCTTAACCGCCCGGGTGATCGATCGCCCGTTGCGCCCGCTGTTCCCAGAAGACATGCGGAATGAAGTGCAATTGATCCTCTATTCCTTGAGCCATGACCAAGAACATCAAATCGACATGATGGGCATTTTCGCCGCGAGTTTGGCCTTGATGATCTCCGATATTCCGTGGAATGGCCCGGTTGCGGCCGTTCGGATCGGTCTGGTAGACGGGGAGTTGGTGGTGAATCCGACGATCTCGGAGATGGAAAACAGCGCCTTAGACCTCCGCGTGGCAGGCCCAGCTGATGCGATCAACATGGTAGAATGCGGTGCGAACGAGATCGATGAAGCGACGATCCTCAAGGCCTTTGAATTGGCTCAAGAGGTGATGCGCCCCCTGATCGCGATCCAACATGAGATGCGGGCCGCCATCGGCAAACCAAAATCGGACTATGTATCGGATCAACCGAATGAAGCGTTGATGCGTGAAGTTGAGGAGAAGATCGGCGCGAAAGTGCGTCAGATCATCATCGAAAAGACCGAACGCGAAGGCCGCAAAGAGGCGATGAGCGCCCTCAAAGAGGAATTAGTGGCCGAATACCAAGCGCTAAATGCCCAATTGACCGATGAAACCAAAGTGAATCTTAAAGACCTCGATCCGATGGTGGAAGCGATCTTGGCTCAAGAAGTCCGTAAACGCATCATTGAACAAGGCATCCGCCCGGATGGACGTAACACCACCCAGATCCGCCCGTTGGCTTCTGAAGTGGCGTTACTACCCCGCGTGCATGGATCGGGCTTGTTCACGCGCGGTCAAACGCAAGTGTTGAGCATCGTCACCTTAGGGACTCCCGGGGACGCGCAAGAGATGGATGGGGTCGCACCCGAAGCGGATAAACGTTACTTGCATCACTACAACTTCCCACCGTTTAGCACGGGGGAGGCGACTCCATTACGTGGCCCAAAACGTCGTGAGATCGGTCACGGCGCGTTGGCTGAAACCGCTTTGCGTGCCATGATCCCCCCGGAAGATGAATTTCCGTACACGATCCGTGTGGTGAGCGAGGTTTTAAGCTCTAACGGAAGCACCTCAATGGCCAGTGTGTGTGGTAGCACCTTAGCGTTGATGGATGCAGGGGTGCCGTTGATCCGTCCAGTGGCTGGGATCGCGATGGGTTTGATCATGGATGACGCGGGGAAATACGCGGTTCTCACCGACATTCAAGGCTTAGAAGATCACATCGGCGATATGGATTTTAAGGTTGCTGGCACAGAACGCGGGATCACCGCACTTCAGATGGACATCAAGATCGGCGGAGTCAACCAAGCGATCATGACCCAAGCACTCCAACAGGCGTATGATGCCCGCTTACAGATCTTGCAGGTGATCCTAGATGCGATCCCCGCGCCTCGTTCAACCATGAGCGATTATGCACCGCGTATGACCACGATCAAGATCAGTGTCGATAAAATCGGCGCGGTGATTGGGCCTGGTGGCAAGACGATCCGTAGTATCCAAGATCGCACGGGGGCGAAAATCGACATTGAAGAGGACGGCACGGTGTTTGTATCGGGCATGGACGGCGCATCGGTAGCGACCGCGATCACCGAGATCCGCGGATTAACTGAAGAAGCCGAGATCGGCCGGATCTATACGGGCAAAGTCACACGGATCGAACCGTATGGCGTGTTTGTCGAATTTTTGCCGGGGAAAGACGGCATGGTACACATCTCACAACTGGCCGATTATCGCGTCGAAAAGATCGAGGATGAAGTGGCGATCGGCGATGAGATCATGGTGATGGTGACTTCGGTTGAAGCGGGCAAAGTCCGCTTAAGCCGTCAAGCCGTGTTAGAAGGTTGGACGGTAGAAGAAGCACAATCCCGCGATAAGGGTCGTCCCAGCGGGGGCGGTGGTGATCGGCGTGGTGGTGGCGATCGGCGCGGTGGAAATGGCGGCGGCGATCGGCGTGGTGGGGATCGTGGTGGGGATCGTCGTAGCGGTGATCGTGGTGGCGATCGTGAACGGCGCTAAACGCCCCACGTATCCTCTTGGAGCGCGGAATCGTTCCGCGCTCTTTTTATAAGACAAGGAAAGCACATGACCGCTAAAAATGTGATTTATCTGCATGGTTTCGCGTCATCTCCGGGATCTAAAAAGGCGAATTATTTCAAAGCGCCCTTAGAGGCACGGGGCGCGCATTATGTCATCCCAGATCTGAATCAACCCAGTTTTGAGCGCTTAACGCTTACTGCGATGTTGCAAAAAGTGGCCGAAACGGTGCGCGATCTGACCGGGGAGATCTATCTGGTCGGTAGCAGCTTAGGTGGGTTGACCGCGTTGCATTTCTACGATCAATACCGTCAAGCGGAGGGATCAAGAGTCGCACAAATGGTGTTACTTGCGCCCGCGTTTGATTTTGTCCATGCACACAACACACAAACAGGCGGAAACGCTTGGCAAACCGCATGGCAAGTGGCCGGGAGCGCCCCGTTTTTTAATTACGCGCACGGTCATGAAGTCAATGTGCATTACGGATTGGTTGAGGATCTGATGCGCTACGATAGCTATCAGGTGTCGGTGGAGGTTTCCACCACGATCTACCATGGTCGGCATGATGCGAGTGTGCCGTATGATCAGAGCGTGCATTTTAGCGAAAACCGCCCCTTGGTGACGTTACAACTAGTGGACTCGGATCATGAATTGTTGGATCAAACAGAGCGCATCTTAGCCGAGATGATCGCATTATTTGGCTTATGAAGGTCTTTTCACGGCGCAAGTGGCGCGCTTATCTAGAGTTTACCGCGGTGGCTTTCGCGGTGATCTGGTCGATCGTATACCCCTTGATGACCCCAATCGATATGCACGATCTGGAGGTGTTTCTCACGGTGGGTCAAGGTGGATCTTGGGAAGGGTTTTACTATTCGCCTTGGGTGATCCCTTATTTTAGCTTTTTGAACTTGTTTCCATATCGGATTGCGGGTGTGATCGTCAGTTTGGTAAACGTCGCTTGCCTGCTGTTTGCGGTCAACGTGTTCAAAGGCAACAAAATCTTATTGTTGACCTCCTATCCATTGTTACACATGATCTCATTTGGTCAAATGGACGGGATCTATACTGCGGGTATGGCGTTGATGTATGTCTCTTTGCAGCGAAATCAGCGGGTTGGGGCGGTGATCGGGTGGATCTTGTTGGCGATTCGGTGGAATTTTGGTGGGCCGATCGGATTCGGTTTGCTGTTAATGTATGGCGATCGGCGCACCAAATGGCAGGTATTCGGGGCGATGATCGGATTCGGTCTGCTTTCATTAGCGATCTGGGGATTATGGCCATTAAACACGCTTGCGCGGGTTGATCAACTCTATACGGAACATAACCTCTCGTTATGGTATCTCACCGGGCCGCTGATTGTGCTTTTATGGATTCCGGTGTTATTGGCTCGAACTCAAGATATTCGTTGGTGGATCGCCACTTGGTTTTTGACCGTGCCGTATTTCAATATTCATCTGTTTGTACATCTATTGGTGTTTCCAGTTGGGGTGATCGGTTTGATCCCGAATTTAGCCTATCTTACGAGTATTTTCCGTGGGCGCTTTTTAGCCGATCCGGTGTTGATGCAGATCTTCCCCCTATGGATTTATGGGATGTCGTTACGTCAGGCTTGGCCGACACATCATTTACGGGATCTGTGGCTACGTTGGCAACCCCCAACTATACCTTCTTAAACTATAGACAGTTAAAACGCTTGGAGAAATGATGAAAATTGAGACCAATCAGAGACTCTACCATTATGGCTCATTTGCAGCTTTGTCGTTTGCTCTAATTTGGGCGCTAATTTATCCGTTTTTCACCACTATGGATATGCCTGATTTAGAGATTTTTTTGCGTGTGGGGAGCGGTATTTCATGGAATGAATATTTTTACTCGCCATGGGTAACTCCCTTCTTTTCCTTTTTAACCATCGTGCCTTATGAAATCGCGGGAATGATCGTTGGTGTGATCAATGTGCTGTGTTTATGGTACGCGATTGAGGTATTTAAGGGCAATAAAATCATCTTGTTTTTATCATACGCTTTATTCCACATGATCGCCTATGGTCAAATTGACGGGATCTATACCGCCGGGATGGCGTTAATGTATGTCTCGTTGCAACGTAATCATCGGGTAGGTGCGGTGATCGGTTGGCTATTGTTGTTGATCCGATGGAATTTTGGCGGCCCCATTGGCTTAGGTTTACTTTGGATGTACGGAGAGAATCGCACCAAACGAGATGTTTTAATCGCTGTGATCGCCTTTGGAATTCTGTCGTTGTTTATTTGGGGCTTATGGCCGATTGACTTTTTAAACCGCCTAGATGATCTGTTGGGGGGTGCAGCCTATAATTTATCACTCTGGTATCTCACGGGACCACTGATTTTAGTCTTGTGGATTCCGGTCTTAGCTTCACGCACCCAAGATCCGCGTTGGTGGGTCGCTACTTGGTTTCTGACTGCTCCTTACTTCAACATTCATATGTTTGTGCATTTGTTGGTGTTTCCAGTCGGATTAGTTGGGTTGATCCCACAGATCAACTTCATCACCAGTTACATCCGGGGACGTTATTTAGCCATTCCGGTTTTGATGCAGATCTTACCCTTCTGGGTATATGTCGAGTCCCTACGGCGATCTTGGGAGACGAATCGCTTACGCGATTTATGGTTGCGTTGGCAAGTGCAACGTAGCGCAACCTCTCCCTAAATATCATTTTAGGGCGGAGTCAACTAACTCCGCCCTGAGATAGGCCTTAGATCCGGTTTTTATTGACGGTGTGCGGATGCCGTCCGTAGACATGGGTGAGGTGTTTGAGGCGTTCAAGCGGTTCGCGTTTTTCTAACCAATCAGCGGAGAAGCGCCAACCCCAGTTGCCTTGTTCTTTGCCCGGGGTGTTCATGCGAGTGTCTTCACCGAAACCGAATACATCTTGTAGGGGTGCGACAAACATACTCGCAATCGACATCATGCCGAGTCGGATCATCTCCCAATGGGGTTCGATGACTTTTTTACCGACATACGCTTCCACAAAGGCCTTTTGACCTTCACTGCCTTCGCCCATCCACCAGCCCATCACGGTATTATTGTCGTGAGTGCCACTGTAGGCCACACAATTTTGAGTCTTGTAGTTATGCGGTAAAAACTCGTTATCAGGATCGCTCCACGCGAATTGAATAATTTTCATACCCGGCAAATCAAGCGTATCGCGCAAGATCTCCACTTCTTCGGTGATCTCGCCCAAGTCTTCCGCGATGATCGGGAGATCGCCTAATGCCGCTTCTAAGACCTTAAAAAAGTCTACGTTAGGGCCTTTCACCCACTCACCTTTGACCGCGGTCTCTTCACTGGCTGGGATCTCCCAATAATCTTCAAAAGCGCGGAAGTGATCAATCCGCACAATATCCACCAGCTTTAAGATCGCTTGCACCCGTTTGATCCACCAATCGTAGCCTTCTTTTTTCAGCGTTTCCCAACGATACAATGGATTACCCCAACGTTGTCCGGTCTTGCTGAAATAATCGGGGGGGACACCCGCGATCACGGTAGGGTTGCCTTTAGGATCTAAGTAGAAAAAGCGCTTATTTGCCCAGACATCGGCACTGTCATGGGCGACAAAGATCGGGATGTCCCCGATGATGCTCACGCCTTTTTGGTTGGCATAGGTCTTAAGCTCATCCCATTGCGCGAAAAATAGCCATTGCGTAAAGCGATTAAAGTTGATTTGATCAGCCAAGCGTTCACGGGCTGCTTCTAGCGCCTCTGGTTGATACAATGCTTCATCCTCATTGTCCCATTCTACCCACGGTTTTCCGCCGTTTTCGTTTTTGAGGGCAAAGAATAAGACAAAATCCTCTAACCAGAAGGCTTCTTGTTTACACCACTTTTGAAACGCTTGCCGATAGCCCGCGTTGGCGTTTTTTTGGAATTGCTGATAAGCGCGGGTCAATTTTTGTTGGTGATATTCGATCACTGGGCCGTAATCGACACTATAAGTCGGAAAATCGGGTAAATCAGCGAGATCATCATCCGTAAGCCACCCTAATTTCCGCAATTTATCGAAGCTGATCAAATTGGTATTGCCTGCGAAGGCCGAAAGGGATTGATAAGGGGAGTCGCCGTAACTAGTGGGGCCTAACGGTAACACTTGCCAGAGCGATTGTGAACCCGCTACCAGATAATCGATAAAGGCATAAGCTGCCTCACCCAAATCGCCAGCGAGGTGGGATGCAACAAAATACCACTAGCGCGTGGGAATTTCATCAGATTTCCTTTGGAGTCGAACCGAACAAACATAACGTTGATGTTAGCCAACAGAGCTTAAAGATGCAATAGCGCTCCCTAAACACCCACAACTAGGCGATGATCGCATCGTAGACTTGATTGTAAGATCAAAATGGAGAGTGCAAAAAATGAGGTAAAGTCGCGATTGATCGGTCATCAGATGCCCTTCCCTACGGATGAGCGAAAACTTTGTAACTCATGTTTCGTTTTTACACATCGCTGTCCGTTTCTAACGCAATATTTGCACATCATAACGTTAGATCGGGTGGTACAATCGCATCTAATGGATACGCTCATTTACCTGTGGAACGAGATGCTATGTCACTGAAAACGCTAGAATGGCAATTACTGACCTATTACACCCAACAACCCGCGACAGGTGAACAACCTGCGATTGAGGATCTCACTTTGCTTTCGTCTGGTTGGGCCAGCGATGTCTATCGCTTTACCCTACGTTATCAGCAAATGGGCAAAATGATCCGCCAAAAACTGGTGTTAAAGCTTTATGCCAACACTCCTGAAGGCATGGATCGCGCCTTGAAAGAACGGCACGCGCTCTTTCACTTACGCAGCGAAAAATACCCCGTGCCGGGAGTCTCGGAAGTGGAGATCGACCCGCAACATTTGGGGCGGCCGTTTGTAATCATGGAATACATTGAAGGCGAACTGCTTTGGGATGCGTTGACCCAAGCGGAAGGCGAACAGCGCGATTCGTTGATCCGTTTGTTTGTCGGTCTGTTGATCGATCTGCATCAACGCGGGCTTGAAATCTTGATACCGACATTAAAACCGATGAGTGATTTGGCGTTGATCAATCGGGAGATTTATACCCTCAAAGGCATGATCAACACCTATCACCGGGAAGAATTTACGCCGATCGTGGATTGGTTACGTGAACATCGCGATCGGGGTGCTTGTGATAAACCGACTGCGGCGCATCGTGATTATCATCCGTGGAATGTGATGATCGATGGACAAGGCAATCCGTTTGTGATCGATTGGGCTTGGCAAGTGGCAGATGCACGTTATGACCTCGCGTGGACATTGACGCTGTTAGAGCGGAGCGGTTACAAAGGCGTGCGTGATGAGGTCTTAGCGGAGTATCAACGGGTGACGGGCTCGCCAGTGAGTGAGTTAGATTACTTTGAGGTCTTGACGCATGTGCGATGGCTGATGGATGTCACCCATTCGCTGAAATACGGGGAAAACTTGCGCGAAGAGACTAAAAACGAGTTCCGGGCGGTGGTTTCGGCATGGGTACGATATGCTGCGGCCGATATTCATAGCAAAACCGGAATCGTGTTGCCCGTTGAGCAGTTGCTACAATAGGGGGCCGATGGCCCCCTGATTGGTATCACCTGATGACAGCATTACGATCCCCTTTAAAATGGGCCGGCGGTAAAACATGGTTGCTTCCTACCTTGCGTCCTCTCTGGCGGGACGATTATCGCTTGGTCGAACCGTTTTGCGGTGGATTAGCCGTGGCGATCGGGTTGCGTCCCACTCAAGGGCTATTCAACGATGCGAACCCTCATTTGATCAATTTTATGCAGTGGTTACAGCGCGGTCTGATCATCACCAATGAGATGATCTATGATCGCGTCTTTTATTATGCACGACGTGAAGAATTTAACGCGCTAATCCGAGTTGGACAGCATCAAACGCAACGGGCCGCCGAATTATTTTACTACCTCAATCGCACCGGGTTTAATGGATTATGTCGCTTTAACCGTAACGGTCTGTTTAATGTCCCGTTCGGACGCTATAAGACGATCCATTACACCACCGATTTTCGCAACTATCAAACCCTTTTGGCCGATTGGGAATTTCGACTCGGTGATTTTAGTGATCTCCCGATCCGTGAGGGTGATTGGATCTACGCTGATCCGCCGTATGATACCCCCTTCACACAGTATTCCCAAACCATCTTTACTTGGACGGATCAAGTCCGCCTTGCTCACTGGTTAGCCCAGCAATGCGTCCCCGTGATCACCTCTAATCAGGCCACAGATCGCATCCTCGCGTTGTATCATGATTTAGGCTTTGAGGTGCGGACATTACTCGCGCCACGCTTGATTAGCGCAAATGGGGATCGGCGGCCGGCCTTAGAGATTTTAGCGTTTCGTAACTTGGAACTGCCCACCCGTTAGAATCAACGGGCTTTTTGTTAAAATGAGACCACAAGACAACTAAAGGACGGGTTTTGATGGCGATTGATTATGTGATCGATTTACAGTGTGTTCCCAAAGAACAATTTAGCACAGAAGGGATCGTAGATCGTTTAAAAGGCGAAGACCGTGCGCGCAAGATCATTCAGTTATTTCGCGAAAATGGTGATCACCGGCCGCCGTCGGAAATGGGCTTTGAGTTTTCGCGCAGTTCCCCCGAAGGCGAAGAAGAACGCCGGGTGATCGTGGTGCAAGAGTTGTTAGACGCGGCCGAAGCTTTGCAACCTGTCGCGCATCATTGCCAAGGCTGTCCGGCCAACCGCACCGGCCAACCGTTCGGTTGCATTGGCTTCATTGATTATCCGATCTCCGCACAAGGTGAACAGTGGATGTTGGATCGTCTGCCAGTCCCCGATGAAACGTTGGTGTGGTTGTTATTGCGGCAAGGGCTGGAAGAATTTAAATATGACGGGGAAACGGTGAAACCCTTGCGCGATGTGTCCCAAGTTTACTTTGAAGACTCCGCCGTCGCTTATCGACGCTTAGGCGAAGTGATGATCGATGCAAATCAGTTTTTTGAGATGCTGTTTGCCGTCGGTCACATTAATCCCAACCATGCAGCGGTATTATTGCTGTTTATCGGTGGGATCACCCGCGATCTAGAGGCGGATGAGATCATTGAGATCACCCGCTTGATCGATAAAACAGACACCCGCTATCGCTTTTTGATCGAACCGGAAGAACACGATGATCAAACGGTGATCGAACTCAAAGAATTTTTCCGCGCTTTGTATATCGCTTGGCAACAACATTTACGGGTGTTGGTGGATGCTTAGTTCAACTTGCGGGGATTCAGATCGAATCCCCGCAAAAGTTAGAGCGTAAACACCTCTAAATAGACGACTACCCGATCGGCCGCTTGCGGCACAATCACCAGTTTATAAGATCGGCCGTTGATCAGTTCACTGTAACTGACATAAGACTCGGTTTCGTAGGGTTGCCACCAAGTGATTTCATCATGGGAACTTGTCGCCCATGGCGGCACATTCAAACGCCCTTCTACCGTGAACCCTAATGCGTTGACCCAAGCATCTACTTGATCAGCCGGTGCATCAAACCGCAGGACCATCAACGTATCGATTCCGGTGGTCGTGGTCGCTTGCAGATCTCGCGCATCGGTTGGCAATGGGGCCCCGATAAACGCTTCCACTTCAGTTTGTGAGATCGGAGTCAGCGAGGGTTGCCAACCGTCACAAGCAGTCAAAAGTAGTGCAAGTCCTAAACCAAGTAGGAATACTTTCAAGATCACCTCACGAATTGCCATATGGATTTAAGTTAGTACATTTATCTTGGTTTTCCGGGTTCTAAAGGACTTCCGGGAGTTGCCTCATTGGTTTTTCCATCCGGCGTGAGCGGGATCGCGTCGTTTCTACCCTCAATGAACGCTTGGCCCCACGCTTTTGGGTCGAATGTCAACTCCGGTTGAGTTTTGGGACCATCACCGGGAAAATTATTGTCTTTTGTTCCAAAATCAGGGGTTAACTCCGGCTGACCTTTGGGCCCGCCGCCGGGAAAATTATTGTCTTTTGTTCCAAAATCGGGGGTTAAAGGTTGAGTTTTGGGACCATCACCGGGAAAATTATTGTCTTTTGTTCCAAAATCAGGGGTTAACTCCGGCTGACCTTTGGGCCCGCCGCCGGGAAAGTTATTGTCTTTTGTTCCAAAATCGGGGGTTAAAGGTTGAGTTTTGGGACCATCACCGGGAAAGTTATTGTCTTTTGTTCCAAAATCAGGGGTTAACTCCGGCTGACCTTTGATACCACCATCAGCTGAATATTCTGGTTTGATCTCACTGCCGGGTCCGCTCCCTTCATTTGCCTCGCCTTGTTCGAGTCTACCCCCCGGTCTCGCTTCACTGCTGGGAGAATGTTCTGGGTTGATCACACCAGGGCCTCTTCCTGCGCTTGCTTCACTGCTGGGAGAATGTTCTGGGTTGATCACACCAGGGCCTCTTCCTGCACTTGCTTCACCTTCTCGTCCCGGACTGTGATTAGTGCGATTTGGGTCAACGGCAACAGACGGAGGACGACCAGATTCACCTTGAGTATACAGACCATTTTGATTCCCCAGTTGGGCCCCACTTATAGGGCTGAAATGGTCTTTAAATTGACCGCTGGCGGAGTCTTCGGCCTCTTGGAAGGTCTCGGAGATCTTATCAATCGACAGGCTTGTTTCTAAAATAGCAGTCATCAAACGTTTTAAACGTGGGAAAAATACATCGAACCATTCTTGATAAAATGCATCGGCCCCTTCACCGAGCCAACCGTCTTCACGCAATTCAATCGCTTTTATATCAGCGGCGCGATAAGCAGTCTCTAATTGCCCACAAAGTGAACGAAGTTGTGTGCTGATGTCCGAAAGTGCTTGATAGTCTACTCGAATATCGGTCATGATGTCACCTTTGCTAAATGGATTTAATTTTTCAGCAATTGAAATATTGCTTAATTTTTTCACATTTACAATCAACTGATCACAAGATAACAAGTTTTATTTTAACGGTCAATAGCGGATTGGTATGAAAGTAGCGTGAAGGGGTGAGTCAAAATCTGTTGCTCACCTGATCGCAAGCAGATTGATCCTTGAAGATCACAGAAAGCGGGGATGACTTTATCTTAGGGGGTACACAAATTCTCGCGGGGAAGCCCATTGCCATCGGGATCAAGCGCGCTATTACCCGCGGCCAAACAGGCTAAGCGAAAGGCGCAAATCCCACCCTTAGTTGTATTCTTCAGGATTCAAAGTGGCAATCTTGAGATCCTTACAAACCCTTAGAACGCCTTGATCCGAGGTCACCATACACATCTCGAAATGGATGTTTAAGTGTTTCACTAAAGCGAGATGCAGTGCGTCCAGTGTTCCAATTGAGATACCTCCGTAGTGCATAAGTAATTCTCGTGCTTGCCAATAGTAATCAGGCTGTAAAGGGACACGTAAAAAGCTACGTTGTATGAGTGGGTCATTTTTTTCGCTTACATCGGTTAAATGCCTCTCGAACAATCGCTTGACTTGATTGGGTTGAAGTTTTTTATCACGCATTGCTTTGAGTAAACAGACCAGATATTCGGTTTCAGTCAAAGTAGAAATTAGAATCGGGTGTTGACTTACCTTCACTAAATGCTTGACAAAAGGTGCGCCGCGCTCTTCATCTGCATAGTAATGTTTGTAGAGGGCATTGGTGTCAAAATAGTATAACTTCATTAGTTTTTATTCATCCCTAAGGATAGGGCCTAAAAGACGCGCCACATCTCGCAAAGGCATTATTTGGGCAAAGTCAATGACCTTAGCCAGCACCTCAGCCATATCAATATTCGACTTTTCAAACCAATACACCGCACCTAATCGAATGGCCTTCACTGCGTCCTCATAACCTCCATGTCCGGTCAATACGATGAAACGGGTATCAATTCTCCCTTGTTTAAGCACTTCTTCGATCAATTGAATCCCGCCCATCTCCGGCATCGATAGATCAACTAAAGTGACATCAAACTCACCCGCTTTCAGTTTGGCTAAGGCCTCTACCCCATTCACGGCCGTATCCACATGAAAGCCACGTTTGCGAAAATAGGCGCTATAAGTCTCCCGAATTTCGCTTTCATCATCCACGATCAACAGGCTATATTCGCGATCCAGTTCCATTTCTCTTCCTCCTAAGCTTGATTAATGGGTGGTAATTCGATGATAAACCGCGCTCCTGATCGGTATTGGTCATCGTAGCGTAATTGTCCACCAAAACTCTTTACCATCTCATAGGCCAAGTATAAGCCGATTCCTGTGCCTTTTTCGGTGGATTTCGTGCTGTAAAACGGCTGGAACAGGTGTCGTTGATAGTCTTCGGACAAACCGGGACCATTATCGGTAATACGGATCTCGCTCCAATTATTAGGCTTTAATCGCGTTCGGATGTTCACTTTGGCATTGGGGCGATTTTCTAGCGCATCGCGTGCATTGGCCAACAAATTAATGATCACTTCTTCAAGTTGATACGGGTTGACCAAGGCCTTGGGATCATGTGGATCGAAATCCATTTCTAGCGCGATCGCGTGTGCTTTAAACTGTGCTTCAAAAGAAGTTTGTAGGGTTTGCTGTATTAAAGCATTAAGATTCACTATTTGATAAGCGGTGCGATCCCCTCTGATGCGTTCACGAAAACGCTGAATAATCCGATGTAAGCGATCGCTTTGGGCCAAAATCCGGTTCAGGAGGGGTTCAAGTTCATCTAAACGAAACAAGTCATCTTTTAAATCAGATAACGCCGCAGTAGTGGCCGCACGGATCACACCAATCGGTTGATTAAGCTCATGTGCGACCCCCGTGGCCATCATACCTAATGCACTTAAACGGCGCGATGTCTCTAATTCGGTTTGTTGTTGTTTAGCAAGCTCATAGATCTGTTTCAACATCCCGATCGTATATTCGCTATTTTTGTTCTTTTGAAGATTATTGATCGACAGCTCATACGCCTCATCAAAACGCCCCAACCCCAAGAGACAGCGCGCCTTTTGATCTAAAACATCGCCTCGTTCACGTTCGTCTGCTTTCAGATTATCTAGGATAGTGAGGGCCTCTGCAAATTCCGCACGCCGACGCAAGGCCATGGCATACTCAAAATTTAAGGTAAAGTTGCGTTTCTCTGGGGGGACACGCGTGAATGCTTCCTTTAATAGATCGAGGTTCTCTTTACCCTGCTGCCTTAAGGTTTTCGCATATTCTCCAGCAACCACGCCAATCATAGCCGAGTCTGCTGAAGGCCGGATAATTTCCCACACTTGTCTGTAAAAATCTTCAGCGGCCTTATAATTTTCGTCTATGGATGCTTGTCGCGCTTTTTCTAAATACGGTTTGTAATCATTCATGCCAAAAATCCTATCATCCAGACACAAACATCATCAAAAAGTGAGGTTATAAGTGAAGTGATCATCCCCGCCTTCGGTGATCAATAGAAAGCGGGGATGACTTTATCTTAGGGGGTACACAAATTCTCGCAGGGAATCCCATTGCCATCGGGATCAAGCGCGCTATTGCCCGCGGCCAAGCAGGCCCGCGCCTCTTGACAGCTAAACAATTGACCACAGGTATAGGTCAACGACGGGCAAACCCCAAAGACACCACTCGCTGCTGTAGATCCGGTGGCCGTGGGGACAGGGGTGGAAACTGTTGTGGCGACTTGAGACACTGTATCGGTATTGGGATCATAAAGCAAGCGCCCTACTAATCCGGAGGCCGGCACGACATTTAATACAAAGGCGACATCCCCAGGGATAATCGCTTGACCTTCTTGGGACGGGTCAAAGTCAATGATCAACAGGTAGCGCGTGGTTTGTGGCACTAAGATCGGGGCGACAAAAAATTCTGCCCCCCCGCTAGACCGTTGCGAAACAATGAAATTGGTCGGGTTATCAAAGGGCGCAAGCACAAATTGGATCGCGGCCGCCCCGCGGATCTGAATCGCTTGGAAAGCGAGAGTCTGATTTTGAATCAAGTCGATACAGAAGCCAAAGATCGTATCACGCCCATCGTAGCGGAAGCGCACGATCTGCTCTGTGGCGATGATATTGAGGATCTCGGCGCGGGTGCGATAGGTGAACAGACATTCGTTCGGTTGTAATGGGCGATCCGGCGGCAAAAGACCGCGAATCCGTCCGCGCAAGCTGGTAAATTGCCCATCAACCAGATTTACAATGTCCAACGCGCCGATTGAAGTGGCCGCCCCAACCGGATTCCCCAAGCCGGGTTGATTACAAGTGTCGATGAACAGGTCAATGGCACGGCGTAAGTTAAACATCGCGTCGTTAAAATCGACCAACAGCGGGTTTAACTCGTTATAGAACGCGGCCAAAGTGGGAACTGGGATACTAAAATCGCTAGGGCGCGCCGGATAATCCCGACAAGTGGCCCGGCCTTGTAATGATGCGTCTGTCCACTTGGCCCGGATGTTGTCTAAAGACGGTTGCGCTAACTCTAAGCGGGCTAACATCAGACGCAACGTGTCGAAATAATCGTTACTGGTCTCACCGGAGATCGGTGCGGAGTCAGCCACAATCCCATCAATCGGTAGGCTGATAATCGCGAGTCCGTTTAAAAATTCGACGTAGCGCGTCGCAACCCAGCCTAATGTCCCTTGATAATTGACCTGAATCCAACCATTACTTGCAGTGCGTCCGAACACCGGTACGATCGTGCCGGCGTTGATGTTGGAAATGGTTGGATAGGCGGTTCCTGGGCCGGCCCGAACACGTAAACCATCGGTTGCGCGTACCACATTAGCCGATGTCGCATTGCTGCTACCGGCTCGTGGCGATCCAAATCCCCCATACGGGATCGTGCGCGGATCACCGACTGGTAAAACGTTGATGTCCCCTTCAAGGATCACCAACGGCGCAAGGTTGACCCACCCTTCATCGCCGTTGAAGTCCACCCGTAGCCATTGGCTATCCCCAGAGCGCCCGGTCACAAATTCAAACACGTACCCAGACGGGACATTGGCGATCACCTCCGCGCCCAAGGCCGGCGCAACCCGAACATTGGCCGACTCGTTGACCACCAAGGCGCGCACGCCCGATTGTGCGAACAATTGCAGCGCCAACAACCCCACTAGCAGCAGTAGCGCGAACCAACGTGGAAAACGGTGCATGGGCGACTCCTTCTCTTACTCCGCATCGGAGAGCGTGATCGCAAGCGAAATATCGCTCTGCTCATAATAAAAGAGACCGTAAACACGCACCAAGGCAATCCCATCGGTTGGTGCGATCAGATCAAAGGACACACGAGCGCTATTGCCGATGGCCGTCCCGCTCACAAATTCGTTATTGATGTACACTTCCACCCGTAGATCGGCCACCGAGGAAGCGCTCAACGTCAAGCGATAACGTTCACCTTCTTCGGCCTCAAAGGTATAAACTTCCTCGTTCAGAACATCGCCTAAGCCAAATTCTTCGGTTTGACCGATAGCTAATGAAGTGATTTCGGCCGCCGTCACCGTCACCGTGATCACCCCTTCGATCATGTCCCCGGCAAAGGGATCTAACCGGATTAAATATACCCCATCTAGCGGTAAAAAGACCTTATTGATCAAAGGATCGGTTTCCGCGCCACTGTCATCATCACTGGCGACCACTTGACCATCGGGGCCAATCAATTCTAAGGTGGTATCGAGTGCGCCGTTGCTTTCGGCGGAAATGGTCACCGCTTCGTTGGCCAAGGCCTTAAAGCTAAACCAGAAGCTTTGCTCTTCTCCAAACTGCACCTCAACGGGTTCATTCGGGAACATCACCAACACCTCAAATCGATCCACACTGAGGCTAAAATCACCGCTTTGATCCGGGCTAAAAGCGCTTACCTCAACGCGATAAAGGCCAGTTTCAGGGATATTCACTTGTACTGATGAATTTGTCCCCATCCCGTCATCATCATTGGTTGCGATCACCGCTTCATCTTGATCATAGACGGTCAACACAGTGTCAAAATCTTCCGATGCGAGTTGAATCCGGAGAAAATCGCCCGCTTCGGCCTCTAACAGGTATTCCACCGTATTATCGGAGTCGAGTTCCCCGTCTATCGTCTCCCCGATTGCGATCGTGTCTTGTGCGACAATCGTCAACGTGCTGATCAACAGCATCCATCCGAATAAGACCCATTTACGTAGCATGTCCCTTGCTCCTTTTGCTTATCGCGTTTTTTAAGGTAGTGCGTGATGACAAATCTAAGGACAAAGATCATCGGGACGAGTGGCGGTTTTGTCCTTACATTTAGCATCCCATTTGTTGACATTGTGATTAGACAAGGGAAAATTGCACCTGAAATGCGAACGTTTCCACTCTAGCGCCCATTCTATCGGTAGTTCTTAACCCCATCCCTTCCTCATATGAGAAAAACAAGGTCAAAAACATCGATAGAACCCAGATGAAAAGGGAATCGCATTACGCGATTCCCCCTTGTGAGACGCTTATTCCACGGGTGTTAACGAAACTTCTAAGGTTTCTTCATCAAAGAAGAAGCCGGTGATCCGAATCAGACCCGCGCCGCTATCTTCCACCGTAAAGTCAAAGGTCGCTTGTGAAACCCCGCTAAACGAATTGGTGGCAACGCTTTCACCGTCTACGGTGATTTCATTGAATACCGATGCATCACCGCCCGCGGTGAAGGTCAAACGATAGGTTGTCCCCTCTTCGGCGGTGAAGGCGAAGAACGCTTCTGAAGTTTCAAACAGATCAACCTCTTGGGGTTCGCCGCCGTCTAAGCTGGTCAGTTCAACCGCTTCTACGGTTACGGCAACCACACCTTCCGCAGAAGGCCCAGCGTAAGGAACCAATTGGATCAGATACATTCCGTCTTGGGGTAAAATCGCTGTGGTGATCAACGGATCGGTATTTTCGCCGCTGTCGTCGTCACGTTCAATTTCAAAACCATCGGGGCCAAACAAGACAAGGCTTGTATCGATTGAGCCATCGCTGACACCACTGATACTGATCGTTTCGCCTTGTGTGCCTTCATAGCTAAAATAGAAACCGTCGGTTTCACCGTCAAATTCAACTTCCACCGTTTCGCCCGCCGCAATCGTGGCCAATTCACCGGTGTCTAAGCTAAGGGTGAAATCACCGCTACCGCCGAATAATGAGCTGACTTGCGCGGTATATTCGCCATTTTCTGGGACAACAAAGCGCACCATTGAGTTTGTGCCTTCGCCACCGTCATCATCATTCGCCACAATATCACCCGAATCATCTAAAATGGTGAGGAAGGGATCGAAATCATCGGACTCAAGGCCGACCACAACAAACGTACCTTCTTCAGCCTCAAAGGTGTAATCGATAGTTTCATTGGCTTCTAATTCCCCGTCTACCGAGTCGCCAAAATCGATCGTATCTTGTGCGTGAACGATCAAAACGCTAAACAGCAACACCAACATCACCAATAGTAATTTGCGTAACATGCAGATACTCCTTAAATTTGTTTATGCGCCGATGCGCCCAATACCCTATAGTTGTATCACGAATTTTGATTTATTGCCTAGAAAGATCCCGAAATTTCGTCTAATTGGGCCAATTCTTCTGGCGAAAGTTTTAATTCGGTTGCACCGATCAATTCTTCTAATTGGGCCACCGTGCGCGCCCCGATGATCGGCGAATCGACCGCGGGCTTAGCCAATAACCACGCTAACGCCACATGCGCGGCCGGCGCGTTGTGTGTTTTCCCGATCTGTTCGATCACATCTAAGGTATCAAACGCCCGATCATCACTCAACAACCGTTTGATCAAGCTGCTTTCGGCGCGGGTGGTATCAGCGGAGCGTTGATCGCGGCGATATTTGCCAGTAGCAAAGCCGGCCGCTAACGGACTGTAGGGGATCACGCCGATCTCAAAGGTCTCGCACACTTCAGCCAATTCCGCTTCAAATTCTTTGCGATGAAACAAGCTGTAATTCGGTTGCAACGAGTCGTAACGGACAAAATGACAGGAGTCACTTGTCCAGAGCGCGTGCATCAAGCGCCATGCCGGATAATTGCTTGCGCCGATATAACGCACTTTGCCGGATTGAACCAAGCTATCTAAGGCCGAAAGTGTCTCATCGATCGGGGTTTCTTCATCGTACCAATGGGTTTGATACAGATCGATGTAATCGGTCTGCAAGCGGCGTAAGCTGTCTTCCACCGCACGCAAAATGTGATGACGGCTAAGCCCTTCCCCATTGACCCCTTTCCACATGCGACCGCGGACTTTGGTCGCAACGATCACCTCATAACGCGGGTGATTTTTGAGCCAACGCCCGATGATCGTCTCGGAGACTCCACCGGGGTTGCCGGGAACCCAACTGGAGTAAATATCGGC
>JALOOG010000179.1 GCA_025454525.1 Anaerolineae bacterium | reverse complement strand
GATCACCTCATAACGCGGGTGATTTTTGAGCCAACGCCCGATGATCGTCTCGGAGACTCCACCGGGGTTGCCGGGAACCCAACTGGAGTAAATATCGGCTGTATCAAAGAAGTTGATTCCGCCTTCAAAAGCTGCATTTAAGATCGCGTGTGAAGTGTCTTCATCCGCTGACCACCCGAAATTCATCGTGCCTAAGCATAATTGCGAAACTCGTAACCCTGTGCGTCCTAAACGTGTGTATTGCATGATCGCTCCTTTGCCAGTAATCTCGGATCCCCATGCAGTCCCATTTTATGCGGGCTGGGGTGTGGTTTTTATCAAAGCGCATAAAGGCTCAGAAATAGAATTTAACAGATCTTCCTCTGCGCTCTCTGTATCCTCTGTGGTTTAAAGCTTTTAACGGAAACTTTCCTGTACCTACTTCTGTGTCCTCTGTGGTGCAAACCTTTTGGGCTTACCTCTCTCAAAACCACCACAACCTAATCAAACACACGCCAAGTATCAGTAACCCTTTGATCGATCGCGTCTAAAGCCGATACAGTGCTAAACCCCTGCCATAACTCCGGCTGTGCGCGCACGATCTCGCGAAACAGGCGTAGATAGACGTGTTCTGAACCGTGCCAACCGTCGAAAAAATCGTCATCGCGGCCAAAATTAGCCCCGTCCGCAAAGTCAAAGTAAGCGACTCCCGTCCCAGCTAAGCGTGTCGCTAAAGCCGAAAGATAGGTATGTTGGCCGCGAGTCTGCATCTCATGATAGAGTGACGGTGCGAAAGGCGGTGAAAACGCGATCACCGTGATCCCCCGATCCTGACAATAACGCAACAGATCCAGCCATTGCGCCCATTTTTCCGGCGAGATCGCCGACTCGTCTCCGAACAGATACATCTCTTGGCCATTTCGCATCCATTCGAGATGCCGATCCCGTTCGATCGGCGGGGATAAAAAACGGCCGATCAAAAAATCGCCGTATTGTTCGCTTCCGTCATTGCGAAAGCCGTGGCCGTTTTCGATCGCCTTGATCCCTAACGCGAGTCCTCTGGTTTGGGGTGCGGCGCGCGTTAGCCAGTGTGTCCAACCGCTTGCTCCTTGCGTCAAGGCCGTTTGTAACACACCCCGATTGATCTGCCAAAGATTCGACAGATCATCGATCGGCGGTGGGAACACATCACCCTGATACGCCTGATGAAACCAAACCGGATCGATCCCGATCATGATGATGCGGGGCGGGCGATCGAATGAGCGGATCACCGGATCGATCTGATCTAAGCGCCAGGCCGGAGCGCCTGCGTTATAAAAAAGCGGCGGCGCTTCAGTTAGTAATCCGGCGCGCATCTGTAACACCCGCGATGATCCGATCGCGATCACCTCCGGTTGACGCAGGTTGACGGCCAAACTTTTGTATTGAAGATCGCGATTACCATGTTGCGGGCGATATAACACGGGCGCATCGCTCATCTGCAATTGGATCACCCAAGTGAGCGGCATCGACTCGCCGATAAGGATCAAGAAGCTGGTGATCGCGCTAAGAATCAGCACAAACGGGGTGATGAAGATCAGTAGTTTTAGCGCAAATGGTTTTGAGATGTTCATTTTCAACTTTTTAAACCGATCGCTTGGCGTTATACTAGCTATGTTGCGTAACGTAAAGAGATTTTTAAGAGGGGATTTTTTTTATGGCCGACACTCCCGTTGTATTGGAAGTTCGCGGTCTCACCAAACGTTTCCCCGGCGTTCTGGCTAATGATCACATTGACCTGAAACTCTGTAAAGGTGAGGTCTTAGGGCTATTAGGCGAAAACGGCGCGGGTAAGTCCACCCTGATGAACTTGATCTACGGGTTATATAAACCCGATGAGGGTGAGATCTTGATCAACGGTGAGTCGGTGGTGATCCATGATCCGAACGACGCGATCCGTCGTGGGATCGGCATGGTGCATCAGCACTTCCAACTCGTCCCAGTGTTAACCGTCACCGAAAACATCATGTTAGGAAACGAGACCGTGCGCGGTTTAGGTTTCCTGAATCAACGCGCTGCTAAAAAGCGGATCTTGGAGCTGGCCAATCAGTATGGCCTCACCGTGAACCCGGATGCGTTGGTGCAAGATCTGCCCGTTGGGGTACAACAGCGCGTGGAGATCCTCAAAGCGCTGTATCGTAAAGCCGAAATTTTGATCTTGGATGAGCCGACCGCCGTCCTCACCCCCCAAGAGATCGAAGGCCTGTTTAACATCATTGATACACTCACGGCACGCGGAGTCAGCATCATCTTTATCTCGCATAAGCTCAAAGAGGTCTTGCGGATCTGTGATCGGGTGACGGTGTTACGTTTGGGGAAAGTGGTTGGGGATGCTGATCCGAAACAATCGACTCAAGAATCCCTCGCATCAATGATGGTGGGGCGCAGTGTCTTGTTACGGGTGGATAAACCTCCGGCCCAACCTCGCGAATCGGTCTTGAAGGTGGAAGGCCTGAATCTGACAGATGATCGTGGTGTGCAGGTGGTGAAAGACTTTGCTTTAGAGGTGTTCGCGGGTGAGATCTTGGGGATCGCGGGGGTACAAGGCAACGGTCAAACCGAATTGATCGAGGCGATCACCGGCTTACGTGCGACCGAAAGTGGCACGATCCTCTTAGACGGCAAAAACATCACCGGAGTTACCCCGCGTTTGGTGACGCAGGCCGGCGTAGCGCATGTGCCGGAAGATCGTCAAAAGAATGGTATGGTTAGCTCATTTTTGATCAAAGACAACATGCGTTTACAAAGTTACTATCGCGCCCCTTACGCTATGGGGATCTTGTCGAATGACGCGGTGATCAATGAGACCGCCGAAAAATGGACCCAGGCGTATGATGTGCGTCCGGCGAATATTTTCAATAGTATGGGCGCGTTATCGGGTGGGAATCAGCAAAAAGCGGTGATCGCCCGCGAATTTTCTCGCGATCAAATCCGTTTGTTGATCGTGGCCCAACCCACACGCGGCCTAGATGTGGGATCGATCGAATTTATCCATAAACAGATCGTGCGCTTGCGCGATGAAGGCACGGCGGTGTTATTGGTCTCCACCGAATTAGATGAGATCTTATCGCTCTCGGATCGGATCGCCGTGATGTATGCTGGACGGGTGATCGACACGATGCCCGCCGATCAAGCGAATCGCGAGTCGATCGGCTTATTGATGGCCGGGGTCAAACGCGAAGATCCCGCCCCAGAACCGTTAGGAGTCTCTACTCATGGCTGATGCGACGATCACCCGTAGCGGTGGGAGTGGTAGCGGAAGTGGAAACGCGCCCGCCGTCTCTAACCCGATCGCCCGTTTATGGCGGCGGACTTCGCCTTCGTTGGTGTCGGTGTTCGCGGTGTTGACCGCGATGCTGTTCACCGTGCCGTTGATGATGTTGGCCAGTGGTCAAAGTGACTTGGGGGCCGGGCTAAACCGGGCGTTCACCGCTTACGCCGCGTTGATCGAAGGATCGGCCGGCATCGCGATTAACAATATGCTGGGGCCGAATGATGTGGATGTGGCCCGACAATTTGCCGCTCAAACCGGCCTCACCGATCGCGATTTACGTCAATTGGCCGGACGGGCCGAACAGATCGCGTTGGTGGGAGGCGATAATGTACAGCGGTATGCAGCCACGATCCGCGCCTATCAAGATCGACTCGATCCAATCGCGTTAGATCAATTGGGCTTACAGATCCCAATCATCCAAGAGATCGGCGCAAGCAATTTGCGGGGGATTGGGCCGCTATTAGAGAACCTAAGCGCGATTCCTAGCTCCGAGGCCTTGGGCTTAGCCCGTCAATACACCGTACAAGGTACAATCAACGAAGAACAACGCGCCCAACTGCAAGCGCAATTTCCGGCCGTGGCGGATTTAGACGACAATACTCTGCTCAATTACCTACGGATCATTGAAGATCGTAATGGGATTTTTGCGGTGCGTTCGGCCCGTGAGCAGTTGTTGGTGTTGGACGGTTTAGCCTTAGAGGTGACCGATTCCGACGCGCAAAACTTCTATCAGATCGCCAGCTTAGCGACTCAATCGCGCACAGGTAGCGAAAATGTGTTGACTTTGGATGCGGTGGAGACGCAACTGTTAGCGACTGGGATCACCGATGAAGCGCAATTGGCCCAACAATTGAACTTGGTGAACCGACTGTATAACGAGAATGTGTTGACCAATCCAGACGTTAGCACGGCCTTAAATGAAGAACTTGCGCCGTTTTTGTCACAAAACTTTGTGGTGTATCGCCCCGGTAATCAACCGGTGTTGATCAACCCGAACACCACTGCCCCCACAGGGACGATCTATAACGAAAACCGTCCGGATGATCCGACCGATGATCGGATCTTTGTGGTGTATGCCCGGCTAAACAACAGCGCCTTGTTATTTTTCCCGGCCAGTTTTGAACAACTCTTGACGCGGGCGATCCCGTTTATCATCGCGGGCTTGGCAATCGCGTTAGGGTTTAAGGCAGGTCTGTTTAACATCGGCGCTGAAGGGCAACTCTATATCGCGGGAGTCGTGGCCGCGTTTGTGGGTTTTTCACCGATCTTCAGTGGACTGCCCGCGATTGTGCATGTCCCGTTGGTATTTGCAGCGGGGGTGCTAGGCGGGGCGTTATGGGGCTTTATCCCCGGTGCGCTCAAAGCGTACACCGGCGCGCATGAGGTGATCAACACGATCATGCTCAATTTTATCGCGATCCGCCTCACGGATTGGATGATTAAATCGCGGGATGTATTGCGCGATCCGACGGCGAGTAGCGATCGTACCCCAATTGTGGCGGAAACCGCCCGTTTAGGCACGTTTGATCAGATCAATGCGATCTGGTTTTTGGCTGTAGCGGTGTTATTTGCGGCCGGCATGTTCTACCGTTACCGTGAGCCAATCCGCCGGAATCCGTTGGTCGCCTTGCGTCCGATCGGCTATGGGGTGGCGATCTTAGTCGGTGGGTTGTTCTTACAATGGGTCTCGGTCGGCGGGATCTTGCATCTCGGTTTTGTGATCATGTTGCTGGCGGTGTGGTTTGTCGATTGGTTCTTGGAACGCACCACCCCCGGCTTTGAGCTTCGCACGGTGGGCGCGAATCCCAACGCGGCCCAATATGCGGGCATGAATGTGAAGTGGAATATCATCCTAGCGATGATGTTATCCGGTGCGTTGGCAGGGTTAGCGGGAACGATCGAAATTTCGAGTGTTCAGTTTAACATGCCGCCGGAATTTTTCGCGGGGATCGGGTTTGATGCGATTGCCGTGGCCTTGTTGGCACGGAGTAACCCGCGCAACATGATCCCCGCGGGTTTATTATGGGCGTTTTTGATCACAGGTACGGGCTTGATGCAGTTGCGCGTAGAGATCGGGATCGATATTGTGAAGATCATGCAGGCGTTGATCATCATGTTTATCGCCGCAGACACGATCATCCGCTATTTGTGGCGCATCCCCGAAGCAAAGGAAAGCGATAAAGTCACGATGTTCTCCAAAGGATGGGGCGGTTAACCACATGGCAACCTTGACCGATCAACGTAAAACCGAGTCTTCATGGCTCACCGGTTGGCGTGAGCATATTCGCATTACGCGAGCGGGGGTTTTTGGCCTGCTTTCGCTTTTCTTGGGAGCGTTATTGCTCTTACGAGTCGCGCCCACTTATGATCCGACCTTGATCACCACGCTGACGTTTGAAGGTCAGATCCCCGATCTACGCTTTTTTGCGGTTGGTTTTATGAATGCCGTTGGGGTGATCTATGTGCTGGGCGGCTTATTCGCCTTGATACCGATCGAACATCGTCTCTTGCATAGCCTCAAATTGATCTGGTTAGGGATCAACTTGGCGTTATTTGTGCCGACGGTGTTGGTCATCACCGCGATCGGCACGAGTACCAACATGCTAGAGACCTTAACCTCTGGGTTTCGCCTCGCTACGCCGATCGTGATCGGCGCATTAGCCGGGATCTGGTGTGAGCGAAGCGGCGTAGTCAACATCGCGATCGAAGGCATGATGTTAACGGGCGCGTGTTTAGGTTTTATCACCGTGTTCTTGCTTGCGCCGTATTTGCAATCGCAACAAGCGCAATTTTTAGGGGTGTTGATCGCGACTCTCATGGGTGGGGTGATGGCCTTGCTTCATGCGTGGTTATCGATCACCTTTCGCACCGATCAAATTGTGAGCGGCACGGTGATCAATATTTTGGCGTTGGGCCTCACCAGCTTTTTACGGGATGAGATCCTCTTGGCCGCCCCCGGCGGAGAAGGCGGGGTATCGACCGGGACACTCCCGATCTTAGCGATCCCGATTTTGTCGGATCTGCCGTTGATCGGCCCGAGCTTATTCACCGGTCAACCGATCTTCCTGATGATGTTTGTGTTGGTGATCGGCACGCATGTGATCTTGTATTACACCCGTTGGGGGTTGCGTACCCGTGCCGTGGGTGAAAATCCGAAAGCGGCCGATACGTTGGGGATCAATGTGATCCGCAATCGTTATATCAACGTGATCATCGGCGGGTTATTGGCTGGGTTTGCGGGCGCGTGGTTCTCGTTAGAGGCGACCAGTAGCTTTGACAATGGCATGACAGGTGGTTTAGGCTTTATCGCGTTGGCGGCGATGATCTTCGGCAAATGGACTCCGTTAGGGGCGACGATCGGCGGCTTGTTATTTGGATTCTCGCAAGCCTTCCGTACTCGTTTTCAGATCTTAGAAGTGCCGATCCCAGAAGAATTTATCCAGATGATCCCGTATATCGTCACGATGATCGTGTTAGCGGGTTTAGTCGGCAAAGCGACCGCCCCCAAAGCGGACGGCGTGCCGTATAAAAAAGAGTAAGCTTTCTATATCGACCTGCAACCCCTTGTCTGTAGATTATGGCGGGGGTTGCGATCTCTAAATTTTTATCTCTTAGTCTCTTATATTACATAAAAATATACCCCTTGTAGCAACTCATTTAGCATGATAGGCTTGACTTTGAGCATTTTTACCTAAAGGAGAACCTTATGCAAAAGCTCAAAGTATCGCTCCTGTTGTCGATTTTTTCGTCTCTGGTAGTCCTGGCGCTTGCAATCACCGGATCTTTTAGTGGCGTGGCGCAAGATAGTTCGCAGGGTGAAGGCACGCCTTTAGCGACCGAAGACCCGATCATCCCGATCATGAGAGCGACCGCTATAGCTGAATTTGACGCGATGTCTAACAGTATGACCATTGCCAACTTCAACATCGCTTATCTGTTGCTAGAAGGCGCGGTAGCCCCCGATCGCTTTACCGCCCCGCAAAGCGTCCGTGAGATCTTCGGCGCAGATCTTTTCTATAGCTGGGAGGCATTTGCAGAGGCTAACCTCG
>JALOOG010000178.1 GCA_025454525.1 Anaerolineae bacterium | reverse complement strand
CTGACTTTCCGGGACGGCACCGGGCTTGACGATGACAAAAAGGCCAAACGTGACGGCGTACAAGTCCAACAAGTGCGCGAAGTCGAAGAATATGACCTTGAGGAGGAGGATTACGACGGGGATGAAGAATAGGCGGGAATTGATCCCGCCCCAGTTCTATTCGGGTAACTCGCGGAAACGTAGAATCGGTTGAATCTCGATGCAACTTGTATCCGGGGCAGCGGTGGGCGTATCGATAAAGTCCCGTGCGATTAACCGTCCACACCGATCAGCATGAAGTGAGTGACCGGAATATGGTAACACGTAATGATAAGCATTGCTTAGGGTCTCTAAAGCCAGATCGCCATAACGGGGCGGCGTGATCGGGTCTAAACGTCCAGATAGCATTAACACCGGGACATCGCTCACCACCGGAGTCTGATAGATCGGATCAGACGGGGTGATGTCCCAGATCGCACAGAGATCATGCCAATGGCCGGCATCAAACAAGTTCCCAAAAGCTAAAAAGCGATTATCGGGTTCGGCTAACCTCGTGTAAGTTTGATCGCGAATGGTATCGGCACAGATCGTCGTGTGATACATGCCCATACTCAATACCGTATTTTGGTATTGTTGGCCATCTACGAAAATTGCCATCAGTTGATGATCGCCTTGGAGCGCACGCCCGATGATCGACGGCATAAAGATCAGCAGTGACGGATTATACAAGGACGAAAGCAACAGATTGAGGTAATCATCCCCGCGGATCACTACCGGAAGACTTGACCCCAGGTCAATTTCCACCGGAATCGCGTTTAATTGTGCGACCATACGATAAAAATCCGCTCGTAGGTGAGGATAATTTCGATTGCAGCTGAGGTTTTCTTCACACGTTTGAAAAAATAGATCGAAGGCGCGATCCGCGTTTTCAGCCCGATCGGTTATCCAATTAACTTGAGGCGGCACGACCGACATCAGCACCGCGCTACGGACGTGTTCCGGATAATCGCGTAACACATTTAGCGCTAACAGTGTGCCGTAGGAGATCCCATACAGATTCCACTCATCATAGCCTAACGCGATCCGGAGGTCTTCCACATCGGCCGCGTTTTGTACCGTGTTATAAGCGCTTAAATCAATTCCCCGACTGGTTAAGAGTCTTTGACATTCGACATGAGCGGAATACAGCCGTTTATTCCGTTCTATCATCTGGAGATCCAACGATAACAGCGACGCGATCACCGATTGAAAATTCACACAGTCTAACGCGGGTTGCGAAAGACCGACCCCGCGTTGATCAAAAAAGATGACATCGCGTGTGATGTTTAACACCCCAAAACCGAGCAATGTATCTTCAAACTCGATCGTGCGACTGCCTGGCCCGCCGTTTAAAAAGACGATCGGATCGGGTAACACATCGCGGCTACTGGCCCGTGAAATCTTCACATACAATTGGATCGTGTCACTATTCTGTTGGGTGCGGTTTTCCGGCACATGCAGATAACCACACTCATCATACTGTTGGGGGTCTGCACATTCGATTGGCTCAAAATAGGGCAGATCACGCGCTTGTCCGTAACTCATGGACACCGATACACTCATCACGATACCGACACATCCAATCCAGATCCAACGCATCACCATCACCTCATGTTTTTGTGACCTACACCTAAAGGCGGGGATTTTACGCTGCTTTTTGATAAATTGTAGCGGTTAAATGCCTTTTAAAAAACTGACAAGTGTAATGACTTTTTCGCTCAACATGACTTATATCTCAGTGGTTCATCCGATAAATACCTAAAATACACGCCGCCATCGGAACGGACGGCGGTGTCGGTTTCAAAGATCGGTCGCAGTGGCAATGGCCGACTCAATCGTCAAGGGGAGGTCGAAGCGTGTTTCTTTAAGAGCTAAGCCACGCAAGGTTTTTCACCAAGGTTTATAAGTCGGTTGAAACCAGAAGCGAACCCGCGGGTGTGCCAAGGACCACAGACGAACATCCAACGATTTATGGATAGAAAGATGATCCAAAATTAGCACCCGTTGGCCTTCCCGGGCCGCCACCGCCTCCAACAAGGCGAGAAAAGCGGCGGTGTCTCGTCGTGCGGCACTGCATGTGAGCGCTTCGCGCAAGCCATCATCCGCTGCGACTTTCTCTCCCATTGACGTATCAGGTATGTTCTGGCACTCACTAGCCTCCTCTCATCTAGGCGTAACACGCTCGTCCCGACAGGTACAGCCTCATATAAGCTCACCATGAATCCCTTTTTTTCCACGAATTGTGAGTCGGGACTTTCAGTGAAATAAGTGTTTTCTTGATACTAACGCACCCCTCTGCACTTAAGCAAGACGGCCAGTTGGCTGTGCGAAATCGGGATGTTTAACGGCTCATGTACATACCTGCTCAGGCGATCCGGTGGTCCAATACCCAAAGCTTTGTCCGAGTTGATGAGGCGGGGTTTTCGCCGTCCTGATCAGCTGCCCTTGCTGCTCAGGAGAGTAGGTCGGCGGTCGTCCGCTACGAGGTTCATCGCTCAAGAAGGCCGTTTTCCGCGCTTGAAATTGCTTTACCTGGTGATTGAGAGTCGTTGTACTTCGTCTCACCCGTTCCGCAATCTTTTCCACTCGCTCACCTGCCACCACACTCAAGCCGATCTCAAATTCCACACATAACTTGATCATCAGCGCACCTCTTGATCGATTATTTATAACAAACAGTATAACCAATTTAACGGAAAAAACCCAACCATTTGGATAGTTGACTCGCGCAATATTCAAGCTAGAATAATCACTATGAACAACACACCGGAATTTACCATTTCGTCCTCTGGACTCACGACGCGGATCGCGCTTTTGTCGCTTTTGTGGTATCGGCCGATGCACGGCTACGAAATCCGCCAAGTGATGGAATTGCGTCAGATGCACCGCTGGGCCAACATCCAATACGGATCGATCTACCGTGGGTTGCAACAATTGGCTCGCGAAGGGTGGATCGATGAAGCAGGTGAAGAGCGTGCTGGCAACCGTCCACCACGCACGATCTATCAGATCAACGATGTCGGCCGGGCAGAGTTAAAAAACCTCTTGCTTCAGGCTTGGGCGCAACCTACGCTCTACGCTGATCCGATCGATATGGCGATGACCCAAATGATGTTGCTAAGCCCGGATGAGATTCGGGTCGCTTTAGAACAACGTCTACAAGCGTTTGATGCGCTTTCCGCTCACATCGATCACATGGAAGCGCAATTACACGCCCAATTGATCGATCGTCCAGAGGGGATCGTGGCGTTAAGCGCCGATCTGTTTGAGCATCGCCGTAGTGCTTTACGGGCGGAACATCAATGGACGCAACACATTTTACAACGCTTAGGCGAAGGCGCGTATCATTTGAGTGAGCAGGAGATCGCCATGATCCGCGAATATCGCGCCAACTTTCACCCACCGTCATTATCGCATCCCGATCCCGATTGTGAGTCCTAAATCACCTATCTAAGGAGTGATCCCGTGCAAGCTACCGCTACCGCCCCAGCACGCCGCCCCGCCACTAAAGGCGGACTCGGACGTGCTATCCGTTACCTCGGCAATCATCGCCGAACCACCCTGATCGCCTATGGCGCGTTGTTTGTCGCTACCCTCGCGCAATTGGCCGTCCCGCAACTGCTCAAAAATATGATCGATGCGATCACCAATGGATCGCTCTATCAGATTGCGAGTGGCTTACCTGTCTTACAACGTGCCGCCTTACTACTCAACACCGGAAAAAGCATGGAACAGCTTCAAGCGGAAAGCCTCGCCGCTGAACCCTTGTTGATCAACGCGGTCTTATTGATCGTCTTGTTTTCGGTGGTGCGTGGATTGTTCGCCTTTGTGCAGGCCTATATGGCCGAAAACACCTCACAAGGCATCGCTTTTGACTTTCGTAACGAGATCTTTAGCAAAATTCAACGGCTCTCGTTTAGCTATTATGATCGCACCCAGACGGGTCAATTGATGATCCGAGCGACCGATGATGTCGAAAAAGTCCGGTTGTTTATCGCGCAGGGGTTGATCGCGGCAGCACAAGCGTTTTTGCTGTTGTTCGCAACCTTGATCATCCTCTTCCTGATGAACTGGCGGCTTACGTTGGTGATCGTGCCGATTTTGCCGTTTTCGGTGGTGTTGTTTATGGTATTCGGGCGCATCAGTCAACCGTTGTTTGCCGAAGTCCAAAAACGCCTCTCAACTTTAAACACCTATCTACAAGAAAACGTGGCCGGAATCAAAGTGGTCAAGGCCTTCACCCGTGAAGAACGGGAACAACAACGCCTTGATAACGCCGCCATGGATCTGTTCAATCAATTCATGAAGGTCAGCATCACCTTTGCGATCTTGTTCCCGTTGATCAACTTTATCGCGCAAGTTGGCAACGCCGGATTGCTCTATTTCGGCGGACAACAGATCATCAATGGTTCGCTTACCTTAGGCGATTTTCAAATGTTCACCCAATACCTGCTGCTGCTATTTTTACCGTTAGGGCAATTGGGCTTCATTATCTCGCTATTGGCGCAAGCCTCTGCATCATCCGATCGGATCTTCGAGATCCTCGATGCAGAAGCGGATGTGAAAAATGCGCCCAACGCCCGCGAGTTGCCATCATTACAAGGTTCGGTTGAATTTCGGGATGTCACCTTCAGCTACTTTGAATCCAGTGATCCGATCTTAAAAAATGTCAGCTTCACTGTGCGCCCTGGGGAAACCGTCGCTCTCTTAGGTGCGACCGGCAGCGGCAAGACGACGATCATCAACCTCTTGCCACGCTTTTACGATGTAAAAAATGGCGCGGTGTTGATCGATGACCATGATGTGCGTGAAGTCACTTTAGATAGCTTGCGTTCCCAAATCGGCATCGTGCTACAAGAGACCAACCTGTTTAGCGGCACGATCCGCGATAACATCGCGTTCGGGCGTTCTGATGCCACTTTGGATGAGGTGATCAGCGCGGCGAAAGCGGCGGCCGCCCATGATTTCATCATGAGCTTTCCACAAGGCTATGAGACTCCGGTTGGGGAACGCGGCACGACGCTTTCTGGTGGACAAAAACAACGCATCGCGATCGCCCGGGCCTTATTGTTGAATCCGCGATTGCTGATTCTAGATGACTCGACCAGTAGCGTCGATCTGCAAACCGAAGCTCAGATCCAACGCGCCCTTGATCACCTGATGAAAGGCCGTACCAGTTTTGTGATCGCACAACGGATCACCACGGTCTTAAACGCCGATCAAATTTTGGTGTTAGATAAAGGGCAAGTGGTCGCCAGTGGCAAACACGCCGATCTATTAGAGCATAATCATATCTACGCCGAAATTTATCATTCGCAATTGGTCGGTGACGCGGAAGTCACCGAAGAGGCTTAGGGAGGACATAACGCCATGTTTGGATTAGACGGCGCACGGCGCTTAATGGAAGGCGATGTCCTCAAGCCCAAAAACTTGGGGGTCACGTTAGGGCGCTTCGCGCACTATTTTCGCAATTACACCCTGCATTTAATCGTGGTGGTGATCTTTAGCTTGATCAATGTGTGGGCGGTGGTGACGGTCCCCAAGACAACGGAACAAGCGGTAAATTGTTATATCGCGCCCCGTGACCTCGCGGATTGCACCTATGATCCGGCGGTAACATTCGATATGCCGATCGAAACGCGCTTAGCGGGTGTGGCACAATTGGCTTTAATCACCGTGGCGTTGTATGTCACGAGTGCGGTGTTCACAGGTTTATCGTTTGTGGTGATGCGCGATGCGGGGCAAAAAGTCTTACTTCAGATCCGCAAAGACTTGTTTCGTAAGGTTCACGCCTTGTCGTTAGGCTATTACAGTCGCAACGAAGCGGGTGACATCATGAGTCGCGTCACCAACGACACCGACACGATCAATCAAGCTTTTCAGTTTGCGTTGTTGGGGGTGTTCACCGGCCTCTTGACCCTGCTGTGGGTATTTTACAATATGTTGAGTGCGAATCTGCCTTACGCGCTGTTGGTGTTATCCGTCGTCCCATTGATGTTGTTGACGACCAGCTACCTCTCAACCCAAGCCCGGCGCGCTTATCGCAAAAGCCGCCAAGAAATGGGCAGTGTGAACGCCAACTTACAAGAGAGCATTTCTGGGGCGCGGGAAGTGCAGGCATTTAACCGTGAAGAAGAAAGCATCGAACAATTCCGACGGCAAAATGCGGCCAATCGTGACATTAACGTGCGCGCCGCTACTTTTACCAGTGCGTTGAGTCCGTCGTTAGAAGCGTTTAGCTATGTCTCATTAGGCATCGTGGTGATCGTCGGTGGGATCTCGGTGTTACGTGATACCCCGCTCCTCCCCGGAACCGATGTGATCTCATTAGGGTTAGTCTTGGCATTTTTACAATACAGCCTCCGCTTTAATGAGCCGATCCAACGGATCGCCTTGCTTTGGACAAACGTTCAGAGCGCGATCGCGGGTGGAGAGCGGATCTTTAGCCTATTAGACACCGAAATTGAGATCCAAGATCGCCCGAATGCCCAAAGTATGCCGCTGATTCACGGGAAGGTCACGTTTAAAGACGTAAAGACCGAATATAAACCCGGAGAACTTGTCCTCAAAGGGGTCAGTTTTGAGGCACAACCGGGTCAAACGATCGCGATTGTCGGCCCTACGGGGGCGGGCAAAACCACGATCATCAATTTGATCCCACGTTTCTTTGAGGTCACCGCGGGCAGTGTGTTGATCGACGGGATCGATGTGCGTGATGTCACGCAACTCAGCCTCCGCCAACAGATCGGGATCGTGTTACAAGATAGTTTCTTGTTCTCCGATACCGTCATGGAAAACATCCGCTATGGGCGCTTGGATGCGACCGATGAAGAAGTGATCGCCGCCGCGAAATTAGTACAGGCGGATCAATTCATCGAACGTTTGCCAGAAGGCTATGAGACCCTGTTAGGCGAACGTGGCAGCGGCCTGAGTCAAGGTCAACGGCAATTGATCGCGATCGCACGGGCGGCCTTGGCCAATCCACGCATCTTGATTTTAGATGAAGCCACTTCAAGCGTAGACACACGCACTGAACGCTTGATCCAACATGCCCTCGAAAAGCTGCTTCAAGGTCGCACCAGTTTTGTGATCGCGCATCGGCTTAGCACGATCCGTAACGCTGATGTGGTCATGATGATCAAAGACGGGGTGATTGTGGAACGCGGCACACATCACGATCTTTTGGAGCAACAGGGTCCGTATTACCAACTCTATATGAGTCAATTCCGTGTTGAAGGTGAAGGGGTGTCCGCTTCAAAAAGTTTAACCCCTAGCGCGGATTAAATGAGCCTTGCACGTCGCTTACTTCTCACTGTTGCCCCCGAAACCCCGTTGATTGTGGCGGTTTCGGGCGGCGCAGATTCGATCGCTTTGTTACATCTGTTGCGATCACGCTTAACACAACTGCATGTGGTGACGATTGATCATGGTTTACGCGGATCAGCGGGGACGGAAGATGCTGAATTTGTCCGTGTTACCGCTGAAGCATGGGGATTAACCGTCACCGTCGGATCACTGCATCTTGATCCGCACGCACCCCGCCTTGAGACTCGCGCCCGCCATGCCCGCTATGCGTTTTTAGCGACCACCGCCCGATCGCATGGGATCACCCACATCGCGACCGCACATCATGCCAATGATCAAGCCGAAACGGTGTTAATGCACTTGATCCGCGGGACGGGACTGCATGGACTCGGCGGCATGAAACCCCGGGCGCCGCTTCCACATCATCCCGATCTCACCTTGTTACGCCCGTTGTTGCAGATCACCCGCACGGAGATTGAAGCGTATTGCGCGGAGCATCACCTCCCCTATCGGCATGATGAGACCAACGATCAAACACACACCCTGCGGAATCGCATCCGCTTAGCGTTGTTACCACAATTAGCCGAATTAAATGTTCGGATCGTGCCGACCTTAGTACGCACAGCTGAAGTGATCGCGTTGGAAGATGCGTGGATCGAGTCTTCATTACAGCAGGCGATCAGCGGACAAGTCAAGCACGCCGCCGATGTGATCGATCTGCCGTTGACCACTTATGCGGGTTTACATCCGGTGTTGCAACGGCGTTTCATCTTATGGGCGGCCCAACAGTTGGGCGTGATCACGATCGATCATGCGGATGTGACACGGGCGCTCACACAATTAGAACGCCCTAAAGTGGGTAAGACGGTGTTGTTAGCGGGTGGTTTACAGTTACGTGTGAATTACGATACGCTGTCTATCGGGCGCAAGGTGTCGATGACTGTGATCGGATTGCCTAAGCATACCGAAATTCCGCTACAGATCGGTCAAAATGTCGTCACCACGAGGGAGTCACTGGTCTTAAGCCGTGATCCGATGCCAGAGGGGGTGAGGATCACCGCGCCGATCGATGCGGTGATCACATTGAGAACGCGCCGATCGGGAGATCACTTCTATTGGCATAGACATCAACGCAAATTAACCGATTGGATGATCGATCACAAGATCGAACGGGAGTTGCGCGATCAACTGCCGGTGATCGCGGTTGGAAAGGCGATCAAAGCGGTGTTATTGCCTTCGGGGTGGGTGATCGCCGATCCGATCGATGATGAGGTAGATTGGTATCTGTTTATGTCGTCGCTCCGGTGATTGCTGGAAAGTGTCCCTAGACTTGATGACCGTTCATCAAATCTAAAGTCGTTTTATTTTGATTGTCCATAGAATATATCTCTATCAGTTCATTTTTTATTTTAATCTCGGTAATCACATCATTATGAGAGTACACCCATAAAATTTGCCTCCGAGAGGTTATAGCGATTAATTGTAATTCTGTTTGTACAAGGTAAAAATCATAAATGTTTAAATGTTGGAAAGTGTGAATGTGATAGATAAAATCATGTTCAATTCTCATTTCCAAGCGGACTCCATATGTTCATCGCATAAAAAGGCAAGGAGAGGTTCTAAAGCCCAAGCAGCCATTGCCCGCGCTCCGGGATCCTCATCAGGGCTGTTTAACAGCTACATTAAAGGCTCAAATGCGGCTGTTTTCATTTCTTCAGA
>JALOOG010000177.1 GCA_025454525.1 Anaerolineae bacterium | reverse complement strand
GCCGAAAGTCGTGCCTCGATCTGTTCGCGTTGGGCAATCGATGCCCGAACTTCTGCGACCACCGGACGTAAGGAGACCCGCCGGGCCGGTGGGGGGATAAAGCCAGCTGGCAACGGGATCTCCAATTGTTGGCGCGGCGATCCGATGTTTTGGAAGGCGGATCGTAACGCATCGACCAATTCTGCGCCGGTTTGATAACGTGCTTCCGGGCGCTTTTCCAATGCTTTTAAGATCACCGCCTCTAATTGCGGCGTTAAATCGCTGTTGAAAGCACGCGGTGAGATCGGGGGTTTGGTGACATGCTGTAAGGCGACAGCGGTCGGACTCGGATCATCAAACGGCACGACTCCGGTTACCAATTCGTATAAGACCACGCCCAACGAATAGAGATCGCTTTGTGGGACAGCACTGGCGGAGCTTTGCGCTTGTTCTGGGGAAATGTAATGCGGTGTGCCGAACACATCGCCTAAGGTGCCTTGATTGAGGTTGAGGGCCAATCCAAAATCGGTTAAATACACCCGTCCGTCACGATCGATCATAATGTTGGACGGCTTAATATCGCGGTGGATCACCCCTTTACGATGAGCATAATCCAACGCTTCGGCGATCCCACCGATGATCGTCAAAATATCGGCGGTGGGCAGATATTCTCCGGCAAGTGCGTAACGATTTAGGATCACAGAGAGGTCTTCGCCTTCAATGAACTTCATCGCGATAAAGTAGAGCGTGTCGCTTTTGCCAAAATAGTACACGGGGACGATGTTGGGATGCTCTAAGGCGGCGATCGCTTGAGCCTCACGCTCAAAGCGTTCGCGATATTTTTCTTGATCACTGAATCCGGCGGCGATCACCTTGATCGCCGCTTGGCGTTTGAGGGTGACATCAAGCGCCTTGTAGACTTGGGCCATTCCCCCTTGTCCAAGCGCTTGTTCAATGCGGTAATTGCCTAATTGCTGGCCGATTAGCTCTAATGGCATAGATGACTCCAGCGGTTAACGTTGCACATAGGTTTCACGACTCGCGATCACGATCTCACGCAATTGGATCACATAACGATTTAACCCGTCAGCGTAAGCATTGAGATAATCTTGGGTGAGCTGTTGGGCGTGAGCCGCCATTCCGAGACGATGTAATACCGTCACATGGGGGCGAAAGTCACGAAGGCTTAAATGTAACACATTTTGATCATCAGTCAGGACACCCCATGCCAACGTCTTTTGTTCATTGTCATCTTTGGCGGTGATGAATCGGGTGAGCGAGGATCCCTTGGCCACACGCCCCATGTTGGAAAACACCTCCTCCCCTTTGATCACTTCATTCAGCACATCAAAGCGAGTGGGGATCGTGTCTAACAACTTTTGCATCGCGATCGGCAAATGGGCCAAAAAGCGGATGCTGGCGGTGCTAGTGCTTTGACCAGAGAGTGCGATCTGACGGTAACGGGTCAATAGTTCACCAAAGGCGGCGATCAAACGCAAGTAATAAACTTGGGCCTCAAAAAACGCCTGAAATTCTGGCCCGCGATTGCCTGTAGGGGCGGCCCGATAATTCTCTAAGGCGGTCATGGTGCGGGTGTGATGCTCATAAAAATCGGTCAACGGGTTACGGAACGTGGTCGGGAAAATGCGTTCACGGGGGTCAAAACGACTCGCGTCGATCGGGATCAACAGCGCGGGATTTTTCCCTTTAAGGCGAACCAATTCTTCAAGGATCAATTGGTGGGCTTGGCGTGCCTCTGGACGGGTATCACGTTGTAGATCGCGCAAGATCGCTTCTACGGCCGGTGAAGGGGTGTAGGTGATCGCATGGAGTCCACGGTACAACAACAAGAGATCGTTGACGGTGACTTGGGCCATATCGCTCCGTTGTTTGAGCAATTTTCGCAAGGCCATGATCGCGTTCAATTGGATCGTGGTGTTTTCCGCGCCGGTTTCGACCGGAGTACGTGCCTGATAGGCCTTCTGCTCAAAGGCCGGAAAAGAGGACAACGCCGGGCTATAGGGAAGTGAGGCGGCGGGTTTTGGTGCGGCCGTTTGAGCGTAATAGACCGCCCAAGACAGCGACTCGCGAGTCAAGATCTCCGCGGTCGCCGATCCCCACACGCCGTCAAAAAAGATGTGCGATTGATCAAATACGATGCTTTCGGCGGTGCGGAACAGGGTCAACGGGTGATCGCCGATCCCGCGTTTGCCTTGTCGGATCATGACTAGGGGTTGGCGCTGATCGCGTTGATCCCAGTTGATCAAGATCGGAGCGCGTTGTAAGGCCTCCAATTCTTTGAGGGTGGCGGGAGGTAACAACTTGCGGAGCGCGGCATGTTCAGAACGGCGGGCGACCACCAACGGATCATCTAATTGAGCGGCTGGGCGCGGACTCATTTGACCCGTTTGAGTAAAGATCGCGCTTAACGTGGCGCGGGTGTAATCGGGATCTATCGTGCGGCGCAAGGGCATCAGATAATAAGATCCTTGCCAGATCACGCCGATAAACGCATCTTCTAAGGCATAAGGGACGCGGGTTTCTTGATGTGTGTCTGGGTCAAGGTAGGCCAAGCACGACATCTGATTGAGATAGGCGGGTAAGGCGGTTTGAGTGGCTGCATGTAAAGCCTGTTGATAGCGGGTCAAAAGCGCTTGGGGCAAGGTGATCAAGTAGCGCTCTAAAAAGCGCTCAAATTGAAGGCGGCGATAGGTGGGATAATCGTGATCGCCCGCGTCTTGGCCGCGTCCATACGGGCGTTGTGCTTCCCAAGTGCTAAACAATTGCGCGAAATGTGCGTGATTGGGATGATCAACCGTGAGATCTTCTAAGAGTTTCGCGGCGGTGCGTTCCGTCCATTCGTTGGTGAGGATCGCGGGCAGTTGTTGTAACCAATAAGCGGCGGTCATCACCCATGCCGCCAATTGATCGGAGTCGCTCAACTGCAAGCGCGGATCTTGTAACAGTTGGTGAAAAGCGCGGGTTTCGTTGGTATGACGTGCGCCGTCTTCACGTAAGGCGAACTCTAGGTAAAATTGCCAAGTGCCATCGGGAAAAGCGTGATCTAAAGGCTTGCCAGCTAATTGTAACAGCTTCTGATACCCATATAAGACGGCGGCCGGCCCCGCGAAAAACATGCCATAGACGGCCTTGTCTAACATTTGCCGGGCCCCGCGAAACAACAAACCGACATGCTTACGTGTTTCGGCGATCGGCACTTCACGCGAGTCTAATCGGGCGAGTCCACTCAAGACTAAGCCTGGCACATTGCCGGCCGGTACGACGCGGGCGATCTCATCGGAAATAGCGGTGATCTCCGGCAAACTGAGTTGGGAGAGTTGTCTTAATTGGGGCGAACCGGCCAAGGTGCGTAATTCATGGGCGGTTTTGATAGACGCTTGTCGAAAACTTTCCGCTGGGGTTGTGGTCATCGCGACATCTCCTGACTGATGAGCGCGTATTTTAGCGCAAGAAATGCGAGATCGTACAAGTCGGTTAGGGTGTGTTCTAATTGGTGTTTGAAACTTGACGCGAAATTCTTTAAACTGGTCATGAATGATGATCCCATGGTAGGACGTAGGATTTATGTCGCGTGCCGCAGAGCTGTATCAATTTGCCCGTTCGCTCCATCAATTAAGCCTCGCTAAGCTCATGCAAACGGTGGTGGAGGGACTCTGCCAGTTGATCGATGCCACTGGCGGTTACATCGTGATCTTTTATTCTCAATCCGATTGGTTAGCGATCGGCACTCGTGGCACACAATTGAGCGATGAACTCAACGCGATTTTATTGACACGCGGCGCGATCGGTTACGCCTTGCATAGCCAGCGCATCGTGATCATCCGCAATATCGAAATCGATCCACGTTGGATTCCTCTGGAACATCTGCCTAATCAGGGATCGGCAGTGGCGTTACCGCTCTGGCAACGGGATCGGATCGTGGGCATGTTGTTATTGGCGCACCCAGAAATTGATGCATTTGATCAAGCGCGTCTCACTCTATTAGATGAAGCGGTGGAATTAGCGACGATCGCCTTGATGAATGCGGTTGAGCATCAACGTTTGATCCAAGAGGTGGCCTTAGACCTCAAGGCACAAATGGAATTAGAGCAGTTGCGGCGAGATCTGGCGGCCATGGTGTATCATGACTTGCGTAATCCGTTGCAGACGGTGATCGGGAGTATGCAACGGTTGGCACGGTTATTAGCCAATCATGATGATCCGATCATCTTGACGATTATGCAGACAGGATTACGCAGCAGCCGTCAATTGAGCCGGTTGATCGAAAGTTTATTAGATGTGCAACGGTTGGAAGAAGGCAATCAGATCTTAAATCGTAAGATTAACGCCTTGAGTGAGTTACTTACGGTAGCGGTGGAATTGGTGCAGCCGATGGCGTGGGAGTCGGGGCAACGTATCAAGTTTGAGGTTGAAGATCGGTTGCCGTCGTTGCGTTTAGACGGTAGCATGATTCAGCGGGTGGTGATCAATCTGTTAGAGAACGCGGTCAAATATACTCCTGAAGGCGGCACGATCACGCTACGGGCTTATCAGGCTTCCAATGGTAGACAGGTGATCATCAGCGTGAAAGACTCCGGCCCAGGCATCCCTCATCATTTGCAGGAGAAGATTTTCGATAAATTTAGCCGTGTGAAATATCATGACGCGCCCCAAGGACTCGGTTTAGGCTTGGCATTTTGTCGTCTCGCGATCGAAGCGCATCATGGTGAGATCTGGGTGGAAAGTGAGCCGGGGCAAGGGGCGGATTTTATCTTCACTTTGCCTTTAAATGAGGATACCTTACCCGCGCAAGCCCCGTCTAGCTAAGAGTGATCATAAGCGTAAAAGATAAAGTCTTGTGGGCCGGTCGTGATCCCAAAATCGTGGAGTAATCGTCGCACTTGGGCGCGATGATCCGTGCCGTGATTCACCACATGAATCAGGACTTGCCACACCCGCAACTGTTGATCCTCCTCAAATACGATCGGTTGCGTAAACAGTTGATCATCGCGTAAGTCAGCGAGATAGGCGCGGATCGTCTCTTCTACTTTGTCCCATTGGGCGCGGATCTGATCGCGATCGGTGATGCCGTCGGGGAAGGGATGCGACGACTCGGTTAAACCACGTAATTCGCTAAACCAGCTGTCCTCCACTTCGGCTAAATGCACGAGGTGATTGGCGATCGATCCGTTGGAATAAGCGATCGGTTGTGTCCATTGTTCGGGTGATAAACGCATCACATAAGCATCCCATAATCGGCGATTCTCGCTAAAGTGATAGTCATAGAGTTGGCGAAAGCTCTCCGCGTTCATTTGCATTCCCCTTCATGGATTGATAGATACTTGAAGATAGCACGTATGTTCGCAAAAAGCGAATCGCCACCCATGATCATGGCACTTCATTACCGCGAGACGCTTCCCAAATTTGAAACCATTGTTGACGCGAAAGTGTAAGCCGAGTAGCATCAACGGCCGCCTTGATCCGCGATAATTGTCCAGATCCGATCACCGGAATCGGATGCGATGGATGGGCCATGACCCACGCTAACGCCACTTCATCGATCTCAACGCCGCCGATCTCATCCGCGATCTGTTGGAGCTTGTGACGCACGCGCACTGATCGATCATCTTGAGCATGGAATAGATGCCCACCGCCTAAAGGTGACCAGATCATCGGACGGGCGCGGAGTCTTTGGGCCTGATCTAGTGTGCCGTCGTAAAAAGGATCGAGATGAACAAGAGAAAATTCGATCTGGTTGGTGATCAACGGGAAGTCTAAGCGGGATTGCAAGAGATCCCAGTGAAACGGCAAAAAATTTGACACGCCGAAATACCGCACCTTGCCGGAAGTCTGTAATTCACGGAAAGCGGCGGCCACTTCATCGGCATCCATGAGCGGATCGGGACGGTGGATCAACAGCAGATCGATCCGATCGGTATGCAGATTTTTTAACGATCGTTCAACAGAGGCGAGAATGTGCGCTTTGCTGGTGTTATAATGCTTGACGATGTGATCCGGTCGATTCGGGTGGATCAAGCCGATGCCGCATTTGGTCACCAAGACGAGGCGATCGCGTAGACTTGGACTAGCCGCTAAGGCCTGACCAAAGGCCGCTTCACAAGCATATCCCCCGTAAATATCGGCGTGATCAAAGGTGTTGATCTCCATGTCTAGACAGGCGTTGATCCAAGCGATCAAGTCGTCTCGATCGAGTCCCCAATGGAGTAAGCGCATTAACCCCGGCACGATCGGGGACATCTTTAAAGGGGTTTCGGTCATCATGTTCTGCTCCTAAAAATCGAGATTCTTTTGAAGATTATAACTAAATCTTCACATAACCCGGTAAAAGCCTTATTCATGAATCTGTACATCAATGGCATTGTCTTCACTTCTGACTTCGTACCTTCTTTCAGGTTTTCTGTAGACATTTACAGATTGATGACTTGTGGAGAATGAGTTGTCCTCAAGATAGGTCTTACTACCAAAAATCATTTCTTCAATGATTGGGGATTGATACTCATTCCATGTGTGTTGACTTTTACAAAGGTGTTCAACCTTTTTGATGAGCGTAAGCTCGTTTACATTTTCCGTGTCGTCGTCTGGCATAAGGATAAACAAATAGTCCCTAGCGCGACTTATCGAGACATTTATGATGTTTAGCTTGTTGAGGAACATGTTCTTCGAAGAACTTATAAAAGGTGGTGGATTGAAAAGCGCCACGATGATATGACATTCATCACCTTGGAAACCATGAATAGTATCAACCTGAACATTAACATTCTTGGGCAAGACAATAGAAGACATCAATTTGTCAATTAAATCGGCTTGGGCCTTGTAAGGTGCTATCAGTCCAATGCGTAACAACTCATTTCCTTTTACCTGTTCAATCAGTGAGGAGAGATGTTTTATAAATTCAAAAGCAAACAAAGCAGAATACACCTGATACGGTGTTTTTTTCTGTAACCGCTTTGGTCGATAAATACTTTCATACTTACTCACAGGGAATTTGATGATATTCAAAGGTTTTAAGTCAATAAATCCCTGAAGGGGTAAAGTCCGTTGGCTAGCTGTATCGCGAAAGTGCTTCAAAATCCCGTTGTATGCAAATTGACTAAACACCTCGCCAATTTCAGGAATACTCCGATACTGGGTGGTTAGCAATTTTACAGGATATGGATGTGGTATTGTGGTAGGGTCAGCAAATGAATTCAATTTTACCATTGTGTAGATATTCTCGTTTTTCCACAGATCAACAATGGTGATAGGTTCAATCTGAAAGGGATCAGACATGATCAGAGACAATCATGATGTTGATACTATCATTGAATTCGGCTTTGACTCGATCCATCAGATATTTGATATCACCATCGAGACGGTGGACTCGATTCAAGGGCAAGAGGCGGACATTGTTATCCTCTGTTTCACCAAAGCCAAGGAAAAGGCATTCTATAACGTGAATACGCGACTGAATGTGGCGCTGAC
>JALOOG010000176.1 GCA_025454525.1 Anaerolineae bacterium | reverse complement strand
GATCCGTCGAGCAGTAGTGCAAGATGCCTTACCGCTCACCCGTCTCAATTATGCGTTACATCAGCTTCACGCTGAAGCGCAACCAGAGCGCTACAAAACCTTGCAACCGGAACAACCGGAAGTGATCGCGTTTTATCAAGGTCAATTAGCCGATCCACAAGTACACATTTGGATCGCGGAACAGCATCAAACTCCGATCGGTTATCTGAGCATGATCTTTCGGGAGATCGCCGAAAACCCCTTTGTCATTAGTCAGCCAGAATGGGTGATCGATCAACTAGGTATAGAACCCGCCTATCAACGTCAAGGGATCGGCAGGCAGTTATTGGCCGTAGCGCTAGAAACAGCCGGCATGACACGGGTAACACTGTCAGTAGCGGCATTTAATCACCAAGCAATCGCTTTTTATGAGCGTTATGGGTTTGTCACCTATTCGCTCCGTATGACCTATGATCCTCACATTAAAGGATGATGATCGCGGGGGCTAATCGAGCGCGTTATACTCACTGCATTCAACGGATACACAAGGAGCGATGATCTAATGCCAACTCGTAATGCACAAGCGATCTGGGAAGGGACGTTACAAGAAGGAAGTGGGCGGGTACAATTCGCCCATTTTGATCAACCCTATTCGTTTAAATCACGCTTTGAGGACGGCGAAGGCACGAACCCCGAACAATTGTTAGGCGCGGCCCATGCGGGTTGTTTTGCAATGGCGTTGAGTGCGCGCTTGGCCCGGGAAGGTTTTCCGGCTGTGCGGGTGCAAGCCCAAGCCAAAGTCCATCTGAACAAGGTGGAGACGGGTTTCGCGATCCAAAAGATCGATCTGGAATGTGCGGCGGAAGTGCCGAATATCTCCGAAGAAAAATTCCAAGAATTTGCCTTAGCCGCAAAAGAAGGTTGTCCGGTGTCACAAGCGCTCAAGGCGATCGAAATCACCTTGTATGCACGCCTTGTAACCCCCTAACTTAGGATCGGCGCGGTCTGTGGCCGCGCCGTCCCTTTGGATCACTTAGCGGAGGGTTTTTAACCAGTCTTTGATCACCTGTTTCGCGCCTAAGTGGAAGTTGCGCCCTTTTTTGCGGGTATCGATCAACAAACGATCGGCGTGATGTGCCACGCTAAACGCTGCCCCTAATCCAGGATAAGCCCGCTGATGTGCATTACAAGCATCCTTGCCATACTCGCGCCACGATACCCAATCTTCAGCCCCGATCAATACCTGAATCCGCGTTTGGATCGCTAAAATCTGATCAGCATTAAGCAGATTCCCGATCAACAATGCGCCCAACGGGGGTTGCACCGCCGCAAATTCCGCAAAAGTGGATCCTAATAAACGAGATCCCTCACTTTGGGCTAAAAGGATCGCCCGTTTAGGGTTGATGCGCGGCTGATGCAACGCGGTTCGATAGGCTTTGACGGCATCATGTTGACTTGATCCGATCCCACCGGCCCCGCTGTTACCCGTGCCGCGTTTATCCCACCGAAACACCGCCACACCGCTTTCTAAGGCCACTTGGGCATAATGGGCGTAATCTTGGCGGGTATTGCCGCCCGCATGGTGCAAGATCACCATGATCGCATAACCATCGGTAGGAGGGGGAGAAGTTGGGTAGTCGATTTGTCCCGCAAGGCAGACGTGATCGCCCGCAAACACAATTTCTTGCGAGATGGGCGTAAGTGGAAAAGAACTTGATTTAACCTTACTTACACTTTCGACAAACGGGGTCGTCATGGTGATACAGCGCCTCCACAAGCGTAAAAAACAAATTGGAAAGCACAAATAAGGTTTTATTTAAGGGGATGTCTCTTAACCTTATTCTACAACATTTAACAATCACTTACCAGTGCAACTTGGGAAATTGATGAAAATTCCTGACAAAGCTAAGGATTAGATGAGGATTTAACTTGGCCAGATCGATCTAAGTAAGCTGTGCTTACGCGGAGATCGGCGACTCGCTTGATCATCCTTTCAACTCATTTGTTTCTTAACTGCTTCCTCTAACTTTTATAAGAGGCTCATCTTAACTAAAAACCTTAAGCGAGTGGGATTTTAAGCTTCTTGACAATCGGTTTAATTTAGGCTTATCTTTGGTTTAGTGTAAATCCTCACGAGTCGATATGGGAGGATCAAATTTCGTTAGAGAAGGAGTATGATAACTGTGGACGATAAGGAAATTGCGAGTATACAAATGGTCGATCAACTATGGATCGAAGTGCATCAAGATGATCCCAACGCCCGGGATGTGATCGTCAAATTAGATAATGGTGCGATCTTCACCGCGCTATTTGTCACCGTGGATTATTTGCGTCATCAAATGCAGTTGACCTATGAACTGTCTAAGCAAGTCCCAGATGCGTTTCCAGTGCGTTTTGCGGCGCTTGATGTCCCTCACGTCCTCGTTGAAAATTTAAACCGCGATACCATTGAAGACACGCTTGATAACCTTTTTGCGATGGATATGTTCGAGAGCATGTTTACCCGTGTCACCGATGATGAAGATACCCAACCCACGATCCCCGTATCATTTGGACGACGCGCTACCCAAGAAGTGGCCGCCGTCGTGTTACAAGAGGTTTTGGTCGTCGAATAAATTGAAACGTTTAGGAACCTCATCTCATGAGGTTGTGATACCGTGATCACAACCTCATGGTATCTCCTAGATCCGATGAAACGCCGTTTGACGGCCATCTAACCACCGCATGACACCGTTTTGTAATACCGCGTCCTCCTCTAACGCAATTCGCACCTCTTGATCCCCCCATTCCGCCAGCGGAGTCCGGATGTTGAGTTCGATCGAGTAACAGGTGTGATCGTAGAGCGGATAATCGCCCCCCCCCGCCACTCCCTGCTGTTGATCCCATAGGCCAATTGTCGGACCCGCCGCGTGGCCATGTGTGCCGATCGGATGACTATAGATCTGTGCGTCAATCTGTTCGATCTGCGCTTGGGCCAGCGCCGCCCGCAAGACCTCGTTTCCCGTCAAGCCTACTCGCATCTCGGACATCAAGATGTCTTGTAAACGATTGCCAATCGCTAGGGCGCGTTGCAATCCCTCCGGTGCATCACTTTCACCGGGGCGCAAAAGATAGGTGTGTTGTTGATGATCGGTGGTTAAGCCCAAGTAGCTGAAACCGACATCAACATGCAGCAGATCCCCCGGTTGGATCACGGTTCGCGGTGGGGTCTTGTCCATACCGGGCGCGATCGCGAACGATAAACCGGGCGCTTGGAGTTCTACCGTCGGATGAAACCACGCACGCACCCCCATCGCTTGCATCCGCTCACGCAAATGCCAGACCACGTCCGCGGTTGTGGTAACGCCGGGGTGGATCACGGCGGGCGTGAATGTCTCGCGGATCAGTTCGTGTGCCAACTGCACAATGCCATTGTAGGCGATGATCTCCTCTGGTAAGCGGCGCTCCAACCAACCGACACACACCGACTCCGCACTCACCAAGCGTTCCGCATATGCGCCCAACGCCCCGATCAACCATTGGTATTGACCCTGTGAGAGTCCATCGGCAAAAGCGAATGTGTCGGAAGTGTTGATCCCGATTTTGGCTGGATCGCGATCGCGGATCAAGCGGGTGAGCGCCTCAGCTTGTGATTCTGCACTGGGAGTCCAGAGTTGTTGATAATAACCGGGGTAGCCATAGCGATCTAACGAGAGACAATCGACTCCGGTGGCCGTGCGGACGAATGCGAGTAAAGTGCGACGGCGTGCGCCCATGGCGGGCTGTGGCAGCAGCGAAAATAACACCGGATCTTCATTATATTCACGGGCGCACACCAACCAGAGATCAATGCCAGCCCGATCCAAAAGTTCAGGCAGGATCGTCTCTAAGCGTGTGTGCAACCAAGCGTTGCGAAGGGCGGTTTGACGTTCTAACGAGAGGATCATGACCCGATCTCTTTCTAATTGAATTGGGTTTAGACAAAAGAAAATTGTACCTAACCTTACCTATCCGTTGGAAGTTAAGGTTTTGTGCAAACGATGACGATAACGAAAGGCGCTCCGTTATGTTGAAAACTGGTGTGAAGCAATTCATCTCCCGTGTTTCGATCTACACAGATCGGGGATCTATGGGTTGGTGAGGGTGTGACATGAGAACAGATCATTACACACCACACATAGCAAATGTGGAAAGCTTAGCACAGATAAGCGAAAAATCGTAACAATTTGTCTGTATTTTTAGAGAAGATAGAAAGAAGAAAGAAAAACAAAAACCACAAAAATAGGTACAGGAAAATTCCTTGTGTCCAACCCCACCCTATCCCTCACCCATACATGGAGCAGGAACTGGCCCGCGTGGGATGAGGGGTGTGTCTTTATTGGTAGGATACTTCTCTGAGATGACTTCTGTGTCCTCTGAGTTCTCTGTGTCAAAGCTTTTCACAGTAAATTTCCTATATCTACTTCCATAGTTCATAAAAAATCAAAAAATACAGACAAATGTTACGATTTTTCCGCTCATCTGTGCTATCATCGCTTTAATACGATCGTGATCACCCTAAGGAGGATCGAATTGAAGAATAGACGCTTTCAGCTTATTTTTGCTTTTTCGTGTGGGCTTGACGAAATCTTACGATCCGCCTAACCACATTGCCGCTGTCGCCGAATTAATTTTTTTCCCTTAGCCGCCGCTACTGCCACACCCAGCAATTGTTGGGTGGTACGGTTTGTAAAAAAGCCGTCTAATGCATTAGACGATTGAGCATCAACTGGATCATGGTCAAATAAACAAAGGCCTCAGACATTTGAGAAGCTTGTTCATAATCCTTGCTCAGTCGTCGAAAACGGTTGAGCCAAGCAAAGGTATATTCCGCAATTCACCGCTTCGGCGCAATCTGAAAGCCTTTTTACCGTTGGCGGTGGGGGACTTGCGTTCGCACCCCAAAGACTTGTTCACATCAATACCGTATCGCCCAACAGTCATAGCCACGGTCAAACCTAAACAAGGTCAGCCAGGCGAAGAACGGCAATCGCCTCAGAAGCCCACGAGCAGCCACCTTATTCTGTTCATTCAACACACACGACAAACCATCCTGATGTGTCTACCGCGATTTGGCGTTTACAACCTTTGCGTTGTTTGTGAGCATCAAACCCAACCGTCCCTTTTTTCAGCGGTCTGGACATATTGGCGGTGGATTATCACCACACTAGGTTCAGCTTCACGCTCCTCCTGCAAATGAATTGCCGTGCGGGGCGTATCCTTGATTTTGGATAGAGTATCGCGTTCTACTAAGCGTCGCCAGAAGGCATACACCGCTTCACACGCCGGAAAATCATGCGGTAAGCTGCGCCATGGACACCCCGTGCGGTTCAAATACAGTATCGCATTCAGCAACCGACTAGGTTGCGGCACGCGTTCTCAGGGGTCTGGTTTCGGAAGCAATAGCTCAAGGATCGTCCACTGCTGGTCGGTCAAATCAGTTGGGTAAGGTTTTCTCTGTGAGGTGACTCAAATTTTACATCGAAACCTTTTTATCTACAAAACCTTGGGATTTAAAACTCTCCTTGATAGCCCATGCGCTATGAGGGATTTTATCTCCATGGTTAGGGGATCTTATCCCGCATTTCCCAGAACGCGCTATAATAGAGTCAATACTCAAGTGGAGATGCGTTTATGTACCGTTATATTATTGAAGATCGGCGGCATGTCCCCCCGTTTAATGAGCCGGCGAACTTGTTAACGATCGGCACTGTCCCGCTCAAATTACATCAAGAAAACTTGATCTTGAACTACTTTGGGGCGGATTGTCAATTAGGCGCGGTGTATCAACATCGTGATGAATTGGTCAATATCAAAGGTGAAGCATTTGTCTATCGCGATAGCCTGTGGTTTGACAAGGAATTTTTTGAGTATTTTGTGGAAAAAGCTAAATCGACTGGAAAAGCGTGCCGGGCGGCCTTTCCGGCCAGTGATAAAGCGTTTCATACTTACACGATCCCGCTCACCAAAGGCTTTGAGATCGGGTTGACCCCAGACGGGCGCGGCATGTTGTTCTTATGCGATCTGTGGTATTTCCCAGATGGTTATACCGCCGATATTCAAGCAGTGGTTGTGCCAAGCGATGCCCGTGAGATCGGTTTTTATAGCGTGCCGGACTTCATGACCATGCAACAGGGCGATCTCACCCATTACGCCCCGATGCGCGCCATTATTTCGATCGAAAGTTGGGTGCATATTTACTTTGCCAGCATCATTTTTGGCAATTTTGGACGTGCGGCCCGGTTGGATCGCGACATCGAAGAGAGCTTTTTTGCGAAGTTGCGCCTGTTATGGAGCGCGGTATTGGATCAACGCCAGATCTTACAGGCCTCCGGCGCGGTCAAGATCGGTAAAGGTTGCTCAATTGACCCGTCCGCGGTGATCACGGGGCCGGCCTCGATCGGGGACAATTGTTCGATCGGCGCGGGGGCGATCATCGATAACTGCACGATCGGCGATAATGTCACGGTGGATGCGGGGTGTGTGTTGATGATGAGTACGATCGGCAACAACTGCTTTTTGCCGTTTCGGTGTTCATTGTATCTCACGCATGTCATGGAAAATTCGATCATCGCCCAAAACACCTGCTTACAGATGTGCGTGATCGGGCGTAATAGCTTTGTGGGAGCGGGTAGTACCTTCACCGACTTTAACTTGATCGCACAAAAACCGATCCGGGCCGCCAATATCGACGGTCAACTCCAGAGCGTGGGGCAAGTCGTTTTAGGGAGCGCGGTCGGGCATAATTGCCGGATCGGATCGGGAATGGTGGTCTTTCCGGGACGGATGATCGAGTCAGATGTGGTGTTGGTCGCCTCACCGAGTCGGCGCGTGATCACTCGAAATGTGAGCTTTGAGGAAAGCGATCACCATTACATCAAATATGGTGAAGTCCATAAGCGCTTTTATCCCCGTCCGGATGAGGTCTTACAAGAGACTCATGATAGTTGGGATTCGTGGTAAAGTTGGGAGCGGGATCAACCTTCGATCCCGCTCCTTAGGCTATTTGAAACAGTTTAGGTTCGATCTGTACACGCTGATCCAACGCTTGTAACTTGCGAAGCGCATCTTGTGGGCTTCGTACCACGTAGAAGCGACTGCCGATCACGCGGGTGATCATCTCTCCTAAGATGTTAACTAGGGGATTGGTGGCGATCAACACACACGGACCCAGCTGTGGATGATGCATGAACGTAATCGTTTGATTCAAGCGCGAAAGATCGATCGGAAACGACTCAATCTTGCTGGCATCCACCACCAGCATCACCGGTTGGGTAGCTTGATCTAAAAGTTCACGGGTGGTGCGATCCGACTCGGCAATATCTTGTAATGTGACACGCCCGTAGTGTCTGGCGCAATAAACTAATCCCTCTTGTAACCAATACCCTTTTTGTGGCACGGTCTCCTCTTATGTTTTCTGTAATATTTGTTAATTTTTATGTCACCCTTTTGTATGGATTATCATTAACCAGAGGTAAAAAAGCAAGGGTAAAGCGAGAAGTGGACACAAGAAAGTTTGCATTAAAAGCTTTGACACAGAAAACTCGGATAGAAAATGGAGAGTGAAGAAAAAACTATTGCAAACTATTAGAAATCATTTTTGACCCTTTACGAACTTAAATCACAAGTGTAGTTGCTAAGCACATAAACGACTAGAAACAGACTTTGACAGCTTATAACAATTCTTTTTTTGTTCTCCCTTTATGCCCCCTCTACGGGTTCAAAGCCTTTAACACAAGCTTTCCTAAGGTTACTGCTGTGTTAAAATTTTAAAGTTGAAATTCCGTTGCATCCGCCTCTTTCCCACGTTATACTAGAACACTTGTCTGGCAACCCTACGACTCGGCGATCATAACGCTTTCTGCAAAACACAAGGCGATCAAAACCTTTTATGAGATTCGCCAAGCGATCCAACATCACCGTGTCACCAATAAACTCGGCTTGCGTGAGCCATTTAAAGCGCTGTTATCTGACGCGGCGCGGATCTTTGACCTTGAACTCTTGATCGAACAATTGCATCGACTTGAGGGATGATTGGTTCGCTTTGACGGCGTGATCCGCGATGTATTTCGGTGCGATCGCGGTTATTGGGAAGCGAAAGATCAAGATGACAAGCTAGAAGATGAGATCGCGAAAAGTTTGCGGCAGGCCACCCGAACCGTAACATCCTGTTTGAGGATAGTCAGCAAGCGATCCTTTATCAACATGGGGAGTGCGTCGGAGTCTATGATCTGAATCAACCGGATCAAGTAACTTAACTGCTGAATACGTTCTTCAGCTACAACGAACCGATGATCGAAAAGTTTGATCATGCCGTCGATCGATTTCGTCAAGATGCGCCGGATCTCGCCAACGGCTGGAAAACTTTGATCGCCGATGCTCACAAAAGTAACAAAGCGTTTAAGGCCGCTTTCACCCAATTTCATGAGTTGTGCCAAAAGACCTTAAACCCGAATTTGAGTCCGGTTGCTGTCGACGAAGTGTTGATCCAACATCTGCTCACCGAACGGCTGATGCGAACTGTATTCGATAACCCCGACTTTTCACATCACATCGCAACGCGATCGCTGTGGAAGTCGAAAAGATCGTTCAAGCGTTGACCTCATAGAGCTTCAGTCGCAAACAATTTTTGGGTAAATTAGATTATTTCTATGAAGTGATCGAACAGACCGCCAGCATGATGCGCGGTTTTTCCGCGAAACAACGTTTCATCAACATCGTCATACTGCCAATCTAATTGTGAACTCTTTTTTCAAACCTTCCCACCCAAAACTATTCCCTTGTAAGCCATACATGGGGTGAGCCGTTTCATCTGTTGATAAGCTTTCTTGAATTTATCTCCGTATCATGATCACCACGGCAACAACCATACAGCAGATGACTTTCGCCGATGTTTGTTGAAGCAAGGGTCTGTAGGTTACAAACGTAAAGTTGCAATACAGAAAGTTAGGTTGTATAATCGTTAAAAGATGAGAAAGTAAAGGGTATACCGCCATGCCATATACAGTTGCGTGGTTTATTGAAGACCGCGTTCTCTTAGTGCAACTGATCGGAAATGTGACCGTGAGCGAATTGGATGCGATGTCCAATGAGACCACGCGCTACGCTAAGCAAGGATACTCTCCTGTCCATGCGATCGCCGATTGCACCCGTTTAGAACGGATGCCCACCAGTTTACGTTTACTCATGCAAACCCTGAACCGCGGCAAAGATCGCGATACGGGGATCACCGTCAATGTGGGCGCATCGCGAGTCACCCGCTTTATGAGCCATGTGATCCACACCGCCTTAGGACTCGAAACCTTCTCAGTTGATACGATTGCAGAAGCGGAACAACTCCTCCTTAGCCTTGATCCCACGCTGTTAGAGGCCAAAGTGCATTAAGCGATACACAAGGCCTTGAGGAGATCTCAAAGGCCTTGCGCGCTTCCCCCGATTTAGATCCGATCCGATGTTCCATGTGGCCGCTAAAACGGCGGTGCGTATTCTAACTGCTTGCATCTTAGATTAAGCGATGGGATAATGACGCAAAAATGCGTTTAACCTAAGGTCATCCTTCATGGCGGCGCAGGTCATGGGTGGAGTTGGGCTTGAAGGCGGCGCAGGGATTAGGGGATGGCAAGCATGAAGGTTTGTTTCCGAACCAATTAGGCCTGATTGCTGACGGGTTCGGAGAAACAACGCAAGCGTTATGACCAAGCGATCGCTTACCTAGAACGCTGTGTCGAATTAGATGAATTGGTCTCGCATCCCGACCTCGAAAGCGATCGGCAGGTGTTAGAGCAGATCAAACGTGAGCGGGATCAACACACCCTTTAAGTGCATTTTGGCGCGGACAAAACTTAAAAACCTTGGATCAAACGTGTGATCAACGGGGACTGATGTAAATAACATCATACCCCGCCGCCTGTTTGCAATAAAGCGAGTAACAAGCAGATCAACGCGATACTAGAGCCGATCCACCGCGCTAAGTTCAAACGGTAAAAGCGTAAACGTAATGCGCTCCAACTTGGGTCGGGATGATCGGGATCAAGCGCCATAAAGGCCGTATAAAGCGGCAAATTACCCCAAATCGTGATGCCCAACGCGGCGATTCCGAAGATCACCACCGCGATTAAACTTAAGGATGCGCTAGGGGCGGGCCATGTGAACACCGTCGGAAGCGGCGCAAGTAATCCGATGAATAGGATTGCCGATACGGCATGATTGCCTTTGCCAACGGCCAGAAACGGTTGAAGATCACGAAGATAATCGGAAGCGGATTGCCGATCCCACTTGGGTTGTAATAGAAACACTAACGAGAACATCAGTCCACTAAACCAACCGACACAGAGCGTCCCAATGATTAAGGCTATCGCTGTGAATGTGATCATCTGATTGACCCCCTTTCTCGTTTAAATTTACCTCTATTATACGGCCAAAAGCGTTCACATTTCGCTGAAAGATCGGGGGATCGCGATGACGATCCCCCAGAAAAGCTTACGGTGTCAATCGATTCAGATCGCGCGGGAATAACGCCACTTCACGCACATTTGCCACCTCGCACAAACGCGCTACCCAACGCTCTAATCCGATCGCGAATCCCCCATGCGGCGGCATCCCATACTTAAACGCTTGTAAATAGCCTTCAAACGGGTCTGGATTTAATCCCCGTGATGCCAAAGCGGCCAGATAATCGGGATAACGATGCAAACGTTGTCCGCCTGTCACCAATTCCAAGCCACGGAATAACAGATCAAAGCTGTTGGAATAGGCGGGGCGCATCGGATTCGGGTGCGTGTAAAACGGGCGTTTGATCATCGGGTAGCCTTCAACGGCCAAAAAGTCTGATCCATATTCGGCCCGCGCCCATTCACCTAACCACCGCTCATGCGCCGGGGCGAGATCCGGCTCATGTCGTGCATCTTCTCCGGTCTGCTGATAGATCAACTCTAACGCCTCTTGAAAATGGATCACCGGAAGGCGTTGGGGCAAGCGAGGCAACTCTGGCATTAATGGCGCGATCACCTCTAACATCTGTTGCAAGACCTCGGTGAGCAGCGCGATCACCGTGTGATGATCGTTGATGAAGCCCATTTCGACATCTAATGAGGTGTATTCGTTCAGATGCCGTGGGGTATCATGCGGTTCAGCCCGGAACACCCGCCCCACCTCATAGACGCGCTCTAACACGCCGACCATGATCTGCTTGTAAAATTGTGGGCTTTGGGCCAAGTAGGCCGTTTGTCCAAAATAATCCACCGAAAACACATTCGCACCGCTTTCGGTTGCCGATGCGACCAATTTCGGCGTTTGGATCTCGGTAAATCCGCAGTGATCCAAGGCGGATCGGAATCCGCACAAGCTGGCCGCCGCGATCTGCCAATAGTGGCGGCGTTGGGGATGTCGTAAGGTCAAGGCCGCGTGATCCAATAACGTCGCCGGTTGCGCGGTGAGTGACGGACGAAAGAGATCAAACGGGGGCGGTTCATGCGCGGGCGTGATCACCGTGATTTGAGGATGATGCAATTCGACTCCGCTAGGGGCTTGGGGTGTTGCGATCGCGATCCCTTCCACGCGGATCACCGACTCCTGATAAAGACGGTCTAATTCGGTGCTGATCGTGTCGTCTTCGATCACCACTTGGGCGAGTCCATGCTTATCCCGCACGATCAAGAAACTGATGCCGCTTAGACGGCGTAGGCGATGTTTCCATCCCGCGATTTGCACCCGTTCCCCAACGTGTGCGCTTAATTGTGTGGTATAGATCCGTGAAACCATGTGAACACCTCCAAGAATCAAAGCGCCCCGCTTGTTTGCGGACGAGGGGACGCGCTCGTGGTGCCACCGCAATTTATCGGACATCGTGAGGAGTGATGCCGATCTTGACGGCCGGATAACGGGGGCTAACCGTCGGGTTTGAATTCACCCGCGCTCAAGAGGGTCATTCGCCAGCGCTCAATACCGCGTTTTCAGCAAGTCGCGGCTCTCTGGAATTGAGGGGATTGGGTACTCATCTCTGTCAACGCTTTCAGGATAGTGTGACATACTCCCCACACCTAAGGGCGGGAACTTCTACCCTCAACACGCCCGCACAGTTTAACCTGCATCTTACTGGCGCTCCGGTAGCACGCAGATGCCCCTGCGCGTTTGTAGGGTAAAGCAGATTCGCAGTTCGGATTTTTCACGTCTCGTACCACGAATGAATTTATCATAGCACATACTTTTCTCAAAGGCAATTACAGCTTATACCTAGGGCAAACGCATCAAATTTCCGGTAGGGGAGTTGGTTGGAACAGAATCATAGTCGGGGGGGCTAAATTCAAGGGTATACAAACGCCATGATATGAGCAGGAGAGTGAGGATAGGCTTGTTGATAAAGCGGTCGTCGATTCCAAGCATAGACAAACCGTTTGACGGCATGCGCCAAAGCGATTAAGCACCGAGAGAAACACCGTGAGCGACGCGCAAGAAGTGCCAAATAACGGCGTAATCAGCATTGTCGCCTTCTACACGGTAGGTCTGGCTCTTGTCCGTAAAAGTCAGATGAATACTTGGATGGTCAAGCAAAACCAAGTGGGTGGGACTGCCGTCACTGTAATCAAGCACTACTCGCGGTGTGGCATCCAACACCGCTTGCCATTGGGTTTGATCACAACTGAGGCTTACCGCCCAACCCACAATACAACGGGTGGCATGATCACCCAAAGTCAGGAGATAAGCTTCGTTTTTTTTCCCTGATGAAGGTATAGAGTTCATCCTGCTCAATCACCGTTACCGCTTCCGGCTGGGACGGGTGGTCAGGCAAGGAGGCCGTATGGGTGGCGATCCAGTTGGATCCACCGTCTGATGCACTACGCCGAGATGAGGGGCAATGCGTCGTAAGTTCATCCCATCCGCATACTAGCTAAGGGGTTGTTGACGCATCTGTTCCGGATAGCCTTGTTGCTTGGGCTGCGGCGTATAGC
>JALOOG010000175.1 GCA_025454525.1 Anaerolineae bacterium | reverse complement strand
AAAAGAGCGAAAAAGTCGTAACATTTGTCTACTTTTTCCCCCTTGTTGTTTGTTCTCATATCAGGAAAGTTTCTGTGAAATGCTTTGAACCGCAGAGGAGATAGAGAACGCAGAAGTCACCTCAGAAAAGTATCCCACCCCATGCTTGGGTGAGGGTTAGGGTGGGGTTGGATGCAAGAAACTTTTCTGTACCTATTTCTTCTACCAAGTTAAACCGTTTCTTCGATCAATTCGTCTAAGCTCACCTGATGAAACATATCATGTTCATCGATCTGATCACGCGTGGGCTTCGGGTAGATCCGGGTAAACGATTGATGCGGGCTGATCCACTTGCGCCATGATTTTGGGAACAGGCGAAACCCTCCGCCTCCCCCTTGGCTGATATGGACAGCGCTGGCTGCATCCCATTGGGGGTAATATTGCCGGATGTTGACGCGGGTATGCGACGGTTCAATGTTATCCAAGATCGCCTGAATATCGATGTCCCTGTTCACCCCAACCCGACGCGGATCTTGTCCACGCAAGCGCATCATCCAGATCCCGATTTGGATCATCAACTTGGGGATATTGGAGTAATACAATTTTTGCGGTTGATAGGGGCGTTGATCGGTGTGATAGGTCGGATCGGCGGCGCGTTTAAAGGCCTCGGTGGTCGCCCGTTGGATCGCGATGTGATCCGGATGACCATATCCACCGTATTTGTTGAAGGTGATCACGACTTGCGGCCGCACCTCACGGATCACCTCGGTGACCCGGCGGATCACCTCTTCTGGGTCACTGTGATAACGCGCCCAAAGCGATTCGGGATCTTGACTGGTCGGTGATCCCATCATGCCGCTGTCTTTATACCGCAATAGATAGACCTTTTTGAACTTTAGGATCGCGGCGGCCTCGGCCAATTCCGCTAAGCGTACTTCAGGGATAGTCGCTAAACCCCGCATGTGTTCCGGTTTGATCGTGCCGACATCGCCATTGGTCGCACAAATCAGAAACACCTCGACTCCTTCTTCGACATACTTGGCGATCAACCCGCCGAGTCCAAAACTTTCATCGTCGGGATGTGCATACGAGATCAATAAGCGCCGTCGCGCTTGTCCATTGGATGTCATAACGCCTCTATTCTGAGTGATGAGTGCTGTTTAACTAGACGGTGGATCGGTTGCAAAGCTTTCTTCAGCGCGGTAATATTACCGCATTTGTTAAAATTCGCCGCCCGCTAGAGGATACCGCATGGATGTGTTGAAAGTCGCTATCAGCAGTTCCACCGATGATCTAAGCGCGATTCGCATCGCCGCGCAAGCGATCATCACCCAATTCGGCCTGTTACCGTTGCTTTCCGAGGATCTCACCCCGGACGATTATGATATTTTTGTTGGGATCTATGCGTTTCATCCCGGACGACGTATCGATCGGCTGATGAGGGCTTATCAGGCCGCGATCCAAGCGCGTAAACCGATCTTAGCGCTGATGCCCGATCTTCAAGCGCGTTGGCCGGTGGATCAGATCGCACAAGGGGCGGATCGTGATCAGATCGAACAACTCAAAGCCCAGATCATCGCCGAGCAAGCGGTGCGGCGGTTTAAAAACGTGAGCGATTTTCAGCTTCAATTGGTGTTGGGGTTGCATCAGATCGAGGCGCAACTTTGGCAACAACGCGGTATGATCACCATGCAACCGATCTTCGGCCCGCCGGCGCTTGATGCCCAATTTCGCGCCGACGTGTTTATGATCATGCCGTTTCGGCCGGCCTTCTTTGAGATCTACGATCAAGTGATCGTGCCGGTGGTACAGGGACGCGGATTGACGATCAAACGGGGTGATGATTACTTTTCGCGCCATTCGATCATTGAGGAGATCTGGGCCGGCATCTATCACGCGCAATGGGTGATCGCCGAATTGACCGGACGAAATGACAACGTGGCCTATGAGTTAGGCATCGCGCACACCTTAGGTAAGTCGGGCGTGATCCTCACCCAAGATGTGAACGATATTCCGTTTGATCTCCGACATTTGCGAATTATTCAGTATCAGAACACGCCAGAAGGACTCGCGATCTTACGCGGGCAATTGGATCGGGCGGTCGCTTGGATCACGGCTCATGAATGACACCCTATAGGAGGGGATCATGCAAAACTTAAATCGAGTGTGGCAATTGGTCAATGCCGCGTCCTCTGTGCGCGATCTCACCCAACAACACAAAACCTATCACTTTAAGGTCGCACCACCGATCACCTTTTATCTGCAAACCGAACATGCGGAAATTCGAGTGAGTCGTTGGATGCAACCGGAGGTCGAAGTCACCGTAAAATTAACAGCCTCATTCGGTTGGCGGGTGGTCGCCGATCAAGATGAAGCGGGGGTGTATGTGGCGGCAAAACGGCGGCCGGTGATCGGCGCGGTGGGTAGCGCGAGTTTTGAGGTAATGCTGCCCAGTGATACCTATGTGATCTTACGCTTGGCCGGATGTTCGTTACGTTTAGATGACCTCTCTGGGGAAATCCATGTGCCGCCGAATGCCACCGACGGGCGCTTGGCCATTGGTGGGGGATCGGGCTAAGGTTGATTGTGTTTTCAGTGGTTTATCCGATAACTAACTAAAACCTACACCGCTATCGGAACGGGCGGCGGTGTCCGTTCCAAAGATCCGTTTGAGGATGTCTCTTTATTAAACTATTTCCAAGATGAATTACTCAATCATCTCAGAAAAATACCCGGCCCATGAAGACACATCCCCTTATCCCACGCGGGACGGTGCGCTCCCGATGTATGGGAAAGGGGTTAAAGGCTCATAACAGTTCTTTTTTTATGTTCTTTCTCTGCGTTCTCAGTGTCCTCCGTGGTTTAAAGCATTTAACGGACACATTCCTGATATTACTTCTGCGCTCTCTGTGTCCTCTATGGTTCAAAGCTTTTAACGGACACTTTCCTGTACACCTATTTCTGAATGCACGAAATCACCCTAATGAACCCAAGACGTTTTCAAAAATTTTCATTCGATCTAGATCGCTTCAAGAGACAATTGGTGAAAAAATCGGGACAAATGTTACGACTTTTCCGCTCATCTGTGCTATGATCCATTCAACACAATCAAGATCAGCCTTAGGAGCATCCAATGAACGGGGGATTTAAACTGGTTTTGAGGTTTCGTTTTCGATTTTCCCTTAGGGACGCAATCTTACGATCAATATGACTGCGTTGCCGCTGTCGCCGAATCTTTTTTTGGTCTTTGCCACTGCCGTCACGGCCGCACTCAATCAACAGGTTTCCAAATGACTCGATTGTCAGCCTAAACGCGATTTTATCTGATTTTATATAAATGACTTCATTGAATTTAACCCGTTTTTCTGCTATACTCTGTCCTTATCTGAAAATCACACGCCCCCGATCACCGCGGGGCATCAAACATGATCAACCTATACGAACTCTCAAAAACAGATTTACAAACCCTGTTGACCGGGTGGGGTGAACCAAAATTCCGCTCCGATCAACTCTATACTTGGCTCTATGAACAGCGTGTCAAATCTTTTGACCAGATGAGCAATCTACCGGGGGCGTTGCGGGCGCGTCTAGCGTCAGAGACCTCACTCGGCGCATTGCAACTCGTCACGGAAAAACAGAGCAAAGACGGCACGATCAAGCGGCTTTATCAGCTCCCAGACGGTCAATTGATCGAGTCGGTGTTAATGCCTTATGATGACGATCGGCGGACAGCTTGCATCTCCACCCAAGCGGGTTGTGCAATGGGATGCGTCTTTTGTGCTACTGGGCAAATGGGATTTGCGCGTCATCTCACCGCAGCGGAGATCTTTGAACAGGCCGCTCATTTCGCAGCCGATCTGGCCGCGGAAGGCGATCGTTTAAGCAATGTCGTCTTAATGGGCATGGGAGAGCCGTTCCACAATTATGATCAAACCCTAGAGGCGATCGCACGCCTCCAAAACGATCTTGGCATCGGGGCGCGTCATATTACCGTGAGTACCGTCGGACTCGTGCCACAGATCCGGCAATTCGCCGAGACCGGCCTACAGGTGAAATTGGCGATCAGCCTGCACGCAGCGACCGATCCAGAGCGCACCGCCTTGTTACCGATCAACAAACGTTGGAACTTGGGGGAATTAATCGAAGCTTGTCGCTATTACGTGGATCAAACCGGAAGACGGGTCACTTTTGAATGGGCCTTGATCCGTGGCGAAAATGACACCTCAGAACAGGCCCACCAATTGGGGCAACTGCTCAAAGGGCTGTTATGCCATGTCAACTTAATCCCCTTGAATCCGACCAACGGTTACGATGGCCGCCCGTCGAATCCGGACACCGTGACACAGTTCATCAAAACCTTAGAGAGCTACGGTGTGCCGGCTACGGTGCGCGTGCGGCGCGGGATTGATATTGATGCAGGGTGTGGTCAATTGAAATCCGCTGTCCTCAAAACCCAACGCCCCCGCGGCGAGTCGATCATCTCTATCGATTCGCTTTAGTTGATGCGGCGATCTTGGGGAGTCGATCACCCACATCGACTCACTTTAATTCATCGCGTCATATTCCCCGGCCGCGATCAATAACAATTGTCGGATTGCGGCTTCGGGGATCGTTTGTCCGGGCGTTAACACCACATACCGTAAGCGTTTGCCCGTGCCTTGTAACAAATTATCGGGATCAGGCAGATCGACTCCCCATTCAAAACCGAGGTTGACCTGTTCCGCACGGGGGAACAAGGCACAAAAGTAACCGCTTTCCGGGTGATGATAGCCAATCCCTTTCCAACCGCGATACATCAGTTCTTTCGCGGACGGGATCGTTTGCCGGATTAACAGGCGCAAAGCGTCGGTTAATTCGATAATCTCAGGTGAACATTCAGCGATGATCTCGTTTGGAATATCAGTCATAGGGGTTATCCTGCTAAAATTTCGATCAATACACGCGAGTCAATGTTACCACCGCTTAAGATCAAGACCGTTTCGGGATGTGGTTCAATCCGGCCGCTTTGCCACGCTGCCAACGGGATCGCCCCCGACGGTTCGATCACCATTTTCGCCTCTAATGCCAAGGTTCGCACCGCCATGCGGATCGCGTCCTCACTCACGGTCACAATTTGATCGACGTAGTGTTGGATGTGATCAAACGTCAAGTGGCTTAATTGTAATGTCCGCACACCGTCGGCGATCGTGCGACCCGTTTGAGCGGCCGTCCATGATTGGATCGTCCCCATTTGCAGCGACTCTGCTGCATCCGCGGCCAGCTCCGGCTCAACGCCGATCACCTTGATCGCGGGATTGAGGCTTTTAAGCGCAGTGGAGACTCCGCTAATCAACCCACCGCCCCCGATCGGCACGATCACTTGACGCACCGACGGAAAATCCTCAAAAATTTCGAGTCCGATCGTGCCTTGTCCCGCGATCACCTGTGGATCATCAAACGGTGGTACTAGGATCCATGTTTGGCCCTCACGCAAGCGATCCACCACTGCTTCACGTTGTTCGGTGAGCGGGTCATAAAACACTACCTGACCGCCATAAGCGCGGGTGGCGTTGATCTTCACTTCTGGCGCGTTGTGGGGCATCACAATCGTAGCGCTTAATCCAAGGCGTTGAGCGGCATAAGCGACCCCTTGGGCGTGATTGCCACTGGAATAGGCGATCACCCCCGTCGCCTCTGGGGTGATTTCTAGGGCCGCCGCGATCCGATTATATGCGCCGCGCACCTTAAATGAGCCGATCGGCTGTAAACTTTCTGGCTTCAAATAGCGCCCATTCCAAGCTAACAGCGGTGTATGACGGCTGATCCCTTGTAAGCGGGTGCGGGCGGCGTAAAGGTCGTCTAAAGTGATCATGATGTCCCTAAGTTCACTGACAAAAGGTGTCAAGAATCTTAGCCTATAATAGGCAAGTTGTCACGCGAAAGATCAAAGGATAGCGCATTTATGGCCGAACCGCTCAAACAAATGTACAACACCACCTTCATCACCGATCTTGCCTATGCTTTAGCGCTTGATCCGGCTGAATTATGCTCACGGGTGTTCGATGATCAATGGGAAGCACGCGAACTTAAGGCTCGGATGCGTCATATCACCCACTGTCTTGCAGCGCTTTTACCAGATGATTATACGGCCGCCTTAGCACGGCTCCGCGATGGTGCGCCCCGATTAAGCGCCTATCGTTATGAGACAATGGTCTTTCCCGATTTTGTCGAAGTCTATGGACTCGATCACTGGGAGGACTCGATCGCCGCTTTAGAGCAGTTTACCGAACAATCGTCTGGTGAATTTGCGATCCGATCGTTTTTAACCCGCGATCTGGAACGCGGGATGCGACAGATGCGCTTGTGGGCCGATCACCCGAATGTTCATGTGCGCCGTTTAGCCAGTGAGGGCTGTCGTCCGCGCTTGCCATGGGCTTCCGCGCTTCCGATGCTCAAACGCGATCCCACACCGATCTTACCGATTCTTGAAGCGCTACGGCATGATCCGGCTGAATATGTACGCCGTAGTGTTGCCAATAACCTTAACGACATCGCTAAAGATCATGCCCAAGTGGTGATCGATCAATTACGCGCTTGGCAAACAGAAGCGCATCCGGCGATCGCATGGATCACCCACCACAGCTTGCGATCCTTGATCAAGTCTGGGAATCCGGATGCACTCCGCTTGATCGGAGCAGAACATGGCGCGCCGATCACCGTAGACGACTTACGATTAACACCTGAAACGATCGCGATCGGCGAGTCAATCGTCTGTTCTTGTCGGATCACCGCGCAAGAAGCCTGTGACGTGGTGATCGATTATGCGATCGGCTTTCAGAAGAAAAACGGGACACTTGCGCCTAAGGTCTTTAAGTGGACGCGCAAAACCTTAAACGCGGGCGAATCGATCACACTCCGTAAACAACATTCCTTTCGTTTGATCAGCACACGGGTCTATTATCCGGGTGAGCATCAGTGGGCGATCCAAGTGAACGGTGTGACGATGGCGCGGATCGAATTTAATCTCAAACCGTCGATCGATTCCGCGGTTTTGCCAATCACTTAAAAGAAATACTTGTAACCATTGTGACCTGACTTAGAGCCTTGCTATCTGAACTTGGTGATCGTCAAACTGAAATGTTCACCAAGTTCGCTGCTTCTCTATCCCCTAAAGTAGGGCAAACGACCTTCATTCCGTCCTAACTCATCCGTAGTACCCTACCGGAAATTTGATGCGTTTCCTTGGGTTCATTTTTTCTTTTCTATCCCAAAAACAGACAAATGTTACGATTTTTCCGCTCATCTGTGCTATGATCTGCTCAATACGACCGGGATCAACTTGAGGAGGATGCTTCACCGCCGCCGCTATCCGAATTTCGAGAGGACTTAATTGCCCTGAATCCCACACGGTGCGATCTTGGTGATCCACTGAATCAAGGTTAAAATAGGCGCGTTTTGATCCAACGTTCATCATGAGGATAAACAAAAAATGTTTGAAAACGATAGTGCAGAAGAACAAGGCGGGTTTACCCAAGCATTTTTACTGGGTTGCCCGATGGCCATGGCGGTTACGATGGCGTTGTTATTGGTGTTTTTGATCGTTGACGCGATGATCTTAAGCAATTTTGGGAGTGGCGCGGCGGTGGATCTCAGTGGCGGGGAAACCCATTCAATTGTGTTGACCGAAGAAGCCACCCCCGAAGCGGTCGCGACCGAGGCGCATGGCGGTTAATTGATCAGATTTTGTCTAGATTACCCTACGATCAGCCTACGCAGGACTAAAAGGCACTGGTAAAATGACGCGCTTACGCTAACATGCGATAAGCTTGTTCGCCGAAAGAGTGTTCGTTCAGTTTATTGAGATTAAATATGTAAGCAAATTTACATCGCCGTCTCTCTCACATCAGCGCGGCGGGATTAATGGTCATGATGTTGATGGCATTGACGTTCTCGCTCAATACCGTCAGTCCAGTTCAAGCCCAAGCGTTCGGTACGCCCACCCCAACTCCTACGGATCCCTCATGGCGTGGTTTTGCGGCCACCCGCGAGGCCCTTCAAGAAGAAAAATCGATCGACTTGACGTTTGTCCGTAATTACAGCTTTAGCCAAGTCGAATGGCGGCAATCGATCGACAATTGCGTGGAGGCGACTCCGGTCAGCGATTATCGTGAGGTCTACTTTGGTTGGGATTATGTGATCACCGATCTACAAAACCGGACGTATCTGGTACGGGTGAGCTTTGATCTGAAAGCAGTTGTGATCTGTGATGAGGACTTTGTGCCGGCCCCGGCGGGTGGTAGCACAACCAATCCGAATCTGCCTCCCCCAGTCACGGGCGGCGGTGCAGGCGGCGCGTTTGAGTTAGGCGGCCATGTGGACGGACTCTCCGAAGAAGCCAAAACCGCCATGCGTCAATCGGGCATGACTTGGATGAAGAAACAATACCGTTATAGCCTTGGTGCAGACACCTCTGGCGTGAAGGGTTTATTGGACATCGCCCGCGCCAATAACTTCAAGTTGTTGGTCGGTGTGGTCGGTGATCCGGAACAAATGGGGAATTACGATCAATACATTCAAACTTACGCGGCCTTCTTAGGTGAAGTGGCGGCGTTGGGTGTGGATGCGATCGAAGTCTGGAATGAACCGAATATCGATCGGGAATGGCCACGCGGTCAGATCAACGGCGGCACTTACACCCGCATGTTGGCCGCGGCCTATAATGCGATCAAGGCCAAAAACCCCAACACGATCGTGATCAGCGGTGCGCCTGCTCCGACGGGTTTCTTCGGCACGGCCGGCTGTGGTGACGGTGGTTGTAACGACGACACGTTTATGGCGCAAATGGCCACGGCCGGTGCGGCGCAATACATGGATTGTGTCGGTCTGCACTATAACGAGGGCATCGTCCCACCGACTCAAACCAGTGGCGATCCCCGCGGTGAATATCCGACCTATTACTTCGGTTCAATGACGGCTCGCGGCTTCTCACCGTTCGGGGGCAAACCGGTCTGTTATACCGAATTGGGTTATTTGTCCGGTAAAGACTTTACCACCCCGATCCCGGCCGGTTTTGCATGGGCGAATAACACCACCGTGCAGCAACATGCCGAATGGTTAGCGGGTGCGGTGACGGCTTCGCGTCAAAGCGGCCGCGTGCGTTTGTTGATCATCTGGAACGTCAATTTCAAACGTTGGGATAGCGATCCGATGGGTGGGTATGCGATCATCCGACCGGACGGCACTTGTCCGGCGTGTACCTTGATGGCCCAAGCGATGCGCTAAAAACCACATGGGGACGCGATAATGCGTCCCCTGTTGTTTATTTTGGACGGGCGCTAATCAACACCACCCATTCGCCTTTTTGCACCGTTTTTCCCGTCTGATTCACCACTTTAACCGCAAAAGTCACCAACCCGCCACCGAGTCGGGCCGCTTCTTTCAATTCAGCCACTTCAATCACGACGTGGATCGTATCACCGATGAACACCGGAACACTGAATTTCATCGACAATTCGCGAAAGGCTAACACCGTTTTTTCCAAAAAGCCCAGTTGATACGCCTGCCCGACGGCATAACTCACCGTGAGCATCCCATGCGCGATCCGCTGCCCGATCTGATGCGTTTTCATGTACTCCGCGTCAAAGTGCATCGGGTTAAAATCGCCCGTGAGCGTTCCGAACTGTACGAGGTCCGTTTCGGTGATTGTGCGGCCGCGGGTGGTCATCTGTTGACCCAGTTGATAATCCTCAAAGTAGTAACCTTGCATGATGTGTGCGCCTCTCCATTGCGTTAAAAATTGGCGCAAATCATAGCACATTTTAGGATGCAATTCGGGAATAGCGGTGATCAAACAAGCTTAATTGTGTACTTTGAGCGGAATCGCAATATGGATTTCACACCCTTTGCTCTCTAGTTGATGAAGCATAAAGTTGCCGTTAAAGTCACTCACGCGCTCTTGCATCCGTTTTAA
>JALOOG010000174.1 GCA_025454525.1 Anaerolineae bacterium | reverse complement strand
TCCCGACCGCATGGAGCGGTATTTGTTGGTGCTGGCCTTGGCTTATGCGTGGATGCTGACCTTAGGGAGTATGAGTGTCGCTGGTTCTACTCCGATCTAGAGTGAGGATCTGGTGAAGCGTTACAGTGTATTTCGCTTGGGGTTGCGCTACTTTAAAGAACGCTTTCATCACCGACCCTAAGAGGGGGTCATCGGGCTATTTTTCGCCCCACGACCTTCCTTACTTTGGGCTTCAAAACTGTCCCCCTGACAGCCCTCAATGGAGACGAATCAGCCAATCCCTCACGCACACCAGTTCCCTCCCCATGCATGGGTGAGGGCTAGGGTGGGGTTAGACAGGAGAAGCTTTCTTGAGATTACTTCTATCGTTTTCTTTCCCTTTCCCGCTTCTTTTTTTCTTTCCTCTTATTTTCTCTAAAAATACAGACAAATGTTACGATTTTTCCGCTCATCTGTGCTATCCTCGTCTCAACACGATGATCATCATCTTGAGGAGGTTCAGATGAACAGCGGCTTCTACTTTATTTTTGCGGTTCGACCTCAGAGCGAATTCTTACGATCCGCCTAACCCTGTTGCCGCTGTCGCCGAAATAATTTTTTCGCTTAGCCGCCGCTGCTGGCGGCAAGTGTGGATCGGGCTTCATCGCCCTGATTCACCCCTGATCGCCTTTGGCAAATTCCATGAGGCGCGTTATCATGAAGGTCTCAATTTTGACGATGCGAGGCTTAAGGGATGTTTATCGATCTCAATGATCAAGTGGCGTTAGTAACCGGATCGGCGCATCGGGTGGGCAAAGCGATCGCCCTAGAATTGGCTAAACGCGGGGTTCATCTGATCGTGAACTACCATTCCACACCGGAAGATGTCGTGCGGAATACCTTGCACGAGATCAAATCGCACGGGGTAGATGCTTATCCGATCCGTGCCGATGTGAGTACACCGCTTGGAGTAGCGGAGGTATTTTCCGCAGTACGAGAACATTTCGGACGCTTAAACATCTTGGTGAACAGCGCCTCGGTGTTCCCAAACGGCACCTTAGAGGTGACCTCTTATGAAGACTGGCAACAGACCTTACAGGTCAACCTCACGGGGCCATTTCTCTGTACCCAAGCGGCGATCCCCTTGATGCGTCAAAATGATCCTAAGGGTGGCGCGATTGTCAACATCTGTGATCGGGGGTCAATCACCCCATGGCCAGAGCGGGCCGCGCATGGCATCAGCAAAGCGGGCTTATGGATGCTCACCCAGACCAGCGCGATCAATTTCGCACCCGATATTCGGGTCAACGCGGTATTACCGGGGCCGGTGTTAGCCCCTCCAGACATGAGTGATGACCGTTGGCAACAGATCGGACGGGATCAAACGTTGTTACAGCGCGTCGGTAGCGCCGAAGATGTGGCCCGGGCCGTGACCTATCTGGTCAGTGAAAGTTACATCACCGGCACGATGATTACCGTCAACGGCGGGGAGCATTTACGATGACTTGGTTACTGTATGGCGCAACCGGATACACCGGCCGCTTGATCATTGAAGAAGCCATCGCCCGCGGCCATCGTCCGATCTTGGCCGGGCGTTCTGTCACCAAGCTAAAACCGTTATCCGAGCGCTATGGCCTTGATTACCGCGCCTTTGACCTAGACTCGACGAATCGAGTCGCCGCTCATCTCAAGGACTCCGGGGCGCAACTGGTGTTACATGCGGCCGGGCCGTTTATCTTCACCGCGCCACCGATGCTCAGCGCGTGTCTCGCGGCCGGGCTGCATTATTTGGACATCACGGGCGAGATCCCCGTGTTCGAGAACACTTTTGCCGCCCATAATCAGGCCGTACAAGCGGGGATTGTGTGCATGTCCGGTGTAGGCTTTGACATCGTGCCGAGTGATTGTCTGATCAAATATGTGAGCGATCAGTTGCCCGATGCGACAGATTTAGCGATCGCGATTGATGCGCTCTCTCCAGCGGAGGCTGAATTAGGCGTGAGTGCTGGCACAGCGAAAACGATGCTTCACATGCTACCCAAAGGCAACTTGATCCGGCGCGGTGGACAGTTGATCCGGGCGGATTTAGGCGCACATACCGACTTATTCCCATTCCCACACGGGGAGCGCCTCGCTATGGCGATCCCATGGGGCGATCTGTCTACGGGGTATCGCACCTCCGGGGGAATCCCGAATATCACCACCTATCTGACGTTTTCGCCCGCGCAAATTTCGGCGATCAAGAGGGTTTCGTATGTGTTGCGTCAGGCGTTGAAGATCGACCCTGTGCGTCATTGGATAGAGCGACAGATCGATCAAAATGTGCCGGGGCCTAGCGCACAACGCCGTCAAACGGGCCGCTCTTACGTGTACGCGAGGGCGATCAATGCGACTGGTAAGATCGTGCAAGCGACGCTCACCACACCTGAAGGCTACGAGTTCACCAAGATCGCGGCGGTGCGCTGTGTGGAGCGTGTATTAGACTCTGATTTAAGTGGAGCGCTCACCCCGGCCTTAGCTTTTGGGGCGGATTTTGTGCTTGAGTTAGGCGCAAGCGAACGTCATGATTTTACGCTAAATTGACATTCCACTAGACAAATTCTCATGTTCAGTGTCTATAATCACATCGTTACTTCTATACGAAGGTTGTAGACACTATGCAATTTCCACCCAACAATCAGAACGATCGCCCTAAGTCTAACCGTCCGGCGGGTGATAACAACCCCACTCCCCAACCCCCGCAAGATTGGCGGCGTTGGGCCATTATGGCCGCGCTCTTGTTAGCGGTGTTTTGGGTGTTCATGCAATTCTCTGGCGGTGCGGACTCGTTTGGACGCGGTGCAGTTGAGATCCCGTATAGCGTCCTGTTTACCCAAGCAGAAGCGAATAATATCCGCGAAATTCGCATTACCAATCAAGATGCTGTGGGTGTCTTTAGAACACCGATTCAAATCACCAGTTCTGTGAACAATCAATCTATCACCATCACCACCTTCTCATCGACCTTGCTCCCTGGTGATAACAATCGTGCCTTTTTTGACCTCTTGTTAGAAAACGAGGTGTCGATCCGCTCCCAACAACCGGATCCCAGCTTGCTGTTGATCGCGTTGAATGTGTTGCCCATCTTGATCTTTGTGGGCTTGTTGATCTGGTTTATCCGTCGCACCCAACGCCAATCGGGTAATCCGTTCACCTTTGGGCGCACCCAAGCGCGGGAATACACGGTAGAGCGTCCCCAAGTCAAATTTGAGGATGTGGCCGGTCAAGATCCCGCGAAAAATGAGTTAAAAGAGATCGTAGATTTTCTCAAAGAACCCGATAAGTACATCGCTTTAGGGGCGCGGATTCCGCGTGGGGTCTTGTTGGTCGGCCCACCCGGAACGGGTAAAACCCTCATGGCCCGGGCGGTTGCGGGTGAGGCGAATGTCTCATTTTTCAGCATCGCCGCTTCAGAATTTGTGGAAATGTTCGTGGGTGTGGGCGCTTCTCGCGTCCGGGATCTGTTCCGTCGGGCCAAAGATAACGCCCCTAGCATCGTGTTTATCGATGAGATCGACGCGGTGGGACGGCAACGTGGCGCGGGCCTCGGCGGAGGCAATGATGAACGCGAACAGACCTTAAATCAATTACTGGCCGAAATGGACGGATTCGATCAAACCGAAAGTGTGATCGTGATGGCCGCGACCAATCGTCCAGATGTCTTAGATCCGGCATTATTGCGTCCGGGTCGCTTTGACCGTCAAGTGACCGTCGCCTTACCCGATAAAAATGGTCGCCTTGCGATCCTCAAGATCCACACGCGCGGTAAGCCGTTGGATCGCGATGTCAATTTAGAGGATCAAGCCAAGCGCACGATCGGCTTTTCGGGCGCGGATCTCTCCAATCTTGCCAATGAAGCGGCGTTAACAGCGGCGCGTCGCAATGCCCGCAAGATTACCGAACGGGATTTTGGTGAGGCATTTGATCGGATCATCTTAGGGGCAGAAAGCCCACCGTTATCGGATGTCAATGAGCGTCGCTTGGTGGCCTATCATGAAGGCGGTCACGCTTTGGCGGCGGCCCTCACCCCCTATGCAGATCCGGTTTACAAGGTGACGATCGTGCCGCGGGGTCAAGCGTTAGGCATGGTGACCCAGCTTCCGGATATGGATCGCCGCAACTATTCTGAAAATTGGTTGCGCGCTCGAATGCTTGTGGGCTTAGCGGGACGTGCGGCCGAAGCGGTGGTATTTGATGAAGTGACCACCGGAGCAGAAAATGATCTACGTTTTGTGACCAACATCGCCCGCCGGATGGTCGCTCAATTCGGGATGAGCGAGACGATCGGCCCGTTGAATTTTGGGGATGATGAGCGCCAACCGTTCTTAGGCTATTCACTTGCCCAAGGCCGCAGTTACAGTGAGGCGACCGCCGCTAAAATTGATGCTGAAGTACGAAAGATCATTGATGAGATTTACGATCAAGCGATCGAACTCTTACGCCAACATCGCGATAAACTGGACGCGATCGCCGATGCGTTGATGACCAACGAAGTCCTCGGCAAAGAAGAACTCTTGGCCGTGATCGGCATGAGCGAGCGTCAAGAACCCCGTCATGACAATGTGCTAGGGGACATCAACGAAGTGATCGATCAGCAGCTCAACGATTAAACGGAAAGGGGGCGATCAAGTATCGCCCCTTTCACCGTACCGCCTCATCAGTAGGTTGACATTGACAAGAGTCAAACAAACGTTCTAAAATAACAGTAGACCGCTGAGATCCTTTTTTTTGAGAACGTCATGAGTAAACAGCCATGATTACCTATGTAGTGGGTGACTTGTTTCAAAGTAGCGCTAAAGTGTTGGTTAATCCAGTCAATACCGTTGGGATTATGGGAAAGGGGATCGCTTATGAATTTAAACGATTATACCCTGATATGTTTGTACGTTATCAAGCGCTGTGCGAAAAAAAGCAATTTCATGTGGGGCAATTGTGGTTATACAAGACTCCTAATCGTTGGATTTTAAACTTTCCCACCAAAGAACATTGGCGCAATCGATCACAAACCACTTATCTTGAAATGGGTCTACAAAAATTTGCCCAAACTTATGAACAACGTGGCATTACCTCAATTGCTTTTCCAATGTTGGGATGCGGAAATGGCGAATTAAACTGGGAAGATCAAGTCAAACCGTTGATGGAAAAGTATCTGAACCCCTTGCCGATTCTGATTTATGTTCACCTCTACCGACGCAAAAGCGTAATAACACCTGAACATCGTGATCTTGAACAAACGGAATCATGGCTACGTGAAGAACCCCGTACTTTAAGCTTTGAGGAAATGTGGCAGGATCTCATAAAGCTTATCAAAGAAAAACCATTTTTTCAAACATTCGATAAAACCTCGGTTAAGTTCATCGCTGAATTTGTACAAGAAGATGGCATCAAGATCAAAAGCGATGATGAAGAGATTGCGCTATTTCATAAAGAAGATCTGATGGAACTATGGCATTACCTACGAACTACAGATTACGCTAAAGCCAGATATTTTCCAGAAGGTCTTGATGTTTTTTCAACCTACCTAATTGCACTTTTTGCCGATTTACCTTATATTCAGCCAATTATGATCTCAAAGGAAGAACCTGATGATGATGATTGGGTTTTACAATTGTTGGATCATCCTAAATCGTATATTTCTGATCCCATTGAACTTAATCAAATAATATGAGTTATATTTACAAACCTGATGGTGAATTGTTTAAACAACATTTGCGAAATGTAAAACAATCACGTTACAAAAATTTATTTTGGTGTGACTATTTTTTTCATTTTACAGGTATTAAAAATGTAGTAAAGATTTTGACAGAGGAAGTCCTATTTTGTCGAGAATACATTGAAAAAAATGAGAGAGAATTTCAAGATACTGCGAGTCATGATGTTTTGTCATGGACACCTCCTCAGTGGAAAAAGTATGTCCGGCTTTATTTTCGTCCCAAAACCCCTATGTTGTACCAAGTTGAGGGTTTAAGGCCATCTTCAAAAATCCAATATAATGCAGAATGCCCAGTGCCTGTTTTTCTCTTATTTGATGCCTCCGAAGTGATATCTTGGCGAGATACACAATTCAGCAATGGCAACCTAGCCAAACAAACTCCATCTCTAAAAGTCTCATCTACCATTGAAGACTTTTGTAAACTACCTTTTGATGATATTTATCATAATGACCCTTATTCTCGTGAGCAAAAAGATCACTATAATTTTCATCGACAGGCTGAAATCATCTTTCCACAACAAATGGATCTAAGTACATTAAAAATAATTTGGTGCCGTTCTGAATCGGAATATGACACTTTACGGAATCTTTTGCCTGATTCTGTATGGGATAAGTGGCGTAATCAAGTTACTTTTAGTAACCCAGAAAGTGTATTTTTTAAACAGTGGTTACATATTCAGCGGGTAAACTTAAGTCATGATACAATTTACATTAAATTTAATCCCGCTACACCCAAGCAACAAACAAACGAAAAATTGAAATTGAAAATACAAGTTCATGATACTCTAAGTGATGAGAAATATTCTCATGAGCTTAACATTTCAGATAACATTAAAGAAGAGAAATTTTCGATTTCAACACCGCTGAATTCATACGATGTCCATATGTGGATCAACGATCACATGGTTTATTATGGGCAATACCTTCTCAATTCAATAGATGATATTCCTTTTTAAGTGTTTTTACTATCAACAAACGATTTATCTGAACCTTAATCGAAATTGTGAGCCGTCATCGTTATGATAATCTGCTAGGGGACATCAACGAAGTGATCGATCAGCAGCTCAACGATTAACCCGCTTTTCATAGCGGCGATCTTAGAGGATCGCCGCTGAATACCCCTTTAAATACGACCTAAACGTGTAATCACCTTTGCTCCTTTTGCTATAGACAATTTTACTATGCGACGTTATGATCTATGGAGATCTCAAAACACCCTAAGGGATGATGGATGAACGTACCTAAATTAAAAGGTCTCGATTATGTCGGGGTATTTTTTTCGGTGCTGTATATGTTTAATCTCGGCATTGATCCAATCCCTATGATTCCTCCTATGATCCGTATTCTCTTAATCACATTGCTTTTGAGTGTTGCGGGGATGATCGGGGTCATTTATCAGCATCGACAACAGTTGCTTCAACAAACCGATCTGGCTAACTTTAGTGGTGCCACGGCCCGCCCACTTGATCAGGTCATTACACAATCAATGCCTTTACTGCTCAAACGGAATATCGTAGTCGCGATCCTCTATCTGTTCAGTATTTTATCATTCACTTTGCTGATCAATGCGCTTGTAATGGATTTAACTCGATCTTCAACCTCCTCATCGTCATTAAGTCCGAGTTGGCTGATATTGCCGCTTATCGCCCCCATTTACGTGTGGATCTGGCATGGGATCGCGTTGGGAGTCGATCGGTTCGGGTTTCGTGAGTATCGCAAGTTAATTTTATCTGAACTCCACAAAGCGTCACCACTCCCGATGATTTTTTTAGCGGTTCTAGTTGCTGCTTTCTCCAGCGCTATAATC
>JALOOG010000173.1 GCA_025454525.1 Anaerolineae bacterium | reverse complement strand
TTGACCGCAAAGCCGCGCACTTCATGGGCGCCCACTACATCGTATACGCCCTTATCAACCTCCGTCACTTACTGGCGGACGAAAAGGTTCAATGAGTTCCTTGAGTATACCGGATTTTTGAGTGTTTGATTGCGGTAAATGGAATGAATGTTCGTAAACTTCGCTGTCATCAAATAAATTTTTTTAGCCCTCGCCAAGCCCAATTTTCTCGTTAGTTTTGAGAAGATGCCTTTATGGAGCGCTTCTCATTTTTTGCTTATTTCGCCCGCGTTGACTAGACTCACGTTCAAGTAAATGTTTAAAAAAATGGAGTGTTAAACGATGAAATCTTTACGGTTTGCCCTGTTGATCGCGTTGATGCTGTTGATCGTGCCGCTTTCCCTCTCACAAGAAGCAACCCCCGAAGCGACCGAAGAAGCCGGCCCGCTGATCGGATTCTGGGAGGAGTGCGCGACTCCGATGAACTTGTCCGGTACGATCCGCATGGGCGCGATCTTTGCGCTCTCTGGATCGGCCGCAGTCTATGGCACAGTACAACAAAACGCGATCGATTTAGCCTTAGAGGAGATCAATGCACAAGGGTACTTAGGTGAAGGGGTGACGTTAGAAGTCGTCTATGGCGACTCGGCCAGCACTGCCGAACAAGCGACCACCGCGATGACCAACTTGATCGAAGAACAAGATGTGGTTGCGATCCTTGGCCCTACCTTGTCAAGCGAGGCCTTCTCCGCCGATCCAGTCGCCCAAGAAGCCGGTATTCCGGTGATGGGCGTGAGCAATACCGCGATCGGGATTACCGATATGGGGGAATTTGTGTTCCGTAACAGCTTGCCCGAAGCTGCCGTAATTCCCGGGGTGATCGCGCAAGCGACCGAGATCTTAGGGTTGGAACAGGTCGGTGTCCTCTACGGAAACGATGATGACTTCACCCTGAGCGGTTATGATGTGTTTGTCGAAGCGTTAACCGAAAACGAAGTTGAGATCCTCGGTGAAGAAACCTTTGCCAAAGGTGACGCGGACTTTAGCGCACAATTGACCAATTTGATCGCGGGTGAACCGGATGCGTTGGTGGTCTCTGCGCTTGCCGCTGAAGGCGCACAGATCATCATTCAAGCGCGTGAATTGGGATATAACGGGCCGATCATCGGCGGTAACGGCTTTAACGCGCCTTCGGTTCTCACCAACGCGGGTGAAGATGCAGAAGGTTTAATCGTGGGTGCGGCTTGGAATGCGACCTCCGAGAATCAATCACCTAGCAGTGTGGCGTTTGCCGCAGCCTATGAAGAAGCCTTTGGGAGCGCGCCCGATCAATTTGCCGCACAAGCCTATACGGGCGCTTGGTTGATGGCCACCGCGATCCGCTGTGCCGACTCTACCGAAGGATTGGCGATCCGCGATGCCTTAGCCGCGATCACCGACTTCAATAGCCCATTGGGCGTGTTTAGCTTTGATGAAAACCGCGATCCGGTACATGAACCCGTTGCTCAAATTGTGATCGATGGCAAATTTGAGGTGTTAACGTCCGAAAACGCGATGATGGACGAAGAATAGACGATCGATCTAGGGTGCGATCGGTTGATCCGTCAACGATCGTACCCTAAACGAATAGACTTCATTTCATGGACACTTTTTTACAACAAGCGACCAATGCGATCTCGTTAGGGGCGATCTATGCCCTATTTGCGCTTGGCTATGCGTTGGTCTTTAGCATCTTAGGTGTGTTGAACCTCGCTCATAGCGCGATCTTCGCGTGGGGCGCATTGATCGGCTTGATCGTGATGCTCAATTTGGGCGGATCGATCCCGATCGCCTTGATCGCCGCGATCGTGACTTGTGGCTTGATCAGCATGGCCTTAGAAGTTTTTGCCTTTCGCCCCTTGCGTCAACGTAACGCCGCTCGGATCTCGCAACTGATTAGCAGTATCGGCGCGGCGATCTTCTTGGTGAGTCTCGCACAGATCGTCTATATCCGCTTATATAACAACTCCGAGGCGGCCTTTCCGCGTGCGATGATCCCCGCCGATCTGATTGTGATCGAGGCACTCAATATCCGGGTGACGCTGATGCGGGTGATCGTGTTGTTGATCGCTTTGGCGTTGATGGTGGTCTTACAACTCTTGGTGACGCGGAGTCGGATCGGTCAACAGATGCGTGCGGTCTCATTTAACCAACGGATCGCGGCGTTATTGGGGATCAATGTCGGACGGATCTACCTGTTCACCTTTTTTTTAGCGGGTGGATTGGCCGGTGTGGCCGGGCTGTTCTATGGTTTGGTGTTTATCCAAGTCGATCCGTTTATCGGGGATGATGTGGCGTTGATCGGGTTGACCGCGATCGTCTTAGGCGGAATGGGTAGCATTCAAGGCGCGGTGGTGGGGGGCTTTCTGGTGGCCACGATCCAAACGATCAGCACCGTTTTAGGGGGGAGCGATTACCGTAACGCGGTGGTCTTTCTGCTCCTGTTTTTGTTCCTGTTATTCCGGCCCCAAGGCTTATTTGGCCAGCCGGAATCATCACGGGCGTAAGGGGGATCGGTGTTAGAGTGGCTCTCCTCACTTGGGATCACAGAAGTGGTGTTACAACTGATGCTCATCAGCGCGATTATGGGCTTGAGCATCTATTTTACCCTCTATACGGGCATGTTTTCGTTGGCCAACGCCGCTTTTATGGCGATCGGGGCCTATGTTGGGGCCTTATTGAGTACCCAACTGGATCAACCGCTAGGGGTGTGTTTGATCGCGGGGGCCTTGATCGCGGGCTTGATCGCGATCCCGATCGGTTGGCCGGTGTTGCGGTTACGTGATATTTACCTTGCGATCGCCACGATCGGTTTCGGCGAGATCGTGCGGATCTTCTTGATCAATTTCGACAATGTAATCGCGGAGATCCTTCGCAATCAGACCGGAGAGCGGGTGCGCTATGAATTGTTAGGAGGCGCACGCGGTATCCGAACTATTCCCACCTATACCGAAACGTGGCACTTGATCTTGTTTGTGCTGATTTTGACGTTTTTGATCACCCGTCTGCATCGTTCCCGTTTTGGCCGGGCGATGGCCGCGATCCGCCAAGATGAAAAAGCGGCCGCGAATTTGGGGATCAACGTGGTGTATGTAAAAAATGTGGTGTTTGTAATCGGGGCGGTGATCGCGGGCGCGGGTGGGGTGTTTTTTGCCCATTTGATCCGCAATATCACCCCAAGTATGTTCGGGTTTGATCGCGCCGTAGACATTTTAGCCTATGCAGTGTTGGGCGGTGTTACCTCTTGGATCGGCCCGATTGTCGGTGGACTCACCTTGACCGGAATCCCAGAAATATTGCGCTTTTCCCAAGATTATCGCGGCGTGTTCATCGGACTGGTGTTGCTGTTGATCATTGTGTATTTCCCCGGTGGGTTGATCAACCCGACCGCATGGCGCGCTTTTTGGCAACGGGTGAGGCGGACTCATGCTTGAACTCCGCAATGTCACCCGTCAATTCGGCGGCTTATTGGCGCTTTCGGGGGTCAATTTGACCGTGCCGGACGGTCTGATCGTCGGTTTGATCGGGCCCAATGGTGCAGGTAAAACCACCTTGATCAATAACATCAGCGGACTCGATCATCCCACCAGCGGCACGATCCATTTTCAAGGCCACGCGATCCACCGCGCCCCTCCGCATCAAGTGACACGTTTAGGGATTGCGCGCACCTATCAGAACATTCGTTTGTTCGGAGAGCTTAGCGCGCTACAAAATCTGTTGATTGGTCAACATCTGCGCGGACAAGCGAGTCTCCTTGAAGCGATCTTGTTTACCCCACGTTACCGCCGTGAGGAACAGGCCTTGGATCAACGCGCACATGCCCTCTTAGAGCGCTTTGGACTCGCGCAGGTGGCGCATGTGCCGGCCGGGACACTCCCCTATGGAGATCAACGGCGCTTAGAAATGGCCCGGGCGTTAGCGATTCAACCGCGCTTGGTCTTGTTAGATGAACCGACCGCCGGCATGAATCCCAGTGAAACCCGCGAATTAGGGGAACAGATCTTGCGCTTTAAGGCCGACGGCTTAGCGGTCTTGGTGATTGAGCATGATATGTCGCTGATTCATCAGGTGTGTGATCAAGTGTATGTGTTGAACTTTGGGCAGATCATCGCTCACGGCACACCGCAGACGATCAAAGCCGATCCAGTGGTGATCGAGGCTTATCTTGGCCAAGAAGAAACGGAATAACCATGACGCTGTTAGATGTACAACAACTCCAGACCAGTTACGGGGCGATTCGCGCCCTGAAAGGCATCTCGTTTCAGGTGAATCCCGGTCAAGTGGTGACGTTGATCGGGGCGAATGGCGCGGGTAAATCCACCACCTTAAATACGTTAAGCGGTCTGATCCGTCCTAACAGCGGGCGGATCAGCTTTCGCGGACACGACATTACGGGTTGGCGGGCCGATCGGATCGCGGCCTTGGGCTTGGTGCAAGTGCCAGAAGGCCGTCAAGTGATCGCGAATATGTCGGTTTGGGAAAACTTGACGCTTGGAGCGCATCTCCGACGGGATGGGCGGGCCGATCAAGCGTTAGATGAGATCTTACAGCGTTTTCCGCGTTTGAATGAGCGCCGATCCCAAAAGGCCGGCCTCTTGAGCGGGGGTGAACAACAGATGTTAGCGGTCGGACGCGCCTTGATGATGCAACCCGAATTGTTGATGTTAGATGAGCCTAGTATGGGACTCGCACCATTGCTTGTCAATGAGGTGTTTGAGATCATCCAAGCGATCAAAGCGCGGGGAATCCCGATTTTATTGGTGGAACAGAACGCCCGAAAAGCCCTTCAGATCGCTGATTGGGTGTACGTATTAGAACGCGGCGAGATCGTCAACGCGGGGCCGGCTGCGACGTTGCAACGCGATCCCCGCATTTTAGAGGCGTATCTGGGCTAAAGCATTTTCTAGAGCATCAGCAGGCGATTTTTCACGTTAACGCCCTTCGTTTAAGTAGACACAACGCGCTAATTTTACCTTAAATAGCTAAAATTAGCGATGCGAGTTGCACTTAACTTTAACTTTGGCATCGTGAAAAAACCGTTGTAAGCGATGAATCGGGGTAGAATTATGGGTGAACTGCGTCGTTATATCGTGCGTTTGATTGCCTTGTCATCCCATATATAAAAGCAAAGTGTCGATCGATCCTCATGAGGATCGATCGACACTTAAACGCAAACGCTTAGCTGCCGTAAGTGACCGTGCGGCGCGGACCCGGGATCCCGGGTTTCCACGCGCCAAGTGTAACTCGCATTCGGCACAGTGGCCGGGTTGGGGATCGTGCAGATGCCACTCACACAGATCGCCTCCGCATTATTCCACGCGCTACGGACGACCTCACCTGTACTGAACACAATCAACACCCGATACTGATTCACATTTGGCATTTCCGCCCATGACAGGTTAAAGGTGCCGTTCGGTAAGATGATACCGTCATTCGGTGCAAGTGAGGTGATGCGCGGCCCAAAGGTGAACCGCCCAACGAGGCTCCGTAACCGTCCGCTCACCCCCGTGCGACGCGCTTCGATCCGCCAAGTGTATTCGGTGTTGAGGATCGCCGGAATCAGCAGATTCGACAGATCTAAGGCGATCGTGCAGGTGGTATTGACGCAATAGGTCGCAGGCTCTAACCAAGCGCTAAAGGCGATCTGTCCGTCCCGATCCACCAGACGCAAGCGATAGCCGGTGATCCGATTGTCATGCGTCCATGAGAAGGTCGGTGCGGTGTCTACGATTCCAGATTGCGCCGGAGTCAGCAAGGTGACACCCGTGGGCATAAAATCGGTGTTGATCCGCCACGAGGCGCTAACGCTATTACGGCCGCTTGCAGTTTCTGTCGCACGCACGCTCCAACGTAACAATTGACCGAATGGCGGCAACCAATTCGGATCGCTGTTGGTGTTAAACGAACACGTTGCCCCCGCGCAAGCTGCCGCGGTTAAATTGCGCGAATAGCTGAATCCGGTGGATGTGCTTACGGTCAATGTATATTGATTGGCAAGGTTCACCGCCTCCCATTGGAAAGTGAGGGCTGGAGCGGTGATCGTGCTGTTATTGGCCGGCGCGGTCAAGATCACCGGATCAAGACGGCCGAGTCGGAAGTTGGCGATCACCACCGCGGTATTATTGAGTGTTTGTACCATATTGGTGCCGGGGCTATTGGTGCCAAGTGGCCGCCCGTTGTAGCTTTGAAAAGGCGATGACCACCGGCCGATCGGGGAACAGACTCCGTTTGTCCAATTCGGCGGGCAGTTTCCACCTGTGGGATAAGCCATGACCGTCACAAAGTTTTGACCCGGATCTTGATAGCCATACGCATATGAATAGACTGGGGTGAACCCTGTCCCAGCGTTAAAACGGTCGTGCATCCCGCCCATGTTATGGCCCAATTCGTGCGCGGCGGTATAGCCCCCCGACCAGCAGCGAATATCGACCACATTCATCCCATAACGTTGCGTCCATTGGATAAAGTTCATGTCGGTTGAGGATAATATCCACCCCAAACCGCAATAGTCGTAACTGGTCTCTAGGGTTAAAAACACCACCAGATCCGCTCGATATTCATCGCGTAAGCTGTGGATCGCATCCACGCGCCCATTCGGATCGGGGGTGCTAAACCCGTCGCTTTCCCCGCCTAAAAAGGTCGCATGGTTTAAGCTGGCGTGCATGGTGGTCGGATGACCTTCGGCTTGAGCTTGACCGGTGGTGTATTCACTGTAACTGACTTGCGCGCTATGGACGAGGCGTAAGCGCTGATTCACCCCACTGGCCGCATACGTGTTATTGGTCACGTTGACCATGCTATCGATCCGTGATAGCATCGCGCTGGCACCACCGGAATGACTCGCGGCGGCAGGGGTATAAACAAACATCACATCAATGATGTCTCCAGTGTCCGCTTGTGGCGTATTGAATCCACCCACATACGGTGAAGGGGCGAGACGTACATTCCCATTCGGAAGTGGCGCGGGAATGCCGTCATCCTGTAATGAGCCATGCTGTTCAAGGCCGCTGACCTCACTCACCGCGATCACCCCGGGACTCACCGTCTCTAAGGCGAACGCTTGGCCGATCAAATTGATCTGCCCGTCGATTGAGTCCGGCCCGATCACCAAGTTCACCATAGAGATCGCTTGTCCATCGATCACCCCATTCCACACATACCCCTCTGCACCAGAAGGACGCGGTGCAAGGGTTTGATTGGTGGCGGTATAGACGACATCCTCAAATAAGTTCAAAATGATGCCGGGATCGCTGATCACCCGCCCTAGATGTTGTGATGCTTGCGCTTGACTTAACGCGGCGCTGTTTAGGCTCATATAGCGTGTGCGGATCGTGCCGATCAATGCGCTTTTTGCGGGAAGATCGCGTGTGGAGGTGCTTAACGGGAGCAAGAGATTACGTCCGCCCGTCCCATTAGGCCCATTAGGCATGGGGATCAACGCTTGTTCGATCACCGCTTGGGGTGTGGCCGCTTGGGCCAAGGGGGCAAGGATTAAAGCGAATAAGATCAACGGGAATAGTAGATAACGTTTGAGCATAGCGATGCGCCTCCTCGATGAAAAATTGTAACTTCCCTTAATTTTAAACCTTGAACCGATTAAAAAGAATTGATAAATGCGTTTCATCCAAAATTGTAACACCACCGGATAAATTGTCTCTTGTGTATTAAAGTGATGACCATGAACGGTTGTGTATGGCTACTGTAGGAGTAGCAGCGACGTAATGTAAGTTATAAAGTTTTAGCATTCGCTCTCCACACAAGTTGCCCTAGCAAGAGCATAACCCAACTGAGGCGGAAAAGTCGTAACATTTGTTACGCTTTTTCCATGCTAAACGGTGTAATCTGATCAAAGTTGTCGAAATAAGCGATCCTTTTTACAATTCAGCACATCCACAAGGGGGGACAACAGATGAGTACATTCGGTTCATTCGGTTCAATCGTGGAAGTTGCGATCGGTTTGGTGTTTGTGTTTGCCCTCACGGCGTTAATGGTGACACAAATCAACACCTTGATCGGGAACTTGTTGAAGTTACGCGCCCGTCATCTCTACGGTGCGATTATGCTGTTGATCACCGATAAACAGTTGCGCGCTGACATTCTCGCTCACCCGCTGATTCAGATGATCCCGCGTGAAAACGGCACAATCAACAAAGAATCAGCCACGGGACTCGCCGTGTCGGCGCAAACGGTGAAAAATGTGAGCGAACAAAAGGTGTTTGTGAATCCTAACATCACCTATATCGCGCCAGCCAACTTTGTCGAAGCGTTGATGAGTGCGTTGATCTCGCGCTCTGACATTGACATCTATCAACATCTGCAAAACGGAATCGCCGCCTTACAAGATCCCGCTAAGAAGCAGCAATTGGATGAACTGCTTAAAAATCTGCAAATGGATCTCAATCAGGATCGCATGGATGATCTCGAAAAGCGGATCATTGAACTCTTGCCGGACGATTCGGATCTGAAGAAGGCGATCAGCAATTTACGTGGCTTATTAGAGACCGTGCGCTACAAATATAGCGACTTGATCCCGTTATTGGACGGGGTGAACAAGCTGCAAAACAGCGCGTTTCGCGAGATGCTCAAGATCATCCTTGCTTCGGCCAAAGATATTGATGATGCGCGTCGCAAGTTAGAGACTTGGTTTAACGACGGCATGAGTCGCACCTCAGAGGCCTTTAAGCGCAACATCACCACCATTTCGTTGATCGTCTCGCTGTTGATCGCGGTCTTTTTGAACGTTGACGCGCTCTACTTAGGGCGGATCTTGTGGGAAAACCCGACTTTGCGTCAAAATGTGGTGAATGCCGCCGAACGTTATGATCTGGCGCGAGATCGGGAGGCCGGCACCGCGCAAAGCATCACCCCTTCCGCCGAGACATCGATCAATGAAGGTGATGACATCACCTTAGAGCAATTGGGGCAAAATGCGAGTGACATCCGCGTGACTGCCCAAGATATCCTTGAGTTACAACTGCCGATCGGGTGGGAAAACACGGTGATCACGCCGGATATGGTGTTATTGAGCCAAGAATTGGGCCTCACTGATCCGCGTGATAACCCGCGTAATTTATGGAATCTGTTCAATAGCCCGTCGCTGTTGTTTCAGAAGATCTTAGGTATCTTGGTGACGACGTTGGCCGCGGCACAAGGCGCGCCATTCTGGTTTGACCTGTTGACTCGTCTGCGCGGGGGCGGGGGTAGCGCAAAACCGGCGAGATGATGCGAAGTCCATTGACCCCATGAGACGGAGGCATCATCCGATGACCACCAGCAATGTTTCAGTACCCTCAAACGGGCCATAGTGAGTGAAATTTGCTGATCAACGCGACAAAATCGCAGATCTTTGGTTTCAGTACCCTCAAACGGGCCATAGTAAGTGAAATTCGGTGAAATCATATAGGATCGCACCGGAAACTAAGTTTCAGTACCCTCAAACGGGCCATAGTGAGTGAAATAGCGAATGCGTTTTCTTGAATAACGACTTTCGCTTGTTTCAGTACCCTCAAACGGGCCATAGTGAGTGAAATCAAGTGCTTGTCGGAGTTGGTGTAAGCGTTTCGGAGTTTCAGTACCCTCAAACGGGCCATAGTGAGTGAAATCATGGTAGACAATTTACCACCTGATAAACAAGATCTTGGTTTCAGTACCCTCAAACGGGCCATAGTGAGTGAAATTAGAATGCCGCGCAGGGGCGGACATCCCCTTCGATGTTTCAGTACCCTCAAACGGGCCATAGTGAGTGAAATCTTGGAACGCCCGATCGCCTTCGCAATCTCCGAAGTTTCAGTACCCTCAAACGGGCCATAGTGAGTGAAATCTGCGCTAGGCAATGTCAGCGCATTTATCACAACCAGTTTCAGTACCCTCAAACGGGCCATAGTGAGTGAAATCTTCATCACCAGCGCGACCATCCTGCTGAAGATCGGTTTCAGTACCCTCAAACGGGCCCATAGTGAGTGAAATATCGAAAAAACCGCCATGAACGTCTTTTAAAGCGTGGTTTCAGTACCCTCAAACGGGCCATAGTGAGTGAAATTTTCGTTACCAACACTCAAAATGCGCTCCAAAATCTGTTTCAGTACCCTCAAACGGGCCATAGTGAGTGAAATTCCAAAAGAGATGAGATATGAATTGAAGCTGTTGGGAGTTTCAGTACCCTCAAACGGGCCATAGTGAGTGAAATGCATCCAATGCTGACAACCTGCTGCGTCGAGTAAAGTTTCAGTACCCTCAAACGGGCCATAGTGAGTGAAATTACGAATCGTCCCCAAGTGCAAGCGCCGCCCTAGAGTTTCAGTACCCTCAAACGGGCCATAGTGAGTGAAATCGTTGAGAAAATCCTTCAAGCATTAGGTCTCTCAGAGTTTCAGTACCCTCAAACGGGCCATAGTGAGTGAAATCACATAGCGGCTTAGACCTTGCGCGCTTAGAACCGGTTTCAGTACCCTCAAACGGGCCATAGTGAGTGAAATGGTGCTACGTGATCGCGCCTCCATCGTTACATCGTTTCAGTACCCTCAAACGGGCCATAGTGAGTGAAATGAGTTGGTTTCGGAGCGGCGGTCTTCGGCAATAACGGTTTCAGTACCCTCAAACGGGCCATAGTGAGTGAAATATCGGGCAAGCATCGACTGGATTCCCAGTGTTTTGGGGTTTCAGTACCCTCAAACGGGCCATAGTGAGTGAAATTTTCTTGGGAGTCGGTGTCGGAGAGGGCAGCTGATGTTTCAGTACCCTCAAACGGGCCATAGTGAGTGAAATGTGTTTCACAATACGTATGCCCTCTAGAAATTTGAGTTTCAGTACCCTCAAACGGGCCATAGTGAGTGAAATTTTTCTCCCCACAAGATTCGCAAAAAGCCGAATTATGTTTCAGTACCCTCAAACGGGCCATAGTGAGTGAAATGATTTGTCTCTTGATAATGGTCTGTCCATCACAAGTTTCAGTACCCTCAAACGGGCCATAGTGAGTGAAATTTCAGTTTGATCTATAACCGCAGCGTCCGCTTCTAGTTTCAGTACCCTCAAACGGGCCATAGTGAGTGAAATCATCGCATTTGTAATTCCATGAATCGCAGTGGCCTCAGTTTCAGTACCCTCAAACGGGCCATAGTGAGTGAAATCGCTCATTAAATTCACTAGGTGGATGGGTATTTCGACCCCTAACGCGATTTTAAACGCATTTAGCCGCCTTTTTGACGGTCGTTCCGGCCTCACCACCTGCCAAAAATCATAACACACCGCTCTCCGTTTCGCAAGTCGATCACCGTCATGACTCTCGCAAGGAGTTTCGACAGGCTCACTTAGCCTCAAACTGATCCGCGTGATCCACCGCCAAAGGGTGCCAAAATCGGGTTTTGCGATCGAGTTTCGAAACTGACCCAATCCACCACCTGATTAGCCGCCTCTACGATCGATTTAACCGCATTAGGTGACAACTCATGCCATGCGGGCCACGACTCCCTTCCTCATGTATGGGTAAGGGCTAGGGTGGGGTTGAACTGTACCTACTGAGTCGGAACAGGTGTAAAACGTTTATAGCGGGCGCAAGCTTCCGTCATCCGCTAATTGTTGCACGCGCAACTCCGCTTGATCTAACAGCGCTTGACAATGCGCCGAAAGCAACCGCCCGCGTTCATATAACGTCACCGAGTCCTCTAAACTCAATTCGCCCGATTCTAACTTGGCAACGATCGTATCGAGTTCCTCAAAAGCGCGTTCAAATGAGAGGTCGTTGATAGAGTCCATCTTGCGGAGTCCCTTCCGAACGGGCGATGATCTCACCGTCCGCTAATTGAATCAATAAAGGTGTGCCGATCGGTGCCGCTTCTACCGAGTCAATGCGCGCCCCATCGGCAGTGGTGATGATCGCGTAACCGCGTTTGAGGATCGCCCGTGGATCCGCGGCCGTGAGTGCTGCCGTCTTGGCCGTCACCCGTTCTCGTAGCAACTGGACTTGACGACGCTGCTCACGGGTCAGACGGGCGTTGAGTGTGTCGATCCGTTGGCGCATCACTCGGACATGGGCTAACGGTGAATTATAAGCCATGGTGCGCGCATAATCGTCTAATTGTTCACGCCGTTGATCGATCTGATTGTGGATCACTTGCGTCAAGTTGTGCTGAAGATCGGTCAATTCGGCGCGGATCACCTCAATTGACCGCTGTGAGATCACTTCAGCGGCCGCACTGGGAGTCGGCGCACGATAATCGGACACAAAATCAACGATAGTAAAATCGATCTCGTGGCCGACTCCGGTCACAATCGGGATCGAGCTATCCGACACAGCCCGGGCGACACGCTCATCATTAAAACACCACAGATCCTCCAAGCTACCCCCACCCCGAATCAGCAGGATCACATCCACTGCGCCATAAGTGACGATCCGCTCTAAGGCGCGCACGATTTGCGGGGGGGCCTCGTTGCCTTGCACTTGTGTCGGACTGATCACGATCTCAGCGGTGGGCAAACGACGACGTAACACGTTTTGGATGTCTTGGAAGGCGGCCGCATCGGGTGAGGTGACGACACCGATCCGTTGGATCACCGACGGGATCGGACGTTTGCGTGCTGGGTCAAACAGGCCTTCGGCATTCAAACGCGCCTTCAATTCCTCAAAGCGCAAGAACAGATCACCCATGCCCACCGGCCGCACGCGATCCGCGTAAAATTGATAATCTCCGCGTGGCTCATACAGGCTGATATGGCCATAAACTTCGATCGCATCCCCGTCACGCGGGGTGATCGTTTGCCGTTGGGCCGCCGATTTCCACATCACACATTTGAGTTGAGCGGTTGCGTCTTTCAACGTGAAATACCAATGGCCCGACGCGGCTCGGGTCATATTGGACACCTCGCCACTGACCCACACGCCCTGTAACAGGGGATCGCTTTCGATCACCGTGCGGATGTGCGCGGTCAGTTCCGTAACCGTCTTGGTGGTGTTGCTGGTATTAAACATCGCTTTTCCTCATTTCCGCTTCTATTGTAACCAGGTATCAAAATTCGACAAATTTAGGACGATTGGGGACATGGCATCAGACTCCCGTTCCAAAATTTGGTGATCCCCCTTGACTCTTTATATAATGGTCTCATGTTCATTAATCGGGTGTGACTCCGATGCCACTCGTGAAGAAAGTTATTTTGAGAGTCTTTTATGTCCACCAAAACCAACAACATTGATTTCGCAACTGAAGTAAAAATCGACCGCCTTGCGATCCTCTGGAAAGTGACTTTGGTCACCGCGGGCGTGATCGCCGCCTTAGTCCTCACTTTGATGACCTTCAGCTCTAACGATATGGCGCGGTGGGTTTTAGCCCCCTTGTTGATCATCGCGGGCTGTCTGCTCACCCGCTTTTTTCTACGCCGCAATCACTATTATCGAGCCGCTTGGAGTTATCTAGGTGGTTTGATCGCGGGTGGAGGCGCGGCCTTGGTCAGTACTAACCCTGTCACATATAACAGCATCCCGTTTTTCTTTGTGTTGATCGTGTTTTTAAGTGGCTTGATGTTACGTCCGATCACCGCCTTTGTGGTGGCCGGTATCAGTAGTATCTTAACGATCGCGATTCCTTGGGTGATCACGGGCAGTTTGTTGTTTTTTGGCGGTATCCAAGTGTTCGCTTTGGTGTTGATCTTTTTAGCGGCGGGTCTTTCGATCCAAGCGGCGGGCGATCTGTATATGATCACCGAATGGGCGCTCTTAAACTATCAACGTGAACGCCGCACCAACACCGAGTTATTCGACAATCGTCAAAAGTTAGAACTTAGCTTGAAGCGTAGTGAAGCGTTGAGCGATCGTCTGAAAACCGCTAACGATGAATTAGAACAAGCCCGGGCCGCTGCCGAAGCTGCTAAAAACTTCCGTGGGCAATTTTTGGCCAATATGAGCCATGAACTGCGTACCCCGCTCAACGCGATCATCGGGTTTAGCGAGACCATGCTCAAATTTCCGATGATGTACGATAACATCGAATTACCCGACGCTTATCGCGGCGACCTTGACCAGATCTTTAACAGCGGGAAACAACTCTTGACACTGATCAACGATATTTTGGATCTGGCCAAAGTGGACGCGGGCAAGTTGGAAATCCACCTTGATCAGGTCGAATTGACGGGGTTGATTAAGGGTGCGATGGCCACAGCGAACGGGCTGATCGGTGAAAAGCCGATCAAAATGCGCCTCGAACTTCCGGAACATCTGCCTTATGTCTTGGGAGATGGTAATCGTATCCGTCAGATCCTGCTCAATTTGTATAGCAACGCCGTCAAATTTACCGATCAAGGGGAGATCGTCTTGCATGTTAGGGAGCTTTCCGACGGTATCCAATTGAGCTTACGTGATACGGGTTGCGGCATCCCTAGCGAGAGTTTGAGCGTGATCTTTGAGGAATTTAAACAAGCCGATAATCAAGGTCGTGACCCGCGTTCGGGGGCGGGTTTGGGGTTGGCGATCTCGCGACAATTGGTAACGATGATGGGCGGTAGTATCTGGGCGGAAAGTACGGTTGGGGTTGGCAGCACCTTCCATTTCACCCTACCGCGTTTTAGCAAACCGACAACAGAGGCCGCGTCAATGTCTGCGGCCGTGAAATAACGTAAAGGTCATTATGCGTATTCTATATGTGGAAGACAACCCGGCAAACCTATTTCTGGTGAAGCGTGTCGCCAAAATGGGCGGGCATGAAGTGATTAACTACATCGATGGCGAAGACGCACTTGCCAACTTTGACAAAGATCGCCCCGATCTGGTTTTGATGGACATTCAATTGGCTGGTGAACTCACCGGCCTACAAGTGGTGCAACGCCTTCGCGAACAAGGGCATCGCACCCCGATCATCGCAGTCACCGCTTACGCCATGTTAGGCGATCGCGAACGTTTTCTCGCGGCCGGATGCGATGATTACATTGCGAAACCGCTGCCAATCCCGCGTTTGGTCGAATTGTTAGATCATTATAGTCGCCCGCCAACGCTTCCCGTTTTACCAGAGGCGCAAAAAACGTTAGAGATCGTGCGGTTTCAAGACACTAGCACCGACTCAGCGACCACCGCCGTAGATGAGACCCGCGAAGTCCCACAAGTGGTGGTGACACCTACGCCCACCCCGACACCACCACTCCCGACACCTGTTCCAAGTGATCCCGCGGCCACCACCCATCGCGTACCGCCCCCGATCACGCCGACTCCGCCCGTTGTTGATCCCGTGCCAGAGCCGACTCCGCCCGATCCTGTGCCGGTCGTGGATACGGAGTCGAAAACCCGCGAGGTGATCGTACCTGTCTCGGTCTTAGCACCTGTGAATACGGACTCCCCTCCCGAAAAACCCTTAGAGCGCTTTGAAGGCGACTCTGAAGAAGATGATGACACCGCGCTGTTACGCCCCCCCTCTGGTAACGATTCTGAATAACTTGATTGAGGGATGATCATCCGGATCATCCCCATTTCTAGCGACCTTACATCAAAATGTCATGTTCTCCTTATCACAACCTGTCACAGTATTCCGTGAATGAATTACAAAACGGATTACATCAAACAATCACAGGAGAGAATACCATGACGATCAAAGTCGTTGGATTGGGAGGCGGATTGCTGAGGCGATCGATCAGCCTTGAGGTTTTAAAAGTGGCCTTATCTGGGGCAAGTGACGCGGGTGCAAACACGATGTTATTTGACCTAAATCAGATGACCTTGCCGATGTATACCCCCGAATACAGCGCTGTTCCCCCTAGCATCCGTCAATTTTGCGATGAAGTCTATAGCGCTCAAGCGATGATCTGGAGCAGTCCGCCGTATCATGGCAGTGTGAGTGGCGCGTTTAAAAACGCGATCGATTGGCTGACCTCACTGGGTGAGCGTGAACCCGCTTATCTCACTGGAAAATTTATCGGACTCATCAGCATTTCCCCCGGCGTGCAGGGTCTACACGTCCTGACCTCTATGGAATTTATGGTGCGATCCTTGAATGGGTGGGCGATCCCGATGCTGTTGCCTGTCAGTAACACGGCTGATGTGTTTGATCAAGACGGTCAATTAGCCAATGAAAACCTCAAAACGCAATTGCGGGCCTTTGGTCAAGAAATCACCCGTGCGATTAAAACGGTGGATCGCGGGTTATATTCTGATCACGCCGATCCGACTCATCGTCCAACGTTGCCCCAAGAAGGGATCGATGTGGTGACAGAAGCCTCTAAAGAGTCGTTCCCGGCCAGTGATCCGCCTGCCTGGTAGAGATCGGGGGCGCGTCATGCGCCTCCAAAGATCACCGCTTCTTTAAAGAGGTAATCGGATCGATCTAAGGGGTTCATCTTGGAAATAGTTTAAGAAACGGGTATCCTCAAACCGATCTTTGGAACCAACACCGTCGCCCGTTCCGATGATGACGTGTGTTTTAGTTATTTATCGGATAAGCCACTAAGCAACATCAGAAAGACACCCCACCAATGCAGACCGTTCAGCCCATCCCACGCACGTCAGTTCCCTCCCCATGTATGGGTGAAAACTAGGGTGAGGGTTGGACAGGAGAAACTTTCCTGAGATTACTGAGACGGAGCAGCTTATCTTACGCAGGTCGATTCTCGCCTCATGGTTGGTGAGGGCTAGGGTGGGCTTGGACGCAAAAAACTTTCCTGAGAATACTTCTGTGTTCTCTGTAATTCAAAGCTTTTCTCACACCTATTTCTGTAGCTTATAAAAAATCAAAAAATACAGACAAAAGTACCTCACTGAAAGTTTTTGGCAAATCGAAAGCGCTGAAGAGAATTCAAATCATTTTGCTGTTGAAGGAAACGCTCTAAGTTATCTAAGAGC